>NZ_JAFMOS010000077.1 GCF_019049755.1 Rahnella perminowiae
CGAAAGTCGAATCCCTTCTAATAGGGAACTAACGCCTATCTCTTTTGTAGGATTTATTCTGCGAACTTTCTACCCTAAAGAGTGGAAGGTTTTTTCTGAATCCCAAAATATCGGTACTATAATTCGCCTTCTAAAAAGAGATCTAAAAATGGTTCCCAAAGAATACTGGAAGAGTTGCGAACCAGATCTTTTTTACCTTGGTTGAGCGCGCGTAATTCTCCCCGCCTGCCCGCTGCTGACTTAGCTCACTGGTTTTAATGCATGAAGAAAAGCCCCTGAAAGCCAGTTTAGAAAGGGGTTGGAGCCATTTTGAGTTCTCCGGATTGCATGCAAAACCATGCACCCTATGCATGCAGAGCTCGCAAGGACAGGCTAGCCAGAGAAAAGGCTGTCCGGAGGGACGGTTTTACACCGTATTAATGAAAAATCCGCCTTATTCGAAAGCGGCATTACAGCCTGATGCGTTGATTTTAAGGCCTGTTTTCGCATACATAAAACAACCGCTACTTATTTGAAAGGGAAAATCTACAAAACAGTCAATAATAACCAAAAATGCAATAACCACCTGATAAATAAAGAT
>NZ_JAFMOS010000075.1 GCF_019049755.1 Rahnella perminowiae
AGGCCGCTGCCGACGTCACCGGATTTTGATAAAAGTGCCTCACTAAGTCTGCTGTGTAAAACCGGTGAACCTTGTCCGAAAAGCGGATACTGGCAGATTGCATGGCTGCCGCGCGAAGGACTCAGCCAGAACACCATTCTTGCACTCAGGGAAGGCGAGATTATGCCCACTGACCGGGTGGAGTTTTGCCGCTCACGCCCCTGGCCGCTCAGCGACAAATTGTTCCATCAGGACCAGCACGTTGACTGGCGCTTTGTGGGTGAAGCGTAATCTCATACAGCAATCAGCGGTTCAGAGCAGTAAAAACCAAGGACTAATTACAGGGATGAACAAAATGACTCTACGCATCAAAGGGTATGGGTATCCACGACTGCCCCATCTGGCAATACTTTCCTGCATGTTAATGACCGCCTGCGACCAGAGCAGCATTCAGACCACCGGGAGTGAAGAGTTCGACCCGTGGGCAGTTCTCTCTCTCGGCAGATGAACATTTTCGCCTGAGCCAAATGATGGTTTTAAATACATCAACCCCTTTAAATACAGGGGGGAACCTGCATTTCATGCGGAGATAGAAC
>NZ_JAFMOS010000076.1 GCF_019049755.1 Rahnella perminowiae
ATATCGTTGACTTTCCCTACTCAAAGGAACCTTTAAGGGAAATTCCGGTGGTTTTATTTGCAAGCAGATTATTATGGAGCAAAGGACTTACTGACCTTATTAATGTAAAAAATAGCCTCCATCTCGAGGGCGTTGAATTCACTCTCAATGTTGCCGGAATACCCACGCCCAATGATCCTGATGCTATCCCCCTTGGTTTTCTTGAAGAGGCGCATAACAAAGGAGAGATAAACTGGCTTGGGAAATGTGACGATATGAAAGAGTTGATTAAAGACGCTAATATTGTCGCACTTCCCTCTGTTTATCCTGAAGGAATACCGCGTATTCTTTTGGAGGCAAGTTCTGTCGGACGCGCTATAATTTCATATAATGTCGGTGGTTGCAGCAGTCTGATTGAAAACGATGTAAACGGATTTATTATTGACAAAGGCGATATTAACGCTCTGGCCGGGTGTTTAAAGCATTTAGTCATAAATGCGGATGTGAGAGGCAGAATGGGGGAGAATGGGCGACAACTGATAGAAGGGAAATTTTGTTCTACAATAATTACAAAAGATACCGTTAATCTTTATGGT
>NZ_JAFMOS010000074.1 GCF_019049755.1 Rahnella perminowiae
TATACCGCAGGAATGCGATAATACCCCTCCTAGAATGGAAAGTGTGGTTCCATGCTATAATGAAAAAGAAGCATTCCCACACTGCCTAAAAGTATTAGGCGAGGTATTATGCAATTTAATTTCAACGCAAAAAATCGGCGCAGGCAGCAAGATAATTTTTGTTGATGACGGTAGCAAAGACGACACATGGGATCAGATTAAAGAAGCGTGCCAGAAAAACACTTTTGTCTCTGGGATTAAACTTTCTAAAAACCGAGGCCATCAGAATGCACTGATAGCAGGCTTAGCGAATACAACTGCAGATGTTGTGGTAAGTATAGACGCCGATCTTCAGGATGATGTTCGGTGCATAGAAACGATGGTTGAAAAATATCAAGAAGGTAATGATATTGTCTATGGTGTGAGGGATGATCGCTCCACCGACAGTGCATTCAAGAGAATAAGTGCCAATCTGTTCTACTCACTGATGGAAAAGATGGGAGTAAATCAGGTTTCTAATCACGCTGATTACAGACTGATGAGTCGAAAGGCTGTCGATTGTTTGCTTACGTTTAAAGAACAGAATATGTATATT
>NZ_JAFMOS010000072.1 GCF_019049755.1 Rahnella perminowiae
TAAAGCCATCCGCAAAACCCTTCAAAGTTTCCGATTCTCACGGCCTGTACCTTTTGATCAATCCCGGCGGTTCACGTCTCTGGTATCTCAAATATCGTATCAATAGAAAAGAATCACGCCTCGGCTTAGGTGCCTACCCCGACGTGTCTTTGGCTGATGCTCGTCAACAGCGTGATGGTATCCGTAAATTGCTGGTGCATAATATCAATCCAGCACAACAGCGCTCTGCTGAAAGAGCCACTTACTCGCCAGAAAAAACTTTCAAGTATGTGGCACTGGACTGGCATAAAAGCAACCGAACATGGTCAGAGAACCACGCGTCCCGCCTGCTTGCCAGCATGAACAATCATATATTCCCTGTGATTGGACACTTGCCGGTAGCTGAACTGAAACCTCGTCACTTTATCGACCTGCTGAAAAGCATTGAGAAAAAAGGTCTGCTGGAAGTCGCAGCACGTACCCGGCAGCATATGTGCAACATAATGCGTCATGCTGTGCATCAGGAGTTGATAGAGCACAATCCCGCGGCAAATCTGGAGGGTATCATCGCCCCGCCCGTTAAACGTCATTAC
>NZ_JAFMOS010000073.1 GCF_019049755.1 Rahnella perminowiae
TAGTGATACTGTACTTACTGTGCTTCGAGATACAACTCTTAAATTTAGTAATACTTTAGATTTCAACGATCCATTTGATTATAATCCAGCATTTTCTACGATAGGTTTATCGAAATTTATTAAAAGAGTGGGAGAACATAATGAAGTTAAAATCAACAGAAAAAAAGCAATGCGAAATTGCAAGGTATTAACTACTGATGAATTTAGACGGGAAGCCTCAAGCGAGTTTTCTGTAACATGCTTTAGCAAGTCCCCACACATCGTACCAATGTGGGCACACTATGCAGATTGTCATAGCGGCTGCGTTTTGGGTTTTGCGAACGCTTCCGAGGATGAATTAAACAATATGTTAGATAGTTCTCAATGGCTCTGGGATCATGATTGTGATAATTTGATTCCTCATGATGTTAAGTATACTGACTCCAGACCAAATATTATTAATTCTGAGGGATTAACCAATGTTCGAGAAAATGGTTTTGATGCATGTGTTATAAAGGCTAAAGCGTGGGAGTATGAACAAGAAGTAAGAGTTATAAAGCTGAAACCAGCAGGGATATATCCCTGTCTCTTAT
>NZ_JAFMOS010000070.1 GCF_019049755.1 Rahnella perminowiae
TGGGATCATATGCGCTGCGATATGGATGCAGGGAAATAAAAGGGAGCATGCAATGAAAGGGCTAAAAGTTTTAGGCGGATTATTGATGACGCTGGTGGTGGGCGCAGCGCAGGCAAAAGAGCCTCCGGCGCAGGTGGTTTATCGCTTTGACGATCACAGGTATCTGGAACTTAAAGGCTGGAATTGCGAAGGCGAACTTTGGTACATCGATACCAAATTAGGGATACGCTCGGAAGTGGCCAGCCAGTTTTATCGTATTTTTACCCATAAATATGTCCATCCCTCTGAACGTTATATTGTTATCCCCTGGTGGGGAGCAGGGATAAGTGGCTTTACAGTGTCGAAAGACTATGGGCAAACCTGGGAGAGCGGCGGTGGACGGATGTCTCCTGGCCCAAATGAGCCTAATGGGGATAACGCCCCCCCTTATGGCGATGCAATTTCTTTCACCGTCGTTAACGATCAGGGTTTTTTACTGACTAAAAAAAGCCTCTATATGTCGTCCAGAGGATTTGACGATCCGCGCATCCTTCCTGGCGGGCCAGGTATTCCTTATACGGCGTCTG
>NZ_JAFMOS010000071.1 GCF_019049755.1 Rahnella perminowiae
GTATATGCGCTTCCTATTTCCTGTCAAAACTTTAAATTTAATACCTTCATTGAATAATATTTTCACCAAGTACGGTAATTTTGACCACATTAATTCTGCTGGCCCGATGAAAGATACTGTCCCCGAGGACTTTCTTGTACGTGATCTAAGCATCGACAACTTCAGTTCAATCGTTTCTAAATCTGAAGCCACCAATCTCGCCAATTCCTCCCCATCCACTGTAGCCACCACACCATGTGAACGACGAGGAACACACCCGGTAAAAGCCTCAAGTGAATGAATGTGGGCAGACATTGCAGGCTGGCTTATGCCCAACCGCATTGCCGCTTTTGAAATCGAACCAGCTTTGTATACTTCAACAAAACTTCGTAACTGAACCAGATAGCTCATACTGCGCATCCTTAAGAGCCTGAAGCTCTCCGATTACGACATAAAATCGAAAGCCTGCACAGTATTATGTTATAAACATGTTCCGTTAATGCTTCTATACATATTAACTTATTTTAACAATTAAAGGATTTTATAGGGTAAGAATAGAATGTATCAAGATAACCCATTGATATACC
>NZ_JAFMOS010000069.1 GCF_019049755.1 Rahnella perminowiae
AATAAAAAGGCCAGCGCTATTGCTTTAATGTTCACAGGTCTTACCTTGGCGAATGTAGTTGGGGTTCCTTTAGGAACCTTTTTTGGCCAGCATTTCGGTTGGCGAGCTGCGTTTTGGGCGATAGCAGTCCTAGGTGTTGTTGGATTCGTTGGCTTATCTATTTTAGTTCCTAAGCAGTTGACAGAACCTAGCCATATCCTGGATGAACTTGCAGTCTTCAAACGCCCGCAGGTTTGGCTTGCATTATTCATCACTGCCATTGGTTTTAGCGGACTGCTTGCTTCTTTTGCTTACATCTCCCCAATGATGACTGAAGTTGCTGGGTTTTCACCAGATAATCTTGCCTGGATATTGTCAATCTATGGAATTGGGTTAGTTATCGGTAATCTTGTCGCGGCGAAGTTTGCTGACCGAGCTTTAGTTCCTACTATATTAACTTTGTTGACTTTATTGGTGATTATACTCCTGTTATTTATTTACACAATTCACATTAAATCATTGGCAATTATCACCGTTTTTTTTCTGGGAGCTATTGGCTTTGGCACCATTCCTCCATTGCAAATG
>NZ_JAFMOS010000068.1 GCF_019049755.1 Rahnella perminowiae
ATTTAACTCAACTCATTGATATATATACACTAGTTAACTTTTAACTTCCTGAATCTGATTTCGTATACTTAAAGTGGGCACAAAACCATGTGAGTTTTTCTAATTGTCTCGGGCTGGATCCACCGCTACACCATCTGCAAAGCATTACATATCAATCTACTCCCATTGTAAGCATAGCTGTTTTAGTTGCACCTTCACCATATAATTGCAACAGTCTGCGGCGTTTGCCTAGCACACGGCAAGATTCCCTGGGCATATATCTACTCTTGGATCTTGGACAGCATTAGCTCTTCCTATGCTCAAACTACAGGGCAAGATCTTATGCTGGGGTGCGGACAGTCCAGTCTGAAGTCCTCCTACTAACAGAATAATGGTGGACAGAATATAACGAGGAACGTCCGCATAGCTCACTGTCTGATATACCTCCCCTCATCTATGCGAGGCAAAAAACTGATCGGAGATCCTCATTGGCTGTGGTACTAAAAACCGGAAAGACGACAATTCCAAAGTTTCTAATGAAAAATAACATTGAATACAGGAAAAAGAGTCGTACTACAGTTC
>NZ_JAFMOS010000590.1 GCF_019049755.1 Rahnella perminowiae
TTTTTAGCCGCTTTTAAGGATGTGGCATTATTGTTGCAATTCTTTCTCGGTGAATAAATCTGCAAACAATGCGGTACTCAGATAGCGTTCACCAGAAGAAGGCAGAATAACCACGATAGTCTTATCTGCAAACTCCGGTTCTTTGGATAATTTCACCGCAGCTTCAACTGCTGCACCGGAAGAAATCCCGGCCAGAATACCTTCTTCTTCCATCAGACGGCGTGCCATGTGAATGGATTCATCGTTGGTGATCAGCGTAACGCGATCCAGCAACTCCAGATCCAGGTTACCCGGAATAAAACCTGCACCGATACCCTGAATTTTATGCGGGCCCGGTTTGACTTCTTCGCCGTTCAGTGTCTGGGTGATAACGGGAGAGTCGGTTGGCTCGACGGCCACCAGTTTCACGCTGCTTTTTTTACTTTTCAGATAACGACCCGTTCCGGTGATCGTGCCGCCGGTACCCACGCCTGCGATCAACACATCCACTGCGCCATCGGTATCTTCCCAGATTTCCGGGCCGGTAGTCTGTTCGTGGATAGCCGGGTTGGCCGGGTTGCTGAACTGCTGAAGAATGAGATAACGCTGCGGATCGCTGGCCTGAATTTCTTCGGCTTTGGCAATCGCGCCTTTCATGCCTTTGGCGCCTTCGGTCAGCACCAGATTGGCGCCGAGAGCTTTAAGCAGCTTACGACGTTCAACGCTCATGGTTTCCGGCATGGTCAGTGTCAGTTTGTAACCCCGCGCGGCAGCCACATAAGCCAGTGCAATACCGGTGTTACCGCTGGTGGGTTCAACCAGTTCGATATCTTTGGTCAGAATGCCTTTTTTCTCAGCATCCCAAATCATGTTCGCACCGATACGGCATTTTACGCTGAAGCTCGGGTTACGTGACTCGACCTTAGCCAGAATACGACCATTACCGATACGGTTCAGACGAACCAGTGGCGTATGGCCAATTGTTAATGAATTGTCTTCATAGATCTTGCTCATAACCCGTCCTTTACCTGTATGAAATATTCACGGTGTGAAGCTTTCAACACTATGAAATAAGTGGGAATCAGGAAAGCATACGCGAACCGCTTTCCCAGTGAAGTAAGGTTTTGGTATTTGCTATACCGATACGTTATTAAGAAATAAGTTCGGTGAAGAAAAGTCAAGCATAGCAGGCAGCCGCCCGCAGGCGGCTGTGAGAAAAAGGGACTATTTTCGGGTTGAATTCACATCGATATTATTTTTGACGTAAACATCGCGGTAACGGTCACACCACATGGCCGTCGCGCCGCATACAGCAACCGGCAGGATCACCAGATTCAGCACCGGGATCATCGTAAACAGACTGACCAGAGAACCAAATTGCATGTTGTCGATTTTATTGCTGCCAAGTGAGCGACGCATATCGGCAAAACTGACTTTGTGATTATCGAACGGATAATCGCAATACTGAATCACGACCATCCACGCGCTGAAAAAGAACCACAGTACGGGCGCGATAGTCTGGCCTATCACCGGAATGAAATACAGCGCGAACAGCAGCAGGGCGCGTGGCAGGTAATACGCCAGTTTCTGCCACTCACGTTTCATGATGCGCGGGAGATCTTTCATGATGTCCCAGATGCCCGTATCAGGCAGCGGTTTGCCGGTAAGACGCGCTTCGAGCTGTTCGGCGAGTAATCCGCTGAAGGGGGCGGCTATCCAGTTGGCAAGGGTGCTGAAGAAATAGCTGAACACCAGTACCACGGAAAGCACCGCCACCGGCCAGATCAGATAATCCAGCCAGCTGAGCCACGACGGCACCTTGCTCATCATTGCCGGGATCCATTCACCCAGTTGGGTGAACAGCCACCAGAATGCACCGCCCATCAGCAGCACGTTGACAGCCAGGGGTAAAATCACAAAACGTCGTATCCCGGGTAAGGAAATGAGCGTCCAGCCCTGTGTGAAATAATGTACGCCGTTTTCTTGTCTGGCGCTTTGCGATGAGCTCATAAACGAAATTTTCTCTCTGAGTTGAATGACATGGGCTATCATATCGGTATGATTTTCCACTGGCTAGCGGTGGATTGGCTGAAAAAACAGCAAAAAAAGGTGCAACTGCCCTATTTATTAGCAGAAAGTAGAGTCGAGACTTGCACTTATCTACGTGGGCAAATAGAGTTAATCATGTGAATGTTTGCCGTGGTGGCAATGTATTAGAACAACAGAGATAGCAATGATGCAGGATTTGCGTCTGATATTAATCGTTGTTGGTGCGATCGCCATAATAGCGTTGTTGTTACACGGTTTGTGGACCAGCCGTAAAGAACGCTCTTCGCTTTTCCGCGATCGTCCAGCTAAACGTGTGAAAAAAGAACGGGAACAATCTCCGTCCGAAGATTTTGTCGATGGAGTGGGGGAAGTGCGCGTGCGTCCTGCTTATCCTCAGGATGAACCGACTTTTGGTCAGTATGATGAGCCTGAACAGACTGCACCGCCACGTCAGCCGCAGGTTTCTCCTGCGCAGCCAGCGCCAGCACCTGTTGCTCGTCCTCAACAACCGGCTCAGCCACAGCAATATGCTGCGCAGGATGATCCGTTGCTGAGTGGTTATTCAGCCTCTGAATCCGCCACTGCACCGCGTCGCGAACCTGTCGCTGATTTTGCACCTCAGGACTCCGCACCTGAAGCCAGAACGCATGCGCCGGTTGCGCCGCAAGATATCCATGCTGACGCGGCACCTGCTGCGAAAGCAGAACCTCAGGCTGCGCCTTTTGCCCCGGCAGAAGAAGCCCCGGCTGAGAAAGCGAAACTGAAAGAAACGGTCCTGGTACTGCATGTTGCTGCCCATCAGGGCGGTGTCATCGGTGGTGAAGTGTTGCTTAACAGCGTGCTTCAGGCCGGTTTCCAGTTTGGTGCGATGAATATTTTCCATCGCCATGTCAGCCCTGCCGGGAGCGGTCCGGTGTTGTTCAGTCTGGCCAATATGGTTAAACCGGGTTCTTTTGACCCGGACAATATGTCTGACTTCTCTACGCCGGGTGTGACGTTGTTTATGATGGTGCCTTGCTACGGTGATGCGCATCAGAACTTCAAACTGCTGCTGCAGTCTGCCCAACGTATTGCCGATGATGTCGGTGCGATGGTGCTTGACGATGAGCGTCGTATGATTACGCCGCAGAAGCTCGAAACGTACAAAGCGCGGATCCGCGAGGTCCTCGAGGCGATCGCCTGAGTCAGGCTTTCGTGAAATACCCATTCCCCTGACCCCCGCTTGCCGGGGGTTTTTTATCTCCACGGTGAGTCATGGCCACTATCGAAGAACAGATCAATCAGTTACGCACTCAGTTACGCCATCACGAATATCAATATCACGTTCTGGATGCCCCGGAAGTGCCTGACGCCGAATATGACCGCTTAATGCGCGAGTTACGTGAGCTGGAAACCGCGCATCCTGAACTGGTCACCGCAGATTCACCGACGCAGCGCGTGGGCGCGGCACCGCTTTCCGCATTTGAACAGGTCAGGCATCAGATACCGATGTTGTCGCTGGACAACGTATTTGATGAAGAAAGCTATCTGGCATTTTATAAACGTGTTCAGGATCGTCTGAAGACGTCAGAACCGCTGACTTTCTGCTGCGAACTGAAACTTGACGGGCTGGCAGTGAGCCTGTTGTATGAAAATGGCGAACTGGTGCAGGCCGCCACACGTGGCGATGGCACGACCGGTGAGAATATTACGGCCAACGTGCGCACAATACGTGCCATCCCCCTGCGCCTGCATGGCGACAATATTCCTGCACGTCTTGAGGTGCGGGGTGAAGTGTTTATGCCACAGCCTGGCTTTGAAGCGATGAACGCTGAAGCACGCCGTACCGGGGGCAAAGTATTTGCTAACCCGCGTAATGCTGCTGCAGGTTCATTACGTCAGCTTGATCCGCGTATCACCGCCAGACGTCCGCTGACTTTCTTCTGCTACGGCGTGGGTCTGCTGGAAGGGGGGGAGCTGCCGCGAAGTCATCTTGCCCGCCTGCAACAATTCAAGGCCTGGGGTTTACCGGTCAGCGATCGTGTGCGTCTTTGCACCGGCAGTGATGAAGTGCTGGCGTTTTACCGTCAGGTTGAAGCGGAACGTCCATTGCTGGGGTTTGATATTGACGGCGTGGTCGTGAAAATTGATTCGCTGGATATTCAGGAAGCACTGGGTTTTGTGGCGCGGGCACCGCGTTGGGCGACAGCGTTTAAATTCCCGGCGCAGGAACAGATTACGCGGGTGAAAGATGTCGAGTTCCAGGTCGGGCGCACCGGTGCGATCACGCCGGTCGCACGTCTTGATCCCGTGCTGGTTGCGGGTGTGATGGTCAGCAACGCAACGCTGCATAATGCTGATGAAATCGAACGTCTGGGCCTGCGTATCGGCGATACCGTGATTGTCCGCCGTGCCGGTGACGTTATCCCACAGGTCGTGGGCGTGGTGCTGGATGAACGTCCGCAAGATGCCCGTGAAGTGGTTTTCCCGACGCATTGTCCGGTCTGTCACTCCGATGTCGAACGTGTCGAAGGTGAAGCGGTAGCGCGTTGTACGGCGGGTCTGATTTGTGGTGCACAGCGTAAAGAAGCGCTGAAACATTTTGTCTCCCGCCGGGCGCTGGATGTTGATGGCATGGGCGACAAAATCATCGATCAACTGGTCGAGAAAGAATATGTCAAAACGCCGGCGGATCTGTTCCGGCTGACGGCGGGTAAACTTACCGGTCTGGATCGCATGGGACCTAAATCGGCACAGAACGTGGTTACTGCGCTGGAAAAAGCCAAAGAAACCACGCTGGCCAGATTCCTGTATGCGCTGGGCATTCGTGAAGTGGGCGAAGCCACAGCCGCTAACCTTGCCGCGCATTACGGCTCGGTTGAGGCGCTTAAAGCGGCAGATATTGAGTCGCTGAAAAGCGTGCAGGATGTCGGCGATGTGGTGGCTAAACATGTGGTCAATTTCCTGTCGGAAGAACATAACCAGCAGGTGATTGATGAGCTGTTAAGCCCTGAAATCAATATTCACTGGCCGGAAGTGCAGGTCATTGTGCCGGAGGAAATTGACAGTCCGTTTGCCGGTAAAACCGTGGTGTTGACCGGTTCGCTTTCGATCCTTTCACGCGATGAAGCCAAAGATCGTCTGACCGCGCTGGGGGCAAAAGTCTCCGGCAGCGTGTCGAAGAAAACTGATCTGGTGATTGCCGGTGAAGCGGCAGGATCCAAGCTGGCGAAAGCACAGGAACTGGGTATTGAGGTGATCGACGAGGCGGAAATGATCCGTCTGCTGGGTGAGTAGCATGGAAAAAGAAGATCTGATCCAGATAGCCAATACGGTCATGCCGTTCGGTAAGTATGCCGGACGCGTGCTGATCGACCTGCCGGAAGAATATTTACTGTGGTTCGCCCGTAAAGACGAATTCCCTCAGGGGAAACTGGGTGAACTGATGCAACTGACGCTGGCGATCAAAAGTGAAGGATTGCAAAGCCTGATCAATCCGCTGCGTCGTCATGGTCCGGGGCTGGGTGGCACCGACGAGTAACAGTCCGTCTACCCGATGTAGAAGGCGCTGATGTCAGCGCCTTTTTTCTGCCTGTTATTCGCCTGCGCTATTCAGTGACAGGCGTTTGTTTGAGCGCCGCTTCCTGCTGCTTTTTCTGATAACGTTTCGCCAGCACCGCACAGGTCATCAGCTGTACCTGATGGAAAATCATCAGCGGCAGCACCATCATACCAATGGCACTGACCGGAAACAGAATATTCGCCATCGGAATACCGTTCGCCAGACTTTTCTTCGAGCCGCAGAATACGATAGTGATTTCATCGGGTTTACTGAAGCCCATCCAGCGTGCCATGTAGGTGTTAATGACCAGAATAAAGGCCAGCAGTACCAGACTGAACACCAGGATAAACAACAGTGAGCCGACACCGACCTGATGCCAGATCCCCTGAGTCACGGCTTCACTGAAAGCGGAATACACCACCAGCAAAATCGATGTCTGGTCGGTTTTGCCAATCATTTTACGGTGGCGTTCGACAAAGCCGCCAATCAGCGGACGCAGCAAGTGTCCGGCGACAAACGGCACCAGCAGTTGCAGCACAATATGCCAGACCTGGGCTAAACCATTCCCCGTTTCCCCCTGTACATGCATCAGCAGGCTGACCAGCAACGGTGAAACAAAAATCCCCAGCAGGCTTGATGCGGAAGCACTGCACACCGCTGCCGCCACGTTGCCGCCCGCCAGTGAGGTAAACGCAATCGCCGACTGCACGGTGGCAGGCAAAATACACAAATACACAAAGCCGCTGTAAATTTGCGGGCTGACATCCACCGGATGCCACCACTGAAAAAGCAGCCCGAGGATCGGGAATAAAATGAAAGTGCTGAACATCACCCATAAATGTAAACGCCAGTTATTGCTGCCCTGAAAAATAGCTTCGCGTGAGAGTTTTGCGCCATGCATGAAAAACAACAGACCAATGGCGAAAATGGTCAGGTTATTGAAGAAAGCGACAAATATGCCGCTGGCCGGGAAGAATGTCGCCAGCAGGACAGTGGCGATAAGTGTCAGGGTGAAGCGATCAGGTAAGAAGCGCATAGCAGGTCTCGGAAAGGTTGTCTCTGAATGCGGCTATTTTGTGCTTTTCCGATATAATTAAAAAATTGATTTATTTAATCCATTAATGCAGAAAATTCATGAATTATTCACTCAGACAACTTCGCGTGTTCGTGGCGGTTTCACGCTATGGCAGTTTTAGCCGGGCAGGGGAAGCGATAGGGTTAAGCCAGTCGGCTGTCAGCCACAGTATGAAAGAACTGGAAGCTGAAATGGGGGTACGCTTGCTGGACCGCACAACGCGCGAAGTCGTGCTCACCGACGCCGGTCTGCGCCTGGCGAATCGTGTCGAGCCGTTGCTCGACGAACTCCACGCCATGCTGCTTGATACCCGCAGCTTTGGCACACAGCACAATGGCCGGGTGCGCATTGCTTCAAGCCAGACGATTTCGGCGCAACTGATGCCACAATGTATCTCCAGCGGCGAGCGACAGTATCCTGAGATCAGTATCCTGCTGCGTGACCAGGCGCAGCAACTGGTGCTTCACAGCGTCAGAAATGCGGAAGTGGATTTCGGCATTGTGATTGATCCGGGTGAAAGCACCGACCTCGACTGCGAGCCTATTTTGCACGAGCCGTTTTTACTGATGTGTCGCGAGGATCACCCGCTGGCGGCGCTGGCGGAAGTTGAATGGCAGGCGCTGAACGGCCAAAAACTGGTGCTGCAGGATTACGCATCAGGAAGCCGGATCCTGATTGACGGCGCACTGAAAGCGCAGAAAGTGGATACCATGATCGCCCAGGAAATCGGCCATCCGGCCACTTTATTCCCGATGGTTGAAGCCGGGATTGGCATCAGTGTGATCCCGGCGCTGGCTTTACCCATGCCGCAAGGGAGTCGTCTGGTGGTGAAAAATCTGGTGCCGGAAATTAACCGGGTACTGATGTTGGTCAAACGTAAAAACCGGTCGTTATCACCCGCTGCGCAGGCTATCTGGCAGGTGGTGAAAGAGCAGGCGAACTTATTGCGGGAAAAACGCAGCCAGCAGGGAATGTACGGACTCTGATACCTTGCCGGCTGTTTCAGGCTTTAACTGCGGTTACACGTAAATATCGACAGCATTGGTTTCTGAGGGCTTATTCACGCCTTCGTCTTTCTTCATTTCGGCGGCGGCTTGTTGTTGCTGCTGTTGCTGAAGCGCTTTCTGAGCCTGCTGTTGTTGAATCTGAGCGATTTGCTGTTGCAGCAGTTCGATTTGCTGCTGCAGGAGTTCTTGCTTTTGCTTAACTGTGTCAGCATCTTCGCCTGAACCGCCCAGACTTTTGAGCTGTTCAGTCAGTTTGGTAATCTGCTTAGTCAGTTTTGCAATCTGGCTGGCACTGCCTGAGTCACTGGTGGACGCGGAGCCCACCGGACTGCCAGTCGCGCTGATAGTTGTCATAAAAAGCCTCACTTAGTAAGAATCAAATTTTGCACGTAAGCGTGCGTAACAGATATCGGCAGTAATCAGAGAGGCTTTACCGGCTTTTCATATTCCTTACAGTATTTATGGTTTTTATTCGATTCACGCTTTCACGCTGAGCTTCGGCCACCGGCTCAGCCAGCCTTTGCTGCGGACCCGTTCGGCAAAAACGGCGGGGATCGCATGGCGCGGGTTTGGCGTAATACTGAAAGCAAACAAAGCCTCCAGTCCCAGCGGTGCATTCAGCTCGATTTGCCCGTCAGTATTCATTCTTGCGCCGATAGCGGTTTCCACTTCCACCCAGTAGCTCATTGCCTCAGCGCTGGAGACATAAGGCGTATGACCGTGACGCTCGTGCATGCGGGCCTGATTTTTCACTGACCAGGGGAGATCGGGCGAATTCGCTTTCAGATGTTGTTCATAGCGTTTGTCAGTCTGTGCCGAACAATCCTGAGGATTGAAATATACCAGGTCGATATCATTAAGCGGTGTGGCCTGTATATAGCCGTGCAGCCGGTCCCAGACCAGATTCCGGACAAATCCCGCCGCCAGCCACCCGTCGTTAAGACCCAGTGCATGTGCCTGCGTCAGCGCCTGCAAGTGAAGCGGTTCCTCTCTGAGCCAGGTAATGATTCTCTGTTCCAGGGTCGCCATACGATGTTCTCCTTTTTGCACATCTTCGTTCTGAGAAGCCAAAGTGTAGCGCCATTTGGTGACACTTTTTCAACGCACCATTTCGGAGATGCGGTTGACTGCAGCGCGCTAAAATGTGGCAAATCTCCCCGGAATACGGCTCCGGACCGCATTTGCTCAGGGCTTCTTAAGTGGTACAGCCTTTGCAACATCAACCTTTGTAACACCAGGAATGGGCAAGGCTGTCACATTTTCTCTTCTTACAGAATTGATTTACCACCGGGCAGGGGATCATTTATGCAAACCACGAAAGTCGCACCCGTTTTAAAACGTACACTGGGGAGCTTTAAACTCTGGGGCATCGCTGTCGGACTGGTAATCTCCGGCGAATATTTTGGCTGGAGTTATGGCTGGGCGCAGGCAGGCACGCTGGGCTTTCTTATCACCGCACTGGTGATAGCGGCCATGTATTGTGCCTTTATTTTCAGTTTTACTGAACTCACCACATCGATTCCGCACGCCGGCGGGCCTTTCGCTTACGCTTACCGTGCGTTCGGGCCCACCGGTGGATTTGTGGCGGGTTTTGCCACGCTGGTGGAGTTTGTCTTTGCACCGCCCGCTATCGCGATGGCGATCGGCGCGTATCTCAATGTGCAGTTTCCGGCCATTGAGCCGAAATGGGTGGCTGTAGGCGCGTATCTGGTATTTATGGTGCTCAATATTCTTGGTGTCAGTATTGCCGCCACCTTTGAACTGCTGGTCACGTTACTGGCGATTTTCGAATTGCTGGTCTTTATGGGCGTGGTGGCACCCGGTTTTGAAATGTCGAACTTTGTTCACGGCGGATGGGCGGGCAGCGACACTTTCAGCCCGGCGGCGTTTTCCGGCATCTTTGCGGCCATACCTTTTGCCATCTGGTTTTTCCTGGCCATAGAAGGCGCATCAATGGCCGCAGAGGAGGCAAAAGATCCGCAGCGTACCATTCCGAAAGCCTTTATCGGCGGTATTCTGACCCTGACCGTTCTGGCGCTCGGCGTGATGTTGTTTGCCGGTGGTGTGGGCGACTGGACCAAGCTGTCGAACATTAACGACCCCTTACCACAGGCCATGAAACTGATTGTCGGCAGCAACAGCGGCTGGCTACACATGCTGGTCTGGCTGGGGCTGTTTGGCCTGATAGCCTCTTTCCATGGCATTATCATGGGATATTCCCGGCAGATCTTTGCGCTGGCCCGGGCGGGTTATTTGCCTAAACGACTGGCCAGCGTCAATGCCCGTTTCCAGACACCGCATCTCGGTATCATCGCCGGGGGCGTTGTGGGCATTGCGGCCATTTTCTCAGATTCACTGATCGTCATCGGCGGCCAGCCGCTGACGGCCAATATCGTGACGATGTCGGTATTTGGTGCCATTGTGATGTACATCATTTCTATGGCTGCGCTGTTTAAGCTGCGTCGCAGCGAACCGAATTTAATCCGCCCGTTCCGTGCGCCGCTCTATCCTTTTGCACCGGCGCTGGCGCTGGTACTGGCTGTTGTCTGTCTGATCGCTATGATTTACTACAACACCTTACTGTTTCTGATTTTCGCCGCCATGATGTTGCTGGCGTATGCCTGGTTCCGCATCACCCATCAGGCGCGAACGGATGCTGCAGAAGATCCGCAATTACGTGGCCTGCGCCCGGTGCCCGCTAAAAGCAGCAAATAATCCGGTGCGCTAAGGAGTGTTATGTTTCAGACGACATTAAGTCACCGACGCTATCAGTTTAAGGATTTACGCGAACTGATGGCAAAGGCGTCGCCCGCACGGTCAGGTGATTATCTGGCTGAAGTGGCTGCCGCCAGCGCCGAAGAGCGGATGGCGGCGAAAATGGCACTGGCCGATGTGCCGCTCAAAACCTTTCTGCAACAATTACTGGTGCCGTATGAGGATGATGAGGTCACGCGGCTGATTGTCGATACTCATGATGTCGCGGCGTTTGCCGCGATCTCGCATCTCACCGTCGGAGATTTCCGCGACTGGCTGCTCAGTGAGAAAACGGACAGTACGGTGCTGGCTGCGGTTGCCCGCGGGATTACGCCGGAAATGGCGGCAGCTGTCAGCAAGCTGATGCGTAATCAGGATCTGATCCTGGTGGCTAAAAAATGCAGAGTGATCACTCAATTTCGCAACACTATCGGATTGCCTGGTCACATGAGCGTGCGCCTGCAACCGAATCATCCGACCGATAACTTACAGGGCATTGCCGCCAGTATGCTTGACGGCTTGCTCTATGGTTCCGGCGATGCGGTAATCGGCATCAATCCCGCCAGCGACAGTTTACCGTTGCTGGAAAATCTCAATTACATGCTTGATGACATCATCACGCGCTTTGACATCCCTACGCAGTCCTGTGTTCTGACCCATGTTACCAACACCATCAAACTGGTGGAGCGCGGCGCGCCGGTGGATCTGGTGTTTCAGTCAATTGCAGGCACTGAAGCGGCGAACAGCGGGTTTGGTATCAATCTGGCATTGCTGGCGGAAGCGCAACAGGCGGCACTCAGCCTCAGGCGTGGGACGCTCGGCGACAATGTGATGTATTTCGAAACCGGGCAGGGGAGTTGTTTATCCGCTAATGCACACTTCGGGATAGATCAGCAAACCTGTGAAGCGCGGGCATACGCGATTGCACGGCATTTTTCACCGCTGCTGATCAATACCGTGGTGGGGTTTATCGGGCCGGAATATCTGTATGACGGCAAGCAAATCATCCGTGCAGGACTGGAAGACCATTTCTGCGGCAAACTGCTGGGCGTACCGCTGGGTTGCGATGTCTGTTACACCAACCATGCCGAAGCCGATCAGGATGATATGGATACTTTACTGACGCTGCTTGGCACCGCCGGACTGACATTCCTGATTGGCGTACCGGGCGCGGATGACATCATGCTCAATTATCAGAGCACTTCTTTCCATGATGCGTTATATATCCGCGAATTACTCGGGCTGAAACATGCGCCGGAATTTGCCGTCTGGCTGGAGAAAATGAAAATTATTGATCCGCAGGGCGCCTTACAGGATACCCGCGCGTCCCATCCGTTACTGCGTCAGTTACCGCAACTGAGCTGAGGTTGGCGTTGATGAACAATGAAAAAGGGCAGGGCTTATCGTCCGTGGTACATAATAACCCCTGGGAAACGCTGCGTCAGTTTACTGCCGCACGTATCGCGCTGGGACGGGCAGGGTCGAGTTTGCCCACAGAAGAGCTGCTACGGTTTGGTTTAGCGCATGCGCAGGCGCGTGATGCCGTACATCAGCCCTTTGACAGCCAGAAGCTTGAACCCGAACTTTATGCGCTGGGGCTGGAAACACTGACCGTTGCCAGCGCGGCTCCGGACAGGGCGACCTATCTTTGTCGTCCTGATCTCGGGCGCAAATTGTCAGAAACCAGCCGTCAGGCATTGCAGCAGCTGGCACCGGAGCCGGCAGACGTGATACTGGTCATTGCTGATGGTCTGTCATCGAAAGCCGTGCACCGCCAGGCCGTACCCTTGATTGCGGCGTTATTGCCGTATCTGCGTACGCTGGAGCTGAAAATCGGGCCGGTGGTACTTGCGCATCAGTCGCGGGTGGCACTGGGCGATGATATTGCGCAGGTGATGAAAGCGAAGGCTGTGGCGATTTTGATAGGAGAACGCCCGGGATTATCCTCTCCCGACAGTTTAGGTATTTACATGACCTGGGGGCCGCATACCAAAAGGCTGGAATCGGAAAGAAATTGTATTTCCAATGTGCGGCCGGAAGGGCTCAATTATCCTCAGGCCGCTTTTAAACTCGCCTGGCTGCTTGAGCAGTCCTTCCATCGCCAGCTGTCGGGCGTGAATTTGAAAGATGAAAGCGATAACCCGGCGCTGCACAACAAAGTCGTGCCGATGTTTAAATTAAAATAGGGGGAAAGAGGGGGAGAGAGGCTCGAACCAGCAGCTGGTTCGCCTCCATCACGGTTAAAGTTCCGGAGTACAGATGCGAAAAAAGCGCCTAAAGGCGCTTTTCTCTGAATTGGTGGGCCGTGCTGGATTCGAACCAGCGACCAATTGATTAAAAGTCAACTGCTCTACCAACTGAGCTAACGGCCCGCAGAAGTGGTGGGCGATGACGGGCTCGAACCGCCGACCCCCTCCGTGTAAAGGAGATGCTCTACCAACTGAGCTAATCGCCCACTTCTGGGTACTTCCCTCGGTAAGAAGAAATGTGCTGAGAAATGGTGGGCGATGACGGGCTCGAACCGCCGACCCCCTCCGTGTAAAGGAGATGCTCTACCAACTGAGCTAATCGCCCATTTCTCAATTCTTCCTACTTATCACAACGCGGCACTCTTAAAGAGTGGTGGGCGATGACGGGCTCGAACCGCCGACCCCCTCCGTGTAAAGGAGATGCTCTACCAACTGAGCTAATCGCCCCCGTCGTGATGGAGTCGCATTATAGGGATACTTGAAATTACGTCAACGCTTTTTAAAAACAAAAATGTTCGTTCGGCTTATTTTTAGTCAACCTGACGGGTTTCTCGCCCCCGTAGTCGATTCTTTACGCATTCATGGCCTTAAACCACGCGACTGCCTCTGGTTGTGCGTTGAGGAATCAGGGCAGAGTGGTAGAATGTCTGCCACTTTTTGTTAATTGATAGCGACGTTTTTTTGACGTTGCGTGATTAAGGTTGCACCCGGATGAAAATCAAAACCCGTTTTGCCCCAAGCCCGACCGGCTATCTGCACGTCGGTGGCGCCCGTACCGCGCTCTATTCCTGGCTCTTTGCCCGCAACCTTGGCGGTGAATTTGTGCTGCGTATCGAAGACACCGATCTCGAACGCTCCACCCAGGCTGCTATTGACGCGATTATGGATGGCATGAACTGGCTGAATCTGGACTGGGATGAAGGCCCGTATTTCCAGACCAAACGTTTTGACCGTTATAACGCGGTGATTGATGAGATGCTGGAAAACGGCACGGCTTATAAATGCTATTGTTCTAAAGAACGTCTGGAAGCGTTGCGTGAGGAACAAATGGCGAATAACCAGAAGCCTCGTTATGACGGCCATTGTCGCGACAGCCATGAACATCACGCGGCCGATGAGCCGTGTGTCGTGCGTTTTCGTAACCCGCAGGAAGGTTCGGTTATTTTTGACGACCAGATCCGCGGTCCGATCGAATTTAGCAATGACGAGCTTGATGATCTGATCATCCGCCGTACCGATGGTTCCCCGACCTATAACTTCTGCGTTGTCGTTGATGACTGGGATATGGAAATCAGCCATGTTATCCGTGGTGAAGATCACATCAACAATACTCCGCGCCAGATCAACATCCTGAAAGCGCTGGGCGCACCGGTACCGGTTTATGCGCACGTTTCAATGATTCTGGGCGATGACGGTAAAAAACTGTCTAAACGCCACGGCGCGGTAGGCGTGATGCAATACCGTGATGACGGTTATCTGCCCGAAGCCCTGCTGAACTATCTGGTGCGTCTGGGCTGGTCTCATGGCGATCAGGAAATTTTCAGCCGTGATGAAATGAAAGCCCTGTTTTCACTGGAAAACGTCAGCAAATCAGCCAGTGCGTTCAACACTGAAAAACTGCAATGGCTGAACCACCACTACATTAATACGATGGATCCGCATTATGTGGCGACCCATTTGTTGTGGCATGTGGAGCAGGCAGGTATCGAAACCCGTAACGGCCCGCAACTGTTCGAAATCGTCACCCTGCTGGGTGAGCGCTGCAAAACCCTGAAAGAAATGGCCGAGTCCTGCCGTTACTTCTATGAAGATTTTGCAGAGTTTGATGCGGATGCGGCGAAGAAACATTTACGTCCGGTTGCGCGCCAGCCGCTGGAAGTGGTGCGCGCCAAACTGGCTGCAATCACTGACTGGACTGCTGAGAACATTCACCACGCTATCCAGGGCACAGCGGATGAGCTGGAAGTGGGGATGGGTAAAGTAGGGATGCCACTGCGCGTTGCGGTAACCGGCGCAGGTCAGTCACCGGGTGTTGACGTCACCGTTCATGCTATCGGTCAGCGCCGTGTGCTGGCGCGTATCGATATGGCATTAGCCTTCATTGCTGAGCGTGAAACACAAGCGCAGTAATGTCCGCTCAGTAGCTTGTTAAAAAGAGTCGTAAAAAAGCCAGCACGGGAAACCGGCTGGCTTTTGTATTTCCGTAAAACGTAAGCGTGAAAACGGCTTAATTAACGTTGTTCAGTCGCCGGTGTTTCAACGGTCGGACGGTAGGCCAGGAAATACATCAGACCAACGAAGCCTGCACCCCCTACAGCGTTACCGAGGAAGACGGCCACGAAGTTAGGCAGATATTCTGACCAGCTCAGCGCACCGGCAAAGATTGCTGCAGGCACGATGAACATATTTGCCACCACGTGCTGGAAGCCGATGGCCACGAACGCCATAACCGGGAACCACATACCGATCACTTTGCCGCCCACTTCTTTACTGGCGAAGGCCAGCCAGATTGCCAGACACACCAGCCAGTTACAGCCGATACCAGAAATGAACGCGTGCATGAAGTCTGCATTGACCTTCGCAGTGGCGGTTGCCACGGTTTTGCTCAGGAAAGCCCCTTCCGTCAGCCCCAGAACGTGACCGAAGAAATAGGCCACGGCCAGACTGCCCAGCAGGTTAGCGACAGTCACCCAGAACCAGTTGCGCAAAACAGCGTAAAGGCTGATCTGACGCGCGAACCAGGCGATAGGTAAGGTCATCATATTACCGGTCAGCAGTTCTCCCCCTGCTAATACAGTCAGAATGATGCCTACCGGAAACACAGCAGCGCCCAGCAAGTTACTGAATGAACCCCAGGAAGCAGGTAATGTCCCTATTACATGCAGATCCAACAGGAAACCGGTGGCGATAAAGGCGCCAGCCAGGAAGCCCAAAATTAACAAATTCAACACGGTGGCGCGGCTTTTATTAACGCCCGCTGTGACGGCGATGGAAGCGATTTCTTTAGGTGAATACAAGGACATGGGAGTGCTCGAATGGTTTAAGTTATGATTATTGCGCGAGCAGTCTATTCTGAGATTTATCTCAAAACAAGACGATTTTCATAGTCTGCTAACATTCTATTAATTATTCGGACATAGATGTTAAGGAAATGCGTAAGCAGATCAGAAAGCTAGGAATCGTGCGGGCTGGCGGGTGTTTTGTAAAACAAAGTGTCTGTCTGAAAATTTCCCTGAAGAAAGGTGTTTTTTGCCGGAGGGATGAGGGATTTGACGGCTTTTTCAGCGCTTGAATTCAGAAACGGATTTAGCCGTTGACAGGGGTAGCGACGTTTCATATTATGCGCCCCGTTCACCCGTTTTTACGGGCATGAATTGGGGGTATAGCTCAGCTGGGAGAGCGCTTGCATGGCATGCAAGAGGTCAGCGGTTCGATCCCGCTTATCTCCACCAAATATTAAAGAAACCTGCTTCGGCAGGTTTTTTGCTTTCCGGGGTTTGTGATTTTCCTTCCGGTTTTCCTGCCTGAATTGCAGACATAAAAAAAACCCGCCGAAGCGGGTTTCTTGTCGTTCTGTATTGGCTTACTACGCCAGTACCAGACCTGCGATAGAAGCAGACAACACGCTGACCAGCGTTGAGCCGTACAGCAGTTTCAGACCGAAGCGTGAAACCACGTTGCCCTGATGTTCGTTCAGACCTTTAATAGCACCTGCAACGATACCGATCGAGGAAAAGTTCGCGAATGACACCAGGAACACGGACAGGATGCCCACGCCGCGAGGTGACAGCTCAGTTGCGACTTTTTGCAGATCCAACATCGCAACGAATTCATTGGAAACCAGTTTGGTTGCCATGATGCTGCCGACTTGCAAGGCTTCGTGGCTTGGCACACCCATCATCCATGCGAACGGATAGAAGACATAACCCAGCACGCCCTGGAAGGTGATACCGAATACCACGTCAAACAATGCATTCAGGCAGGAGATCAGTGCGATGAAACCAATCAGCATGGCTGCAACGATGATAGCCACTTTGAAACCCGCCAGGATATATTCACCCAGCATTTCAAAGAAGCTCTGGCCCTGATGCGTATTACCGATTTGCAGGTCTTCTTCTGAATCAACTTTATAAGGGTTGATCAACGACAGTACGATGAAAGTACTGAACATGTTGAGCACCAGCGCAGCAACAACAAAGCGCGGTTCGAGCATGGTCATATACGCACCCACAATCGACATAGAAACCGTCGACATTGCTGTGGCTGCCATGGTGTACATACGTTTTTCAGACATTTTGCTCAGAATATCTTTATACGCGATAAAGTTTTCTGACTGACCCAAAATCAGGGAGCTGATGGCGTTGAAAGATTCCAGTTTTCCCATGCCATTAATTTTCGACAGAACCGTACCGATAATACGGATGACGAAAGGCAGTACACGAATGTGTTGTAAAATACCGATGAGTGCAGAAATGAACACGATCGGACACAAAACTTTCAAGAAGAAGAACGCTAATCCTTTATCGCTCATGCCTCCAAATACGAAGCCGGTCCCTTCCGCAGCGAATCCTAATAATTTCTCAAACAAGTCTGAGAAGCCTTTCACAAAACCTAAACCAACAGAAGAATTCAGGAAGAAGTAGGCTAATAAGACTTCGATGACCAGCAGCTGAACAATGAAACGTAAACGGATATTTTTCCGGTCACGGCTCACCAGTAAAGCGAGTGCAGCGACAACGGCCAACGCTAATACAAAGTGCAATATTCGGGACATGGGTGCTCCAAATTAGAGGCAGGCTATATTTCGACGGACATTTTATGTAACGCGTACATTTAAAACGTGAAGTCGATTGCAAATATAGAAATTACAGACACGAATTGCAACAAATCACGGCTCATCACACAAAAAATCAAGATGTTAATAAAACTAAGCACAATTAGCATTCCTGTGCTAGTTTTATCATGTGCCGTAATGCATTCTGAATCTGGCCCGTTAATGTCTGTTTTAGGAAAGTACGATGCGTCTGGCTTTCTGAAATCGGGTGAGCGAATCACCTCTCAGTTATTACCTTCCCGCTTACAGCTGCTGCCTATCAGAGCAATCACTCAGATCATTCTAAATGCACTTGATAATCATTATCAATTAGATATGATTGATGTAAGCGTAATAATTGTAAGGGTTAACTAACTATGCTGAACAGCCGGGCCGAATCCACAGGCCGCGCGTCCAGAAAGATGAAGCTTTCACTGATGGGGCCGGCTTTTATTGCCGCCATCGGTTATATCGATCCGGGCAACTTTGCGACTAATATTCAGGCCGGAGCCTCTTACGGTTATCAGTTGCTGTGGGTGGTGGTATGGGCCAACATCATGGCGATGTTGATCCAGTTGTTGTCTGCCAAACTCGGTATCGCCACCGGCAAAAACCTGGCCGAACATATCCGCGATCGTTTCCCGCGTCCGGCTGTCTGGGCTTACTGGGTGCAGGCGGAAATTATCGCGATGGCTACCGATCTTGCCGAATTTATTGGTGCCGCCATTGGCTTTAAACTGCTTCTCGGGGTATCGCTGTTACAAGGCGCGGTGCTCACCGGGATTGCGACCTTTATTATCCTCGGGCTGCAAAAACGCGGGCAAAAGCCGCTGGAACTGGTGATCGCCGGTTTGCTGCTTTTTGTCGCGGCGGCGTATATCGTTGAGTTATTCTTTTCGCAACCGAGCATGGTGGCGCTGGGCAAAGGCATGTTGATCCCTGCACTGCCAACCGCCGATTCAGTCTATCTGGCTGCCGGTGTACTCGGTGCGACCATCATGCCGCATGTCATCTATCTGCACTCCTCGCTGACTCAGCGGGGCGGTAAAGCCTCTAAAGCGCAGCGTTATTCAGCCACCAAGCTGGATGTCGGCATTGCCATGACTATTGCCGGTTTCGTGAATCTGGCGATGATGGCGACAGCCGCAGCGGCATTTCATTTCAGCGGACACAGTGGGATCAGCGAGCTGGATGAAGCCTATCTGACGCTGCAACCATTGCTGGGTCACGCTGCTGCGACTACCTTTGGTCTGAGTCTGGTGGCTGCCGGTTTATCTTCAACAGTGGTCGGTACGCTGGCCGGGCAGGTGGTGATGCAGGGGTTCGTGAAATTCTACATTCCGCTGTGGGTTCGCCGTACGGTGACCATGATGCCGTCTTTTATTGTGATCCTGATGGGATTAGATGCCACACGCATTCTGGTGATGAGCCAGGTCTTGCTGAGCTTCGGGATTGCGCTGGCGTTGCTGCCGTTGCTGGCTTTTACCGGTAACCGCAGCCTGATGGGTGATATGGTGAATACGAAAACCGTCCAGTGGGCGGGCCGGGTCATCGTGCTGATCGTCGTCAGCCTTAACCTCTATCTGCTGATCGGTATGTTGAAATAACGCCTGCTCAGCGACAGACAAACAAAAACGGGACAGTTTGCGCTGTCCCGTTTTTGTTTGTTTTATTCAGTTGATTAATGGCGGTGGTCGCCATGCCCGCCGCCCCGGTGATCATCATGGCCGTGCCCCCGGTCATGTCCCCGACCCCGATCCGGCCCGCGGCCGTGATCATAATGCGCACGCCCGTGGTCGCTGTAATAATAACGCGGCGGTGGCATCGGACGACGTGGCGGATGGCGTTCGTTCCACCAGCCATGATCGCGCCAGCGATAACCATCCCAGTAATAGCCGCGCGGACTGCGTGCACCATAGTGGTGGCCCCGATAGCCGTTCCACCAGCTTGGGTTACGCCAGTCATAGCCGTCCCAGTAATAACCCCGCCTGTCGCGGTCACCGATATTGATAGAAAGGCCCGGCGTATTCAGGCTGAAACTGCTGGCCTGCACGGTGGGTACCGCCGCAGGGAGCAGGGCAAAGAACAAAGTCGCAAAAAGTACCGGTTTTAACATGTGTGGCCCCAGATTCCTTATAATTTATGCTGACAGTTATAAGGGGAAGCGGACACCTGTTCTATTGCTTACAATCCTGTTTTGAATGATTTACGCGCCTTAACGGTTTGCTTACGAAGCCTCCATAAAGGCGCGTTTTTTATACTGAAGAGTAACCGCTTACACTAAAATCCCTTCAATAGCCGCCAGTTCTTCTGCGCTGAAATGGCGATGTGAGACCATGCCCACGGCGTCGTCGATCTGGCTGGTTTTACTGGCGCCAATCAGGACAGACGTCACGCGGTCGCCCCGCAGAACCCAGGCCAGCGCCATCTGCGACAGCTTCTGACCACGAGCCTGGGCAATCTCATTCAGCTTACGCACTTTCGCCAGTTTCTCTTCTGTCAGTTGATCCGCAGTCAGGAACTTGCTGTCACTGGCCGCACGGGAATCTTCAGGAATACCTGCCAGGTAACGGTCCGTCAGCACGCCGCCCGCCAGTGGCGAGAAGGCGATGGAACCCACGCCGTTATCCGCCAGCGTATCCAGCAAATCCGCCTCCACCCAGCGTTCGAACATCGAATATTTCGGCTGATGGATCAGGCATGGCGTGCCAAGTTGCTGCAAAATCTCAAACGCTTTTTTCGCGCGTTCTGCCGGATAGTTCGACAAGCCGACGTAAAGCGCTTTGCCCTGACGTACGATTAAATCCAGCGCCGCCATCGTTTCTTCCAGCGGCGTATCAGGATCAGGACGGTGATGATAGAAAATATCCACATACTCCAGACCCATGCGTTTCAGGCTCTGATTCAGGCTGGCGACCAGATATTTTTTTGAGCCCCAGTCTCCATACGGGCCGTCCCACATGGTGTAACCGGCTTTGGAGGAGATAATCAGCTCATCGCGGTAGGGCAATAAATCTTCCTGCAGGATGCGGCCGAAATGTTGTTCCGCAGAACCCGGAGGCGGGCCGTAGTTATTAGCCAGATCGAAATGGGTAATCCCATGGTCAAAAGCATGGCGGATGAGTTTGCGGCCATTTTCAAAATGCGCGTTATCGCCGAAGTTATGCCACAGGCCAAGAGAAACGGCGGGTAATTTCAGACCGCTCCGGCCGCAGCGACGGTATTCCATATTCTCGTAACGGGTTGGACTGGCTTGATACACCATGTGAGTCCTTATAATCAATTCAGGAGTGAACAGAAGGTAATAACTTCATAAAAAAACCATTTTAGTGTATGCGCTTTCACAAGCATTTCCAGCTAATCAGATCACATCCGGAACAATCCTTACGCGCAGAGAGATTGATTACCGTGACTATTCTTCCTGCATATTATCTTTACTGCTGAATCCGCTTTCCTGCCTTAACGCAGTGCAGGGGTGTAACTCTGCGTTGCCATGCCTTATTTCGGATAATTAATATCCTCTTCCCCGGTTTGGGGTAATACTTAAATTAGTGGGATTAACTGTTTACTTTATTTTTAACAGAGGATCGTCATGGATAATGAATATACCGTAGGTGACTATCTCTTGGACCGCTTATCATTAAGCGGGATCTCCGAGTTGTTTGGCGTACCGGGCGACTACAATCTGAAATTCCTCGACAGCGTGATCAATCATCAGCAAATCACCTGGGTCGGCTGTACCAATGAATTAAATGCTGCCTATGGCGCAGATGGTTATGCGCGTATTAAGGGGCTGGCGGCGTTGCTGACCACATTTGGTGTCGGTGAACTGAGTGCGCTGAATGGCATTGCCGGCAGTTATGCGGAATATGTGCCTGTCGTGCATATTGTGGGCGCACCAGCGCTGACGTCTCAGCGTAAGGGGGAGTTGCTGCATCACACGCTGGGAGATGGTGTATTCACCCATTTCGCACGGATGTCCGCGCCGGTCAGCGTGGCGCAGGCGTCCCTCACACCGGAAAATGCCCTGGCTGAAATCGACCGTGTCATTGAAGAGGTCATGTACAACTCGCGGCCGGGGTATCTGTTGCTGCCCAGCGACGTGGCCGCATTGTCGGTCAGTACCCGGGCGCAGGCGTTACCTGTGCGTCAGCCGCCTTTCTCACCTTCTTCTCTGGATGCTTTTGTTGCTGCTGCTGAAACGCAGTTGCGGGGCGCAAAACGGGTTTCACTATTGGCAGATTTTCTGGCAGACCGTTTCGGGGTTAAAGCTGCGCTGGAACAGTGGATGGAAGACGTGCCGCTGGCGCATTCAACATTGCTGATGGGCAAAGGTTTATTTAACGAGCAACAGGCGCATTTTGCCGGTACTTATTCCGGGGCCGCCAGCGCACCATCAACGAAAGACGCGATTGAAGGGGCCGATGTGGTGATCACAGTCGGGGTGAAATTCACTGACACCATTACCGCCGGTTTTACCCAGCAGCTTCCGTCCGGAAAATGTATTGACCTTCAGCCCTTTTATGCCCGGGTAGGTGACCAGATTTTCCACCAGCTACCGCTCGAAAAAACGGTCAGCGTGCTGCACCGGCTTACCGCTGAGCTGGCTGGCATCCGGACAGCCTATCCCGTTAAACATAATAGCTTGCCGTTGTCGCACGATAACAGCCTCGGGCAATATGCCTTCTGGCAACAGATTCAGGATTTCCTGCAACCGGGAGATGTGCTGGTCGCTGAGCAGGGCACGGCCTGTTTTGGTGCGGCAGCGCTGAATTTGCCGGAAGAGTGTCAGTTTGTCGTCCAGCCTTTATGGGGATCTATCGGTTTCACGCTGCCCGCTGCGTTTGGTGTACAGATCGCCGTACCTGAGCGCCGTGTTGTGCTGCTGATTGGCGACGGATCTGCACAGCTTACCCTGCAGGGATTAGGTGCCGCGATCCGTTACGGTCTGCCACCGGTTATTTTTGTGATTAATAATGACGGTTACACCGTTGAACGGGCAATCCATGGTGAAACCCAGCGCTATAACGATATTGCACAGTGGAACTGGACACAGTTCCCGGCGGCCTTCGGAGGGACAGAAGTGTTCAGCGCGCGGGCGGATTCGCCGCAGGCGCTGAAAGAAGCGATAGAGAAGGCCACCGCACGGCGGCAGATGGCCTGGATAGAAGTCATTTTGCCGAAGATGGATATTCCTGACTTGCTTAATTCAGTGACTAAATCACTGGCGAAGCGTAACTCAGGGCAATAGATCAGTGTCCGGTGACGGCGGGTTAGTCAACTGGTCGATGAACCACCAGCCCGCCGGACCGGGCTGATTGTTTTTACTCCAGACCGCATCCACGGAAATTTGCTTCGGCCAGCCGCGTAACGGCAGGCTGACAAGCTTGTCATGGCCAAACTGTTGCACCAGCCAGTGCGGCAGTATCGCCCAGCCAAACCCCTGTTCTGCCATTTCCAGCAACATCAGATAGCTTGGCGCTGACCAGATTTGCCCCTGCGTTTGCGGCATTTCACGGCGGCTATAAGGTTGCAGGCAAAGCTGGCGGAAGGTATGCAACTGTTCCGGCTGCAGACCTGTGGTGTTTGCCAGCGGATGCTCACGGCTGCAAAACACCGACATGTCCGTTTGTTCCGGTAAACGTGCCACGCCGATGTCCGGCGGATAATGATCCTGCACTTCCACCATACCAATATGGGCGCGGCCGGACTGTAACAGGTCAATCACATCCTGATCTTCGGCGATCTGACATTCAAATTCGATATCGGGGTAACGGCGCTCAAACCGACGCAGCAGCGCCTCGTGGTGGGTCGGCTGATAAGTGTCCGACAACACGAATGTCAGGCGGGTTTCGACCTGTGCCGACAAACGTATCGCCAGTTCATCAAGCCGCTCGCTGGCCGCCAGAATAGCCTGAACGTGACTAAGTACGCGTTGACCGGCCGGTGTCAGCACCGGCTGGCGGCTCTGGCGGTCAAACAGCGTTAGGCCCAGATCCACTTCCAGATTGGCGATGGCTGTACTGACGGTAGACTGACTCTTGCGCAGCTTACGTGCCGCTGCTGAGAATGATCCGGTATCGGCCGCTTCGACAAAAGCCATCAGGGCTTCCGGTGAATAGCGCATCCTGTGCTCCTTCTGTTTTTAACCCATCTATTTTATCGATACTTCCTATCTTTTATCTATCTTATTTACTGATGATAATAGCCGCCTGTGACAGCCGTCACGTAGCAGTTCACCTAACAACGATCAGAAATCAGGCAGGTTTTTATGGCTAAGCAAACACGGAATATCTCGCAGAAAACGTTCGGCGAACGCATTTTTCATGCGGTAGGTTTCGAAATTCTGGCTGTGCTGATTTCAGCCCCCGCCGCAGCCTGGGCGCTGAACAAACCTGTCTGGGAAATGGGCGCACTGGCGATCATGTTGTCGACGACAGCGATGGTCTGGAACGTTGTCTATAACAGTCTGTTCGACAAATTCTGGCCGGTTTCCCGGGTGGTGCGGACATTTAAAATCCGCGTGGCGCACGCGCTGGGCTTCGAAGGTGGATTTATCATGATTGGTCTGCCGGTTGCCGCGCTGTGGCTGGGGATCGGGCTGCTGGATGCCTTGATGCTGGAAGTGGGATTCTTTCTGTTCTTCCTGCCGTATACCGTGGTCTACAACTGGGTTTACGACACGTTGCGTCAGCGCTGGGTGAACCGCCGTCTGGCCGCAGAAGATTGCCCGGCCAGACGTTGATCCGCGTTACTGAAGGTACAAAAAG
>NZ_JAFMOS010000067.1 GCF_019049755.1 Rahnella perminowiae
AACTTAAACTGATATAGCTAAGGCATGCTTAATGCCTTAGCCAGGAAGCTATAAATTAATATGTGATTGCATATTGAAAGGTTTTTGAGTCAAACCTGCTCGCATAAATCTAAATCTAATATATGAAGAAATATTATCTTCATGTGATGAAAGTACTAATTGCCTATTACTCAACTCACAGCGCAGCAAGTCGCTTAAAGACGCAATATTTATTTCGTCAAGTGATTGTGCTGGGTCATCGATCAAAACAAGGGGTGACTTAGCATACACTTTGTTCAGTGATAAGAAAAAGGCTAGGCTCAGTGCAGATAGCTGCCCAGAACTCATAGACATTGTTGCATCATGTTCTGATTTCTCAGCAGTGCAGAACCTTAATCTGTCTCCATTCCCTTCGTCTATAAACAACCCTAACCCTCGTTGGTAGTTTTGGATTAGTCTACCGCTATAAATGTGGAAGGTTAATTCAATATCAGAGATCGTTTTTTTAGTATAATCTATGTTCAATAAGTTAAGATTTTCCTTTAATGTGGAATATTTCCCTTTAGCATTAGCTAGCGC
>NZ_JAFMOS010000066.1 GCF_019049755.1 Rahnella perminowiae
CCCTATATAAGAGTAATGCAAAAGAGCAAACTACCCGAGCAGAGTAGGCAACATAAATAGAGAACCCTAGTGAATAAAGCACAAATGATAGAACTAATGACAAAATCATAATTACAGAAACGGTAACTTGATATTTTTGCAGCCTTCCAACTGCATATATTGCAGTAATATATGGCCCAGACAACGCATCTATAAGTATGTATACAACAACTATTTTTATCAGACCTTCAAGATATGGTGGTGCCTGGGAAAGCCATAAATTTATAATTACTTTAGTATCTACGAAAACAGGAATTGCCGAGATCAATACAATACACGCAGTCAGCTTGCAGCATAGTTTAATTAATGAGGCAACCTCCTGTGTTTGCAATATCGACTGTTGCTTTATAATTTGTGGGTTAAATGCTGTTTGAAGAGTTCCTATTATTCTATTAAAAGCCACCATTATTTGTTCAGCTAACCAGACAGAGCCATTTGCAACGACACCTACAAAGAAATAAGTCAACAGGGCTATACCTTGCGATAAACCAACAACGCTCAATGAACCAATCATTGAC
>NZ_JAFMOS010000065.1 GCF_019049755.1 Rahnella perminowiae
GTGAGTTGTGAGTTAATACTTTAAAAGGAGTAAATATTACTTATTATTCTCACTTCCCCCTTTCTAAAGGGCCAGCAGTTCAGTCTGGAGCTGCCATATCAATGCACCTGAAATTTATGTTAATTCAACATTCATTAACAACGTCTAATAAGTAATAATTATGCATTCATAAGTATGAAATAACACCCTACACGGTCATTGTATTGATCAGCTATCCTCTGTTCTTGAAAAGTGAACTCACCCCACGCAGTTACTGAATAAGTCATTTCACCGCGATGGCTCCTAATCCGCCATGTCTCAACCTTGCGCCCAAAAAACTCATCATTTAAACTTTATGAGGTATGAGGTATGAGGTATGAGGTATGAGGTGTGATGTATTATTTTAATACTTCATACATATTATTTAATAATCGGAATCATTTGAAGATTAAAGGGAGCCTGGCCTTTCAGAAATAGCATACTTAACATTTCATACTTATTATTTATTAGCGTAAAATCAGGTTACAACTTCAACAACAAACCGCAGTTTCGAGGGACCAAACTTCATAGGGTAATG
>NZ_JAFMOS010000064.1 GCF_019049755.1 Rahnella perminowiae
GAACAGTTTTAATTGTTTTTAAAGTGCTATTTACAGAAAAATCATGACTAATCTGATCCTTCAGTGCCATATTTAAAAGAGAGTCTCTGAAAGGCAGTCCGTTGTTATTTTGCATATGATTAATCATTTTCACAATCAACCCGCTGTAAATACCATATAAAGCAAAAGGCTTAGAGAGGGCCCGCATCTCATCAAACAGAATGGCGGCACATTGCTGCTTCGTCAGTATTTTTTTCCTTTCCTCATAATAATGTTTAAAATTTGATGAAGCATAGTGAAAAGGATCGACAACTGATGAGGATGGCCTGTCGGGAAAGTTGTAATCCATAAAGGGAGAAAGCTTTATTTCTTCTTTTTTGGTGAAGGTATAAGGGTTTACTTTTGTTGAAACATCAGTCAGATGGTAGAACGATCTGAGCCGCTGCTCTGTCATATCACCCTATTTCATATCATCTGAGGATTTTATACCCGGGGCTGTTGAATATATCACAGCAGGTAATCTGATTTGCGACATCATAATTCCTTTTAATTGACGTGCTGAATGTATATT
>NZ_JAFMOS010000063.1 GCF_019049755.1 Rahnella perminowiae
ATGTTTAGTTATCTTGCGGGTAATATTTATCGATTAGTTTACCAATAATCCATATGACAAATACCATAGCTGAAATGGCGAGCAATCTCTCCAGCCAGGTATCAAAATAAAATACAAAGAATAACGAAAACCAGACTGATGCACCACCAAGGATTGCGCCTATTTGACCTACTGCAGCGTTTGCAGCTTTCTTCATAAAACTGGGTTTCTTATCCACCTATCCACGGGCTCCAACTTTTGAATCTATAATTTTTAGGATCCTATCAAACGCGGGAGAGCCTTGTTGGTGTCGAACAGACAGGGCGTCAATAAAAGGTGACAGGGCAGGCTCGAACAGGAAATAAAGCAGATCATAATCTTTTAACCGCAAAGTAGCGTAGAGTTCAGGCACTTCCACGCTCAGCTTTTCTGATGCCCGAATGCAGCGTTCTTTCATTCCTCCGACTAATAATATGTTTCCAATGACCCCGCCTCTTACTTTCACAAAAAAGCTTGTTCCTTGAGCTATCGCGATAGCAACTTTCACGGCACTAACTGTATTAGCT
>NZ_JAFMOS010000062.1 GCF_019049755.1 Rahnella perminowiae
CATTTAAGTAGTGCACTATTTAATCGTTTCAGTGTAGCGTAATAAATAAGGGTATACAAAGTTGTCTTACTTACCTAGACCATGGATAGAAACTCAATAAATTCAATGTTATTCATTACCGCATGAAAATGAAAAATTCAGTTCGTCTTTGATTAGAATACCTTGATCGCTAAATAACGGGATTGAGGGTTTGATTAACCTTGCCCTGGTGACAGCACCAGCATCTACAGCATAGAGTTCGAAACCCATTTTTTTGTAAAAAGTAATGGCTCCCACATTCTCATTTGTCGTCGTGAGTTTTATTTGAAACTTACCATTAGCCTTGGCATAGCGTATGACTTCGCCGATCAGCACGCTGCCAATCCCTTTCCCAGGTGTTAATGCATTTAGCGCAATAATTTCAATATATTTTTCATTTTCTTTAAAAATGCAAAACCCGTAAACCTCATCATCTTTGCTACACACAAATACAGGAAGCGAGGTAAGAATAAACTCTTCGCCGTGCACAACCATTGAATCACCGCCGCAGTGCTCCAAGAT
>NZ_JAFMOS010000061.1 GCF_019049755.1 Rahnella perminowiae
ACATAGAGATGCCTGTAATGTATCGACTTAACACTCTTAAGAACAAATCTTTAGTTCACCAGTCAGAATCAACACCAGAAAGCTAAAATGAGAGGGGGGCATGATGAATGAAGAATTAAGGAAGTTTCTTGGGGAACAGAATGATATAAACCATCTTAACTTCAATGGCCTTGATGCTGCGGATTTTCGAAATAAATTCCCTAAGTCTTTTTCTGAAGGTAATTATCGAGATAAAGTAAATACCACAAACGTGCAGATAAATTTAAGCGGTAATGAGATTTCGGCTCGTCTTTACAGGCCGTTTGATTGTAATGGAAAACTCCCAGTTCTTGTGTATTTTCATGGTGGCGGATTTGTCATAGGAACACCGTCACTGAGTGATTCGGTTTGTGAAGGATTATCCTATTGTGCCCAATGTGTAGTTATCTCTGTCGATTATCGGTTGGCCCCTGAATATAAATTTCCTGCTGGGTTACAAGATGCCTTCGAAGCGTTAAACTGGGTTTATTATAATGATGTTATTTTAGGT
>NZ_JAFMOS010000060.1 GCF_019049755.1 Rahnella perminowiae
TTAAGGGCAAAAACAATCTGCTCTTCGGTGAATCGTGACTTTTTCATCGGCACCACCTCCGTTCAGGGGAGTGTTTATCATGCCGGAATTCTGTTTCTGAATGGAGCAGGATTTTGGGTCAGGGTCATCCAGCTGCTGCCCCTGAGCACTGTTCTTCGGCTCGGTAGAAAGCAGAATGCCCTTGCCGCCACGAACGGCAACATAGGCATCGGTACGCAATTCTGCGCCTTCACCGCGTTGTTTTCTGGCACTGTCCACCAGGTGTCCCAGACTGAGCTGGCTCTTACCAGAGTGTACTGTACTGATTTTTATATGTTCTTTGCCTCGTGAATCATCAAGTCTTAACTTATTTCCAGAAGGCGTGCGGATAACGTTCCGCTTGTAGTTCGGCAGCGCCACATGATCCGGATGCCGTGAATCGTGCAGCGCATAAGCAATGTACGGCCGGTCAACGTCGCCGTTCTCGAAGGCAATCGCCACGCCGGTGGAGTCCAGCAGCGGCATATGGAAGCCGTAAGTATCACCGGA
>NZ_JAFMOS010000059.1 GCF_019049755.1 Rahnella perminowiae
TTGAAAACACTGATGCTTCAACAGTCAAGTATTTTTCGAAATCAAAGTTAGCGGTATCAACTTTGAATTTATCAAAAGACTCTTTCATGATGTCGTCACCTGTTTCACACGCCCATACATAATCGCCGGTAGAAAGACTTGTATTAATAGTGACAGGCCAGCGTTTTTTGGAAAAAAAACCAGGCCGGTTAAAGCGCTCATTATACCAGGTAATGATCTCCGCATTGCTTACCATAGGCGATCTTTCTCATTGGCAATCGTGTTGTAGCGGTTGGTAGCTTTATAGACAATGGTAGCCACATCGTCAGCTAATATTACCCATCCCACAAAGGGTATCCATCGCCCAACAAATGCCCCCAAGTTTGTAACATAGGAAAACTTTAAGCGCCTGATGCTACCATTTGTCAAAGTACGCCATTGTTTGACTTCAATATTGAGCCACTGCCGCAGATGGTAGCTAAGTATAGACGTCCCTAGTGTCGTTTTGAGTGGTTTAGCACGTGTTGTTTCACTTTCATTAATCC
>NZ_JAFMOS010000058.1 GCF_019049755.1 Rahnella perminowiae
CTCTAATCAAGCAGTTGGAATGTTAAACGTTATTAAGTCTTTATCAAAAATTGAAGATCTCGATTCTGAAACTGCTTTGAATTTTTTGCTTGAACATAGTGTTAAATATGGAGCATCTAACTTCCTGTCGTATAAGTTAGCTTATCTAAGAAGTGCTAGGGATTTATCATCTAAACAGCATGCAATTGTTTCCAAAATAGAAAATGAAATGAGTCATCGTGAAGGCGCCGGCTTCCATTTTAGTGCCCTTGAAAATGTAAATCCTAAGATGTCTTTATTTATGGTGGCGCAACGAAGAGTTAGTGGGTTAATAGGGAAAGTTGAAGGTGAATTTAGAAAAGCAATTTCCCTTAGTAATTTGATTCCAACTCCTATCAACCTAGATGATGTTTCAGGATATTTGCTTAGAGCAACTCAGTCTTGTTTGCTTGACACAATTCATTCACTAATAACTATATTTAATCTTGACGAAAGTTTTGATGAGGTAAAACGTGAATTTATACAAAGACTTTATAATGAG
>NZ_JAFMOS010000589.1 GCF_019049755.1 Rahnella perminowiae
TTATAAGAGACAGGAGTTATCAGGTTTTACCTGGCCATCTCTCTTTGGAATGCCACGGAGAAATAACATTAAAGGCTTACCAGTATATCTGGTTGTGTCATTAAAGAAGTCGTTATTTAAATGCTTAATAGCCTAAGGGTTTGATATTTCACAGGCCAGTGATTTCGGCTGGCTATAAATTAGAAAAGGAAATCTTCATGAATATAAAAATGAAAAGAAAATATATCCTTATAGCCCCGTTAGTCTTATCCGTATTATGTTTATCGGCCTGTGAGGATGTTAAAGAGCAACAAGTTACCATTGAGTTTATGCATTCTTCGGTCGAGCAGGAACGTCAGGTGGTGATTAATCAGCTGATCGCGCAATTTGAACAGGAAAATCCGCAGATCACCATTAAACCGGTGCCGGTAGAAGAAGACGCCTACAACACCAAAGTGATTACGCTGGCCCGTACCGGCGCACTGCCGGCCGTTATCGAAGTCAGTCACGATTACGCCAAAGTGATGGATCAGGAACAACTGATTGACCGTGATGCCATCAGGCAGGTGATCGACGGCATCGGTGCAGACCAGTTTTATCCCGGCGTATTACGCATCGTGCGCACGGAAGAGGGCCAGCACTATACCGGCGTTCCGATCCACGGCTGGATACAGGGGATCTGGTACAACAAATCACAACTGTCAGAGGCCGGATTTTCCGCGCCGCAAAACTGGCAGGATATCACCCGCATTGCCACGGCATTTAATCAGCCCGCCCGGAAAAAATACGGCATCGCCTTACCGACTGCTGAAAGTGTCCTGACCGAACAGGCTTTCTCGCAGTTTGCGCTTTCCAATAATGCCAACGTCTTTGATGCACAGGGGCAAATCACGGTGAATACGCCGGAAATGCAACAGGCGCTGGCCTATTACCGTCAGCTCGCCACCTTCTCCATGCCCGGCTCCAATGATGTCATGGAAATCAAAGATGCCTTTATGAACGGCACGGTGCCAATGGCAATTTACTCCACTTATATTCTTCCGGCGGTATACAGCGAAGGCAAAGCTGACGATCTCGGCTTTGCCGTGCCGACCGAAAAATCCAAGGCTGTTTACGGCACCATCACCTCACTGACCATTTCTAACGGGCTGGATACGCCTGAGCGTGAAGCCGCCAAACAGTGGGTGAGCTTCCTCGAAAAACCGGATAACGCCACGGCGTGGGTGCTGATGTCGCCGGGTGCCGCGTTACCGGTGACCAAAGGCGTGACCGGCAACGCCACCTGGCAAAACAACCCGGTGATTAAGGCATTTGGCACGCTGCCACAAATGCTGGTGAACGAGTTTGCTAACGTGCAGGTCTTCGGTTCCGTTGGGGAGAAAAACTTCGCGGCAATGGGCGATATCACAGGCTCCGCAGTACTCAGCGAAATGCTCAATAGCGTGACCGTCGGGAAGAAGGATCCGCAGCAGTCGCTGGCGGAAGGGCAAAAGCGTATCGAAACACTGATGCAAAAACGCTAAACGCAGGAGCCTGAACTCTCAGGGAAGATGATGAAATTACGTAAATTTAACCATTCTGACGGTCGGTTTGCGCTGCTCCTGCTCGCCCCTAGCATCCTTTTGCTGGGGCTGCTGGTGGCGTATCCGATGCTGTCGAATATTCAGATCAGTTTTCTGCAAATCCCGCTGAATCCGCGTCTCGATAACCGGTTTGTCGGGCTGGATAACTACCTCAGCATTCTCAGTGACCCGGGCTTTTATCATTCGCTGTGGGTGACATTCTGGTACACCGCGCTGGTCGTCGCGGGCAGCACCGGGCTGGGGCTGGGCGTCGCGCTGTTTTTTAACCGTCAGTTCCGCTTTCGCAAAACGGCGCGTTCGCTGGTGATATTGTCCTACGTTACGCCTTCCATTTCGCTGGTATTCGCCTGGAAATACATGTTCAACAATGGCTACGGCATTGTGAATGTGATCGGGGCTGACATGTTGCACCTGTTCAGAGATGCCCCGCTGTGGTTCGACAACCCGGTCAGTAGTTTTATTCTGGTGGTGTTGTTCGCCATCTGGCGCTACTTCCCCTATGCCTTTATCTCATTTCTGGCGATTTTGCAGACCGTCGATAAATCCTTGTACGAAGCCGCAGGTATGGACGGTGCCAATGCCTGGCAGAAATTCCGCATCGTCACGCTGCCCGCCATCATGCCGGTACTGGCAACGGTGGTCACGCTGCGCGCGATCTGGATGTTCTACATGTTTGCTGACGTCTATCTGCTGACCAACAAGGTCAATATTCTGGGCGTGTATCTCTATAAAACCGCCTTTGCTTTTAATGATTTAGGCAAAGCCGCTGCCATATCCATGGTGCTGTTTGCCCTGATCTTTATCGTGATTCTTCTTGCCAGAAAACGGGTGAATATCAATGGCAGTAACTAACCGCAAGATCCTGCGCAAAGCGGGCTTTTATGTCAGCCTGCTGATTTTTCTGGGGGTGATGTTATTTCCTTTTTTCATCATGCTGATGACCTCGTTCAAAAGCAGCAAAGAGGCGATTTCCCGCCATCCGACGCTGTTCCCGCAGGCGTGGGATTTCCACCATTACGTGGACATTTTCAACCCGCAGATTTTCCCGTTCCTCAGTTATTTTAAAAACAGCCTGACCGTGTCGGTGCTGGCCTCTGTGATCGCCGTGTTTTTCGGCATCCTTGGCGCTTATGCGTTGTCGCGGCTGCGTTTTAAAGGGCGCGTCACCATCAATGCCAGCTTTTATACCGTCTACATGTTTTCCGGCATTTTGCTGGTGGTACCGCTGTTTAAAATCATATCGGCACTGGGACTCTACGACACCACGACTGCACTGGTGATCACCATGGTGGTCCAGACGTTACCGACTGCGGTGTTTATGCTGAAAAGTTACTTCGACACCATTCCTCACGATATTGAAGAAGCGGCAATGATGGACGGCCTCAACCGGCTGCAAATCATTTTCTACATCACCGTGCCGCTGGCGATCTCGGGCATCATTTCGGTATTTGTGTACTGTTTTATGGTGGCGTGGAATGACTATCTCTTCGCCTCTATTTTCCTTTCCAGCTCGGCCAATTTCACCCTGCCTGTCGGCCTGAACACGCTGTTCAGTACACCGGATTATGTCTGGGGAAGAATGATGGCCGCCTCGCTGGTGACCGCGCTGCCGGTGGTGCTGATGTATGCACTGTCTGAGCGCTTTATCAAAGGCAATCTTACCGACGGCGGCGTAAAAGGCTGACGTAACCCATTAAATTTACTGATGAAAGATGAAGGAATATCCGATGAAAAAACTGGTCGCAACCCAGCCGCGCGTGGCTGAACTGATGGATTATGCGGACCGCCCGGTCGCGGCGCATGAAGTCAAAATTCGCGTGAAATTTGGCGCACCGAAACACGGCACCGAAGTGGTAGATTTTCGCGGCGTCAGCCCGTTTATCGACGAAGAATTTTCTGCTGAATGGGGCATGTTTGTGCCGCGTCCGGCAGATGCGCCGCGGGGTATTGTGTTCGGCGACTTCCAGCTCGGCAACATGGTGGTGGGCACCGTCTGCGAAAGGGGCGACGAGGTGACGGATTACGCGTTGGGTGATGATGTCTGTACCTACGGACCGCTGAGCGAAACGGTGATCGTCAACGCCGTGAACAATTACAAATTACGCAAAATGCCCGCCGGTGCCTCATGGAAAAACGCTGTCTGTTATGACCCGGCACAGTTTGCCATGAGCGGTGTGCGCGACGGCAATGTCCGCGTAGGGGATTTCGTGGTGATTGTCGGGCTGGGTGCCATCGGGCAAATTGCGGTGCAACTGGCGAAAAAGGCCGGTGCGAGCATCGTGATTGGCGTTGATCCGCTGGAAAAACGCGGGGAGATTGCACTGAAAAACGGCGCGGATACGGTGTTTAATCCGATCGGCACTGACATCGGACTGGAAATTAAAAAGCTCACCGGCAAGCTGGGTGCTGACGTCATTATCGAAACCAGCGGCAACGCCCAGGCGTTGCAGGCGGCGCTGCGCGGCATCGCTTACGGCGGCACTATATCTTATGTCGCCTTTGCCAAACCTTTCGCCGAAGGCTTTAACCTCGGGCGGGAAGCCCACTTCAACAACGCCAAAATCATCTTTTCCCGCGCATGTAGCGAACCCAATCCTGACTATCCCCGCTGGAGCCGTAAACGCATCGAAGACGCCTGCTGGGAACTGCTGATGAACGGCTACCTGAACTGTGAAGACCTGATCGACCCGGTGGTCACGTTCAGCAACAGCGCGGAAAGCTACATGAAATACGTCGATCAACATCCTGATCAGAGCATCAAACTCGGCATCACTTTCTAAAAGGACTTAGACATGAAAATCGGTACACAAAATCAGGCGTTCTTCCCGGAAAATATTCTGGAGAAATTCAAATTTATCAAGGCAATGGGTTTCGACGGCTTTGAAATCGACGGCAAATTGCTGGTGAACCATCTTGACGACGTGAAAGCCGCCATTGCCGAAACCGGCCTGCCGGTGATCACTGCCTGCGGCGGCTATGAGGGTTGGATCGGCGATTTCATTGAAGAGCGTCGTCTGAACGGGGTGCAGCAAATTACGGCGATTCTGGAAGCGCTTTCGCAGGTCGGCGGTAAAGGGATCATCGTGCCCGCCGCCTGGGGCATGTTTACCTACCGCCTGCCGCCGATGACCTCGCCGCGCAGTCAGGCGGGCGACCGTCTGGCAGTCAGCTCATCCCTGCGGGAGCTGGAAAATGTGGCCAGACGCACCGGCACTACGGTGTATCTGGAGCCGCTGAACCGCTATCAGGATCACATGATAAACACGTTGGCAGAGGCACGCCGTTATATCGAAGAAGGCGCGCTTGAGCACGTCAAAATCATCGGCGACTTTTACCATATGAACATTGAGGAGGACTGCCCCAGCGCTGCATTCCATCAGCAACGTGATCTGCTCGGCCACGTCCACATTGCTGACAACCACCGTTACCAGCCTGGCAGCGGCAGTATTGATTTTGGTCGCGCATTTCAGCAACTGAAAGAAGATGGTTACGACGGCTATATCGTCTTCGAATGCCGTGTGCGGGCAGAAAATCCGGCACAGGCTTATCAGGATTCACTGACCTATCTTCGCAATTTACTCTGACGGACAGGCCGCAAAATGGAATTTATAACGAGTACGGCAGGAACGCTGAAAGTGGCGCTGGTCGGTGCCGGTCAGGTGGCGGAAAAGGTCCATGCGGCCTGTTACCGCCAGCTTCCGGGGCTTGAGCTGGTGGCTGTCGTGGACTGCGATAGGGCGCGCGCCCAGGCATTTGCAGAGCGTAACGGTATCGCCCGCGCCTGTACCTCGCTGGAAGAAATGCTGGAGGCTGAACATCCCGATATCGTCAGCATTTGTACGCCCAACCTTTTCCATCATCAGCAGGTGATCACGGCATTGCAGCACGGCTGTCATGTGTTCTGTGAAAAACCGCCGGCTATGAGCGCCGCACAGGCGCTGGAAATGTGGCAGGCAGCAGAACAGGCCGGACGGTTACTGGCCTATGATTTTCACCACCGTTTCGCCGAAGATGCACGCATTTTACGCGCAAAATTCACAGCCGGTGAACTGGGTGAGGTCTATGTCACCACCGCACGGGCATTACGCCGCTGCGGTGTGCCCGGCTGGGGAAATTTTACGGATAAAACGCAGTCCGGCGGCGGACCGCTGATCGACATCGGCATTCATATGCTGGATGCCGCCCTCTACGTGCTCGGTTTTCCGGCGGTACGCAAGGTGACCGCACAGATGTTTCAGAAAATCGGCAACCGTAAAAGTGAAGGACAGTTCGGACGCTGGGATCCGCAGAAATACAGCGTGGAAGATTCGGTATTTGCCGCTATTGAGTTTTGCAACGGCGGGTTGCTGCGTCTGGAAACTTCGTTTGCGCTGAACATACAGCCACAGTCGGTCATGAACGTTGAGTTTTGCGGTGATAAAGCCGGTGCCACGCTGTTTCCTGCACAGGTATATACCGATGAAAAGGGCGAACTGGTGAGGTTATTCCACCGGGACGTTGCTGACGATCAACGCCATGCACGCAGCGTTCAGGCATTTGTCGGGGCAGTGCGCGGAGACAGGGCAGATGTTGCAAATGCTGAACAGGGATACCGGGTCCAGCAACTGGTGGCGGCAATCTATGCGTCGGCAGAGTCGGGGGAGAGTGTGTATTTATGATCCAGCCTCAGATCCTGCCCGAAGCACCGTTTTCACCCCATCGCCTGAATAAGTACGCGAGCCTGCATGCCTGCGGCAATGGCCGGATTGGCATCCGTGGCTGTCACGAAGAGGCTTATACCGACCAGCAGCGGGGCATGTTTGTCGCGGGTTTTTATCACCGTGCGAATGCGACGGAAGTCACCGAACTGGTCAATCTGCCGGATATTACCGGCATGCGTATTGAGCTGAACGGCGAAAGTTTATCGTTGCTTTCCGGCACCCTGATTGCCTATCAGCGCGAACTGCGCACCATGAACGGCGAGCTTTACCGCGAACTGGTGTGGCAGTCGCCCGCCGGGCAGCGGTTCAAAATCGAAACCCGTCGTTTTGTGGCGCTTTCTCCGCTGATGCTGGTGGCGAGCCGTTTAACGGTCACCGCACTGGATACTGACGCGCATCTGTGCGTGAGTACCGGCATGGATGCCACGCAGACCAACAGCGGCAGACAGCATCTGAACGAGCGCTCAGTGCGGGTTTTCGATCAAAACGTTTTACAGGGTTGGTATGAGACCACAGACGGCCAGCAGCAGGCGGTCATCACCAGCCAGTGCCTGTTTCCCGCCCGCGCCAGCAGCAGCTTTTCGGCGAAAAACCGTCAGTTATTACAACATATCGGCCTGCCGTTATCTGCCGGTGAAGCGGTCACGCTGGAGAAATTCAGCTGGATTGCCACATCGCTCGATGCGGACTTCCTGCCTGAAAACACCTTCGCTGCACGCTGCCTGGAAGCCTTAACGGTGCATGCACAGCAAGGTTACGGACAACTGCTGATGGAAAATACCCGTCACTGGCAGCATTACTGGCAGGCATCGCGGGTCTGCGTGGCGTCAGATCATCCACAGGATCAGCGTGCACTGGATTTTGCGCTTTATCACCTGAAGCTGATGATCCCGGCGCATGATGCGCGTGCCAGTGTGGCGGCGAAAGGACTGACCGGCGAAGGCTATAAAGGGCATGTATTCTGGGATACCGAAATATTTATCCTGCCTTTTGCGCTGCTGAATGCGCCCGGACAGGCGCGAAAACTGCTGGAATACCGCTATCGGAATCTGGTGCAGGCGCAGGAGAAAGCCAGGTGTAACGGCTATCAGGGGGCGTTGTTCCCGTGGGAAAGTGCGTTCAGCGGGAAAGAGGAAACGCCGGAATTCGCGGCGATCAATATCCGTACCGGTCAGCGGCAACGGGTGGCATCAGCGTTAGCTGAGCATCATCTGGTGGCGGATATCGCCTATGCCACGGTGGGCTATTTTCAGGCCACGCGCGACGCTGAATTTATGCAACAAATGGGGCTGGCGTTGCTGAAAGAGACAGCCCTGTTCTGGATGAGCCGCACTGAACGGCGTGGGGACCGGTGGGTAATTCTCAACGTCATCGGGCCGGATGAATATACCGAACATATTGATAATAATGCGTTTACCAATTATATGGCGCAGTACAACGTCCGGGAAGCCTGCCGGTATTTGCAGGCATTTAATCACCAGGATGCTGCATTTTTCACACAGGCGGAAGATTTCCTGACGCACCTGTACCTGCCGCAGCCCGATGCGCAGGGCGTGATCGCGCAGGATGATTCCTTTCTCAGCAAACCTCAGTGCGACCTGACTCCCTATAAATCCCGGCAGGGTACACAGGCCATTTTGCTGGACTATTCCCGTGCAGAAATCAACGAGATGCAGATCCTCAAACAGGCCGATGTGGTCATGCTCATGCAACTGCTGCCCGCGCAGTTCACGCCACAATGCCAGGCTGCCAATCTCCGTTTTTATGAACCGCGTACGATTCATGATTCTTCGCTGAGCAAATCGGTGCATGCGATTGTTGCCGCCCGGACCGGGCAAACAGCGCAGGCATTGCAGTTTTACCGCGAGGCGTGCCGCATCGATCTGGGCGAGGAACCCCATTCTTCGGATGACGGCATTCATGCGGCAGCCGCTGCGGCTATCTGGACAGGGGCACTGATGGGGTTTGCGGGGCTGGATTATCAGTCAGGTGAGCTGCATTTTTGGCCCTCACTGCCGCAGGGCTGGACGCGGTTGCAGTTTCCCCTGAACTGGCGCGGAACGCGCCTGATGGTCACCCTCGAACCACAGCAATTTATTCTCAGCAAAACGGATGCCCGGCCGCTGAAGGTCTGGATCAACGGCATCTCTCATATGTTTACGGAAAGCCTCGTTCTGGAAGGATCTCATGATGAAAACTAACCCCCTGCTGCCGCGTGCCGTCATTTTTGACCTCGACGGTGTGGTGGTGGATACCGCCCATCTGCACTTTATGGCCTGGCAACGGCTGGCGCAGCGCATCGGGATCCACATTGATACTGGGTTTAATGAGCAGCTCAAAGGCGTCAGTCGTCAGGGATCACTGCTGAGGATCCTCGCCTCGGGCGGAAAAACCGGGAGTTTTACGCAGGCCGAATGTGACTCAATGGCTGCTGAGAAAAATGCTGATTATGTCGGCTTACTTGCCGGACTGACCACGACGGATATTTTGCCGGGGATGGGGGAATTGCTGCATACGCTGCACGAGCAGGGTGTGCTTACCGGTCTGGCTTCCGTTTCACAAAATGCCCCGCGGGTGCTGAGGGCGCTGGGACTGGAGCAGGCTTTCAATTATGTCGCGGACACCCGCCGTATCACGCATTCCAAACCCCATCCGGAAATTTTTCTCAACGTTTGCGAGGCGCTGAATATCTCGCCGCAACATGCCGTTGGGATTGAGGATGCGCAGGCGGGCATTGATGCCCTGCGTGCTGGCGGTATTTTCGCCATAGGCATTGGTGCGACGCTGGAAGGGGCAAATTACCGTCTGGCTTCTACTGAGGGGCTGTCTTGGGCGGTTATCCGGCAGCAATGGTTGCGTCATCACGCTGACATTTAAGGGAAAATTATGGCTCAGATTTCACTGCAACACATTCAGAAAATTTACGACAAGCAGGTTCACGTGGTGAAGGATTTTAATCTGGAGATCGCGGATAAAGAATTTATCGTGTTTGTCGGCCCCTCCGGCTGCGGAAAATCCACGACCCTGCGCATGATCGCCGGGCTGGAGGAAATATCTTCCGGCGATCTGCTGATCGACGGCGTGCGGATGAACGACGTCGCGCCGAAAGATCGCGAGATCGCCATGGTATTTCAGAACTATGCGCTGTATCCGCATATGTCGGTGTACGACAACATGGCGTTTGGCCTGAAGCTGAGAAAAATTGCGCCGGAGGAAATCAGCCAGCGGGTGAAATATGCGGCGCAGATCCTCGGGCTGAATGAGTACCTGGCGCGACGTCCGGGGGCATTATCCGGCGGCCAGCGTCAGCGGGTTGCGCTCGGGCGTGCCATTGTGCGGGATGCCAAAGTTTTTTTAATGGACGAACCGCTGTCGAATCTTGATGCCAAGCTGCGGGTACAGATGCGTGCTGAAATCAGCAAGCTGCATCATAAACTCAATACGACAATGATTTATGTCACTCATGATCAGACCGAAGCCATGACCATGGCAACGCGGATTGTGGTCATGAAAGACGGCGTTATCCAGCAGGTTGGCGCGCCTAAGACGGTCTATAACCATCCGCAAAATATGTTTGTGGCTGGTTTTATTGGTTCTCCGGCGATGAACTTTATCCGCGGCGCGCTGGATGGTGACTTTTTCGTGACGGAAAGCCTGCGTATTCCGGTGTCTGAAGACAAACTGGCGATACTGAATACGCAGGGTTATCAGCGTAAACTGCTGGTACTCGGTATCCGACCTGAGGATATTGCCGGTGCGGAGCAGCAGAGTGCACATTTTGATGCGCGAATTACAGTGGCTGAACTGACCGGTGCAGAATTTATGTTGTATTGCTCGGTTGGCGGTCATGAGTTTGTTTGCCGTTCAAACGCGAATACCGATTATCAGGCCGGGCAATTATTACCCCTGCGCTTTGATATAAATAAATGTCATTTCTTTGATGGTGACACAGAGCAAGTGATTGCCGCAGATTAATAATCCATTTCACTAACATGTATAAATAATACGAATTTCAAAAGAGGTTAGCTGTTTTTAATATCCATCCGTCCCTACTGTAAAAGGAATTATTATAATGAAAATAAAAGTGGCTGCCGCATTATTATGCGGCGCAGTCTGCTCGTCGGCTTTTTCCGCTGAGAGCGAAAGCGTGAATAAAAATGAAGATCATAACTCACCGGAAATGCTGACACCGGTACCGATCGGCAACGCAGCGTTACCTGCCGAACCCTGGCAGGTGCAGATCGGTGCCATGCAGGAAACTGAGAACACAGAAGGTCAGGGCGATAAAGACGGCGCTTATGAACCCACGGTATTTGTTAACTTCAGCAAAGGAAAGTGGAACTTATACGGCGCGTTTTATCAGGAAGATCATAATGTTGATTATTCCCAAAACACACGCAGCGACTGGTTTAATCAGGTTGAATTCGATGCGCATTATCAGTTTGCCGATAATGCAGATTATGCACTGGGGCTGATGCTCGGTTTCAGGAACTACCAGTGGCAATATAATGAAGATAAGAAGAAAGAGGGCAGTTCTTATAATACCCAGCGTTATACCATTCAGCCAGACTGGTCGGTTTCACTCAGTCCTGCGTTGAAATATAACGGCTGGATGGCGTTGTATAATTATTATAATAGTATGGATGATAACGGCTATCTGAATAAAGAGCTTGAAGGTGAGACGGGTTTGAAATACAGCTTCACCGACGATATCGCAATGCAGGTCAGTTATTATTTAGATCGCGGATGGAATACCGGTGACAGCCAGCGCGGGGAATTCGCCAAACAGGAAGCGCGTATCTATTTGCCGGTGAGTGTCGATCTGTTCTCCGGCGGAAAAACCGTGCTCACACCTTATGTCCGCCGGACGCTGGATACCTATTATTACAATGATGAACGCGCAGAGCGGGAAGGAGAAACTGATACACGATTCGGGCTGTTAATCAATCAGCCTTTACCTAACGGTTTTGCCATCTCACTGGAATATGCTTACGAATTGCAACTGCACGATAATACCGATGCCAGCGCCAATGCGAAGACCAAATTCCATTATACCGGTGTCGGGATCACCTATTCTTTCTGATACACCTCACCACCCGACCGGAAGCTGTTTTTCCGGTCGGGTTTTTTATTTTCTGGCCGCGAGCGGTATGGCGGAATGATTCACCACCAATTGGGTCGGCACCAGCGTGCGGGAGTGAGTGCCGGGGCGGTTAAAAATTTTATCGAATAATAAACCGCAACCCTGACAGCCTAACTCGCGGATAGGAATTTCAATGCCAGTCAGCCCCGGAGAAAGGAGGGGGGAAATATTGTCACTGCTGTAACCGGTGATGGAAATTTCGTCGGGGATGATCTTTTTCTGTTCATGGGCCGCACGGTAAATGCTCATGACTTTCACAGCATCGGTGGCGAAAACGGCTGTCGGCGGACGGGCACATTGCAATAATGTTGTCGCCGCCAGATAGGCACTTTCTGTGGTATAACCGCCGTCAATCATCAGGTCGGGTTGCACGGGCAGACCGGCATCCTGCATGGCGCGCTTATATCCCGCAAGACGATCAATGGATACGTGGTAATCCAGCGGCGCGTGCAGGCAGGCAATATCCTGGTGACCGAGCGAAATAAGATGTTCTGTCAGCCGGTAGCTGTCCTGAAAATTATCGGTATCGACGGAGAAAACATGCTGATACGTTCCTTCAATATTGCCAATCACCATCACCGGCACCTGACAATTATCCAGTTGCTCCAGGATGTATTCATCGGCAGGCGAGCTGAGCATTATCACGCCTTTCACCATTTTTTCAGTTATTTTCGCGACACACTTTTGCAAATCTTCTTCGCTATTTTTGGATGTTTGCAAAATAACATCAAAACCCTCTTCTTCAGCTCTCAGGGCAATGGATTGCAATATTTCGGAGAAGAAAGGGTTACCGGCGGTGGTTTTGGTCGAACGGGTGGAAATCACCAGAATCGCATCAAAACCTTTGGACGTCAGCGCCCGCGCAAGTTTACTTGGCTGATAATTCAGTGTGCGGATGGCATCCAGCACGCGCTCCCGGGCATCTGGCGAAATATTGGTCTGGTTGGTGATAACTCTGGAAACGGTAGACTTGGACACTTTTGCCAGACGGGCAATATCATAAATAGTGACTGCCACAATATATGCACCTCAAATATCCGTATTAAGGACGGGATAGGGATAATACGGGGCAGGTCTGAGGTTGTCCATTTTCCCCAGACCCGATGTGGCGGTTTGTTACTCGTCTAATTTCAGCGGCGGCAACTGCGCAAAAATACTCAGCAGGCCTTCGCCCCAGCCTTTGCGGATCATGTCGAAATACGGATGTGTTTCGGTGATCCGGTGCTGTTGCGCAGCGTTGAAACTGTCTGTCGGATAGGTCATCACATCCAGTGGCAGGCCGACGGAAAGATTGCTGCGTAATGTGGAATCCATCGAAATCAGCGCACATTGCATGGCCTGATCCAGCGCGGTGTCGTAACTCAGTACGCGATCGATAATCGGTTTGCCGTACTTACTTTCACCAATCTGGAAATACGGCGTGTCGTGCGTGGCTTCGATGAAATTCCCCTGCGGATAAATGTGGAACAGCCGCTGGCCCTCCCCCTTAATCTGGCCACCGAGCAACAGGTTGCAGCTGAAATCCGTGTTGCCGCCCTGATTTGCGCCGCTGTCACGCGCAATCACTTCACGCACCGTTTCACCCAGCAGGCTGGCGGCATCGTAGAGCGATTTCACGTTCAGCAGATTTTCCCGCTCATCATCTACACAGCGGCGATGCAGCAGACTGATAATACTCTGTGTGGTCGCCAGATTTCCGGCGCTCTGAATCACCAGCACGCGTTCATCGCTTTGATGAAAAACATGCAGCTTACGGAAGGTGGAAATATGGTCCACTCCGGCATTGGTGCGTGAATCTGAAACAAACACCAGGCCAGAGGACAAGCGCATGGCCACACAGTAAGTCATAAAAATGTTTCCTCAGGGATTCAGGGTCATTGCGGAACGTCAAGCATAGCAACGGCCGCGACAGTACGCATATCTTCGCTTCCTCCGCCCAACCGGATACCGCGGACCGGGCATGCATCAAGATAATCTATGCCGATAGCCAGTTTCAAATGCTGATTCGGTTTGCAGGTGTTGTTGGTGACATCAAAGCTCTGCCAGCGGTCATCCAGCCAGGCTTCCGCCCAGGCGTGCATCGCCACATGCGTTGAATCTTCCGAGTAAAGATAGCCGCTGACGTAGCGCGCCGGAATGCCCAGGCTGCGGCAACAGGCGAGGAAAACGTGCGTGTGATCCTGACATACACCCGTTTGTGCGGAAAAGGCTTGTGAGGCGCTGTCTTTTACCGTGGTGGTGCCGGGGTTGTAAGGCATTTTCAGCAACAACTCGCCCATCAGGTTGCACAGACTTTCGTGCTGCGCCTGTGGCCGGTAATAACGGCTGGCGAAATCGCGGATTGCGCCGTCGGCCAACGTCAGCGGGCTGGTGCGCAAAAACACCAGTGGCGAGAGATGTCCGCAATGGTCGTCCTCGGTATTGTCTTCTATCTCGACCACACCGTTGGCTTCAATGGTGATCGCCTGATGAGGCTGATCGAGCGTCAGGACATGCAATACGTTGCCGTAGGCATCCAGCGTGCGGGTGGCGTATTCCGGCAAAGTCAGATCCCATGACAAAATCTTCTGATGGCTGGAATCCTGCGGCGTGAGGCGCAGATATTGCGTGCTGTGTTTAACTTGTTGTGCATAGCTGTAATGCGTCTGATGCGTGACATTCAGTTTCATTATTGAGCCTCCAGATAGGTTTGATGAATGCTCTCAGCGATGGCATTGGTCTGATCCAGAAACTGCATTAACCAGGGGCTGAGACCCATTTCAACGATCTCGTCCATTTCAGTGAAACGAAGCTGAGCGTGCAGGGTGTGGACACGGCGGCGTGGCAGATTGCCTGCGCTACCCCCGATTTCTTCAAGCTGTTCAGCCATGATTTCGACACAGGAAAGTAAGGATCGCGGTAATTCGCGGCGCAGTATCAGCAGCTCTGCAATATGTTTCTGGCTGAGTTGCTGCTTGTAAAGTGTGTGGAACGCCTCGCGGGCGCTGACCGCACGCAGCAGGGTATCCATCCGGTAATATTCGCGCACCGGATCTTCATCAGCATTCAGCAACTGATTTTTGGCATCCAGCAAACGGGCGGTACTGTCTGCACGCTCAAGCATGGTGCCGAGACGGATAAAGTTCAGGGCATCACTGCGCAGTAATGTACCGAACATGGCACCGCGGAACAGGTGTGAGCGCTCTTTAACCCAGTCGAAGAAAGCGTCCGCACCGGCAGAACCCACGCCCTGACGGCGGATCAGTTTCATCTCGATCCAGGTGGCATTAATGCTTTCCCAGACTTCAGAAGAGAGGCTGCCGCGCACCGCATGCGCATTGTTCCAGGCCATTTGCAGACAACTGAAAATGCTGCTGTGGTTGGAACTGTCCAGCGCGAAGAAGTTGAGCAGATTGCCCATGGATTCCTGCGGATAATGCTCGTTGAATAATGTTCGTGTGCCGGTCATGGTCAGCGGCACCAGCAAATCATTGTTTTCATCGCGTGCGTTGACGTCACGAATCGACATCAGCGACAGCTTATTGGTCACGTCCAGCAGGCGTGCAATATTCTCGGCGCGTTCCAGATAACGCGCCATCCAGTACAGTTCGCTGGCTGTTCTGCTTAGCATGCGTCATCCTCCGTCGGATTCTCTTCCAGTACCCAGGTGTCTTTGGTGCCGCCGCCCTGAGATGAGTTCACGACCAGCGAGCCTTCAGCCAGCGCCACGCGGGTTAATCCGCCCGGTACCAGCCGGATTTCCGCACCGCTCAGGGCAAAAGGCCGCAGGTCGATATGACGCGGAGCCAGCCCGTCCCCCACGAAAGTCGGGCAGGTGGAAAGCGCCAGCGTTTCCTGTGCGATGTAGTTTTCCGGACGGGTGCGCAGTAATTCGCGGAAGCGTTCAATTTCCGCTTTACTGGCCGTCGGGCCAATCAGCATGCCGTAACCGCCTGCACCATGAACCTCCTTCACCACCATTTTTTCCAGATTCGCCAGCACGAAAGACAGATCGCTTTCCTTGCGGCATTGCCAGGTCGGCACATTATTGAGGATCGGATCTTCGGCCAGATAGTAGCGGATCATATCCGGTACATACGGGTAGATCGATTTGTCGTCCGCCACGCCGGTGCCGATCGCATTGGCCAGCACCACGCCGCCAGAGCGATACACGGAAAGCAAACCGGGTACGCCGAGCATCGAGTCGGCGCGGAACGCCAGCGGATCAAGGAACGCGTCATCGATACGCCGGTAAATCACGTCAATTTTGCACGGTCCGGCGGTGGTACGCATAAACACCGCGCCGTCTTTCACGAACAGATCGACGCTTTCCACCAGCTCAACGCCCATTTGCTGGGCGAGGAAGCTGTGCTCAAAATACGCACTGTTAAAACGCCCCGGCGTGAGCACCACGACGGTCGGATCGTTGACGGTCGTGCTTTCGCGCAGGGTTTGCAGTAAATGGGAAGGGTAGCGGGAAACCGGTGCGATACGCTGCTCGGCAAACAATTCAGGATATAGCCGCATCATCATTTTGCGGTTTTCCATCATGTAAGACACGCCGGACGGCGTACGCAGGTTGTCTTCCAGCACGTAGTATTCGCCATCGCCTCCCCGCACCATGTCGGTGCCGGCAATGTGCGCGTAAGTGTCCCGGTGAAGATCAATACCCTGCATGCACGGCTGATACTGATCGTTGGCCAGTACCTGTTCAGCGGGCACGATCCCCGCTTTGAGGATCTTCTGGTCATGATAAATATCATGCAAAAAGGCATTCAGCGCCTGAACCCGCTGACGGATCCCGCGATCGAGCATTTGCCATTCACTGGCCGGAATAATGCGCGGCACGCTGTCGAACGGGATCAGCCGTTCCGCGCCATCATCTTCGCCATAAACATTAAAGGTAATCCCCACCCGGTGAAACAACAGCGCGGCTTCCTCTTTTTTGCGCTGGACTGCCTGTTGATCGGCTTGCTGCAACCATTGCCAGTAGGCCTGATAATGGCTGCGGTGTTTGCCTTCAGCCATTAACATCTCATCAAAAAAGGGTGAATCGGAAAGGTCAATCTTGATCATCATCACCTCACAAACTGGACAGGCTGCAATTGAATCGTTCAATAACAATGAAGATCAGGCATAAAGTGTGCCAGCGTGCAAAACGGGCTGAAAAATGGGGGAAATGAGGCCGGTCTGCTTAATTATAGGGCGAGGTGAAGTTTGTTTGCCTGAAAACAGGGCAAAAAAAACCAGCCCGCAGGCTGGTCTGGTGCATCACTGACGCGGTTTAACGGCGGACGGCGATGGCTTCGATTTCGATTTTCACATCTTTTGGCAGACGGGCCACTTCTACGCAAGAACGGGCCGGGAATGGCGCATTATGCTCAGTGAAGAAGGCTTCGTAAGTGGCGTTAACGGTGGCAAAGTCGTTCAGATCTTTTACGAAAACGGTCGTTTTCACGATATCTGACACTTTCAGGCCGGCGGCTTCAACGATCGCCTGAACGTTTTCCAGTGACTGACGCGCCTGTGCAGCAATGTCGTCAGCGACTGCACCGGTTTTAGGATCCACAGGGATCTGACCGGAAGTGATGATCATGCTGCCCAGATCCACACCCTGAACATAAGGACCGATAGCGGCCGGGGCGTTTTCAGTGCTGATTTCGCGGGACATAATGTCTCCTGATTTGAGTTAAGGGGAACGGGAAGTTATCCCCCAGTATAAAGGCTCAGTCGTTATTGAGCACCACCTGATGCTCAAACTCTTTCTCGCAGTATTTGCATTTCAGGTGCACGCCGTCTGCACGTTGTTTCACCGCAAAGCTGGAATCCACCGGTTCAAAACGGCTGATACAGTTGCCGTTCGGGCAGCGCAGAACACCAACGATGCGGTCCGGCAGCGTTGGCATCAGCTTTTTCACTACGTCGTAATTATCGATGCGGTTCACCGTCGCACGCGGCGCATACACCGCCAGCTGATTGACCTGTTCATCGGTCAGGAAGGTGTTTTCGATTTTAATGATGTCTTTACGGCCCAGCTCACCGGAAGGCAGATTCAGGCCAACGGTGACACGCTGCTCCGTTTGGGTAAACTTGAACAGAGACAGGAGCTTAAATCCGACCTGCGCCGGAATATGGTCGATGACCGTACCGCATTTGATCGCTTCAACCTGAAGTTTATTGTCGTGTGTCATAATCGTTTTCTCCTCAAGTTTACTGTGCAGTATCTGCGTTCAGAACCAGCGCCAGCAAAGCCTGACGCGCAAAAATTCCGTTACCGGCCTGCTGGAAATACCAGGCATACGGCGTTTTATCGACATCCGGCGTGATTTCGTCGATACGCGGCAGCGGGTGAAGCACTTTCAGGTGCGGCTGAGCATCCGTCAGGTCAGCCGCCCGCAGGATAAACTGCGCTTTCACGTTGGCGTATTCCGACGGATCAAGACGCTCTTTTTGCACGCGGGTCATGTACAGAATGTCGATTTCAGAGACCACTTCATCAATGCTACTGTGCAGGCTGTATTCGATGCCTTTCTCTTCCAGTAACGTCAGGATATACCCCGGCATCGCCAGCGCATCCGGCGCGATAAAGTAGAATCGGTTGCCGTTAAATTTTGCCAGCGCCTGCGTCAGGGAATGCACCGTGCGGCCATATTTCAGGTCGCCGACCATGGCGATTTTGATGTTATCGAGACGCCCCTGCGTTTCCTGAATGGTGAACAAATCCAGCAGGGTTTGCGTCGGATGCTGGTTCGCACCGTCACCGGCGTTGAGTACCGGAATACCGCCGGAGAATTCGGTTGCCAGACGTGCCGCGCCTTCCTGCGGATGACGCATCACAATCGCATCGACATACGTACTGATAACCGAAATGGTATCGGCCAGTGTTTCACCTTTTTTACCGAGCGATGTGTTGCTGCTGTCGGAGAAACCGACCACTGAGGCCCCCAGACGATGCATTGAGGTTTCAAATGACAGGCGCGTACGGGTTGAGGCTTCGAAGAAACAACTGGCGATCACTTTGTGTTTCAGCAATTCAGGCTGCGGGTTGGCTTTCAGGCTGGCAGCGGTATCGAGTACCAGTTCCAGCTCTTCGCGGCTGAGATCGTTGATAGAAATGATGTCTTTCTGATACAGCGGATTAGCCATAGTCATTCTCCTGTGCTTTACGTATAAAAGTATGGCGCTCAAATTCCGGACAAAAAAAAGCCCCTCAATGAGGGGCTTTCAGTAAAACGGTAATACCACGGGAGAACAACGGCAGCGGGCTGCCTGACGGCACAGTGTTTGGTCGATGATCTGAGCACAAAACATGGCGATTTTTCATGGGTTCTCCCGACAAATTGTCGCGCATTATACGCGGGTCATTGACGACATCAAGCGGAAAAATGGCCTAAGGCAAACGGTTGCTGCCGTGGTTTTCTTTAATCGCCAGTATGCGCCTGATTATCCTGCACACCCTCTCCAGTTCCGTCGTTTCCCGGGGAGCCACCAATACGGTAGTACTCGAGGCAATCACCCCGAGAACCTCCGGCAACCGGTGATGATCGATTATCCTGCCCACAGCGCGACCATATCCCGACATGACATGCACCACCACAAACTGAGGATTATGATCCACATCGGTGACCATTTCGTTTACCGGCCTTTGGGCATCGGGAGTGAACTGAGACTGCTCATTCAGGGCGTAAATCTTTTTGCCTTTGGCGTTTTGCACCTTCGCGACACCCAGCGTTTTCAGCAACTGTGAAATGGTGGACTGACCGATATTTTTGTATCCCGCGCGCTGGAGTTCCTGACGCAATTCCTCCTGTGATGAAAAACGTCGACTGGCAATAAGCTGATGGCAGAGGATCAGTTGCTGATGTTCTTTTTCAAGTGTAGGTAATGTTCTTTTCATGGTCATATTTCCGGTAAATAAAGGACGTCAACATGGCAAAAAAATCATTTTCTACAAAGACTTAAATCAAAGAACCGAGACTTAACGCGAACATCAGTAATACCAGTAAAATCCCCATCAATGGCGCAACCCACTTCAGCCAGCGGATATAGGGCACCCGCGCGATCGCCAGACCGCCCATGACCACGGCGGAGGTCGGCGTGACCAGATTCACCAGCCCGGATGCGGACTGATAAGCGGTCACCACCAGTTCACGCCCGACGTGGGCGAAATCGGCGAGAGGCGCCATGATCGGCATGGTCATCACCGCCAGACCGGATGAAGAGGGCACCAGAAACGACAGCACCACTTCAAGCAGGAACATGACATTGATGAACAGCACGCTGGACAACCCGGAAACCATACCTTCGGCGCTGTGCAAAATAGTATGATTAATCATGCCGTTATCCATGATCACTACGATGCCACGGGCAATACCGATGATCAGCGCAACGCCAAGCAGGTCGCGTGCGCCATCAATGAATGTTGAAGTCAGTTCTTCCTCACTCATGCGGGCAATCAGACCTGTGAGGATCGCAGCGGCAAGGAAAACGCCGGAAATTTCCCCCATCCACCAGCCCTTTACCGATACGCCATAAATCATCACGACAAAAGCCAGCGCGAAGATCAGCAGGATGATTTTGCGCACGCCGGTAAAAGGCAGCAGTTCTTCACTGCGGTTGCCGAGAAAATGGGTACGGTTGCTTTCCCACTGATCAGCCACAACAGAAAGCGAGGGATCGCGGCGCACTTTACGGGCATAGCGCATCACCCAGATCACGCAGATCAGCCAGCCGATGATCAGGATGGCGACGCGCAGACCGATGCCGTGAGTAAACGGGATCCCGGCAGCGTTGGCGGCAATCACCGTGGCGAAAGGATTGATTGTCGAGCCGAGCGTGCCGATCCCGGCGCCCAGCAGTACGGTAGCGGCGGCCACCAGCGGATCGAAACGGGCAGCCATCATGACCGGCACCAGCAGGGTGTAAAACGGTAATGATTCTTCGGCCATGCCGTAAATGGTGCCACCGGCGGCGAAAAGGGCCATCAGGATCGGGATCATCCATTCTTCTTTGCCCTTCAGACGGAAGGTGACCCGTTCAATCCCGGCGTCAATCGCGCCGGTTTTGGTCACGATGCCCAGAAAACCGCCAATGATCAGGATAAATAAGGCGACATCAATTGCGCCAGCCTGACCGGTGGTGTGGTTGTACAGACCATCAACGGGCGCGAGGAAAATATCCACCAGCCCCTGCGGGTTGCCGGTGACCGGATGATAAGTACCGGCGACCGGGACATTTTTACCCAGCCCGGCATTCATCGCCATATCGTACTGACCGGCGGGGATGACCCAGCTCAGACCGGCGACCAGGGCGATGAGAATAAAGAGAATGGTGTAGGCAGAAGGAAATTTGAATGTACGCATAAACGTAATCCTTAAGAAAAGCGTGAAGGTAAAACACCTTCACGCAAAGGGCTTAGTCATCGCCAAGCGTGGCGACCATGACCGCTTTTATGGTGTGCATACGGTTTTCGGCTTCATCAAATACAATGGAATGCACGGACTCAAAAACGTCATCCGTCACTTCCAGCCCTTGCATGCCGTAAGTGATTTCCAGTTCTTTGCCGAGTGTGGTTTCTGCGTTATGAAATGCGGGCAGGCAGTGCATGAATTTGACGCCAGGATTGCCGGTGGCGCTGAGGACGGCAGCATTAACCTGATACGGGGTCATCAGGTTGATACGTTCTGCCCAGGCGCTTTTCGCTTCGCCCATCGACACCCAGACATCGGTGTAAAGGAAATCGACGCCTTTTACGCCCTCATCAACGTGTTCCGTGAGCAGAATGCGGGCCCCCGTCGTGCGGGCGATATCACGGCAGAGAGTGACCAGAGCCTCTTCCGGCCAGAAAGATTTTGGCGCCACCAGACGGATATCCATCCCCATTTTTGCTGCCCCGACCATCAGGGAATTACCCATATTGTTTCGGGCATCACCCAGATAAGCGAAGCTGATCTGGCAGAGATTTTTCCCCGGCGAATGTTCAAGCATGGTCATCAGGTCGGCGAGGATCTGGGTCGGATGAAACTCGTCGGTCAGCCCGTTCCATACCGGTACGCCGGAGAATTCCGCCAGTTCCTCCACAATCTTCTGTGCAAAACCCCGGTATTCGATACCGTCGTACATTCGCCCCAGCACGCGGGCGGTGTCTTTCATGGATTCTTTGTGTCCGATCTGGCTGCCGCCAGGGCCGAGGTAGGTGACGTGCGCGCCCTGATCAAAAGCGGCCACCTCAAATGCACAACGTGTGCGGGTAGAGGTTTTCTCAAAGATCAGCGCAATATTTTTTCCGTGCAGGTGGGGACGTTCCTGACCTGTTTGCTTATCGTTTTTCAGTGCCCGCGCCAGCTCGATCAGTTGCTGAATCTCTTCCGGCGTGAAGTCGAGCAGTTTAAGGAAATGACGATTTTTCAATGTACCAGACATAATGATTATCCTGAAATAATGAGAGGAGAATGCGGGTTATTCCGCGCGGATACAGGTGCCTTTCAGACCGGCCAGAATGGCCTCACCCTCTTCCAGAGCGCCGATCCCCGCCAGCCCGTGGCAGGCATCGACAAACTGGCAGGCAGCATTAACCTTCGGCCCCATGGAGCCTGCATCGAAGGCCATACCGGCGAGATCCCGCGGAGTGATGTGATGCAGCGGGCGCTGCTCAGGCGTGCCCCAGCCGAGGTATACCGCATCGGCATCGGTCAGGATCAACAGCGCGTCGGCCTGTAACTGACGTGCCAGCAGCGCCGCCGAGAGGTCTTTGTCGATGACGGCTTCCACGCCTTCCAGCCCGTCTGCGGTCTGATGAACCGGTACGCCGCCACCGCCATTGCAGATGACCAGATAGTGCTGATCCAGCAACGCACGAATGGCATCAATCTCGAAGATGCGCTGCGGTTGAGGAGAGGCGACCACGCGGCGAAAATGCTGCCCGTCGGCTTTCATCGCCCAGCCTTTTTCGGCAGTCAGATTTTCCGATTGCGCCTGCGTATAAACCGGGCCGATGTATTTCGTCGGGTTATCAAATGCCGGATCGAGCAGGCTGACTTCCACCTGCGTCAGCAGGGTGCAGACGCGACTTTCCGGAAGGCAATTTTTCAGCGCCTGTTGCAGCAGATAGCCGATCATCCCCTGAGTTTGTGCTACCAGAATATCGAGCGGGTAGGGCGCGACTGCCGGATAGGCGCTGTTTTGCAGCGCCAGCAATCCGACCTGCGGGCCGTTGCCGTGCACCAGCACGACGCGCCATTTCTGGCATAGCGCAGCCAGCGTATTGGCGGCGAGACAGATATTTTTGCGCTGCAGATCGGCCTCGAGCGGTTCGCCACGGCGCAGCAATGCATTGCCGCCAAGGGCGACAACCAGAACAGGTTTATTCATGAAATTTTCCCGGTATAGGTGATCAGATGTCGTCGCGTTCAAGCGGACAACTCATGCAGCGCGCACCGCCGCGGCCTCTGCCCAGCTCATCGCCCGGAATGGGGAGTACAGTGATCCCGGCCTTGTCGTATTTTTCGTTAGTCCAGGTGTTGCGCTCGTAGCCGATGACCACGCCGGGACGCACGGTCAGCACGTTATTGGCGTCATTCCACTGTTCGCGTTCGGCTTCAAAACTGTCGCCACCGGTGGTGATGAGTTTAATGTCGTCAATGCCCAGCGCTTTGCCGATTGCCCGGACGAACTGCGGTTCTTCAGTGCGGCGCAGGCCGCCGTGACCATTGTCGGTGAGTGTCCAGCACAAAGTGGTGTCGCGCACGACTTCCGGATACACCGAGAAAGTGTCCAGATCGATATGTGTCATGACAGTATCAAGGTGCATGCAGGAGCGGTGTTTCGGTAATTGCAGCACAATCACTTTGGTGGCCTGCTGATGTTTGAACAGTGAACGTGCGAGGAATTCCACACCTTGCGGTGTCGTGCGTTCCGATAGACCTATTAATACTGCGCCACGACCAATGACTAATACGTCACCGCCTTCCAGCGTGGCGTGGTCGTAATTGAATTCATCGTTGCCAAAATAAGTAATAAATTCGTTATCGGTAAAGTGCGGGTGCCAGCGATATATGGCCCGTAAATTATTGGTTTCCCGTTTACGCGCTTCCTTTGCCATCGGATTGACCGATACGCCGTTATATATCCAGCAGGAAGTGTCACGGGTAAATAAATGATTGGGTAAAGGCTTAATCACAAAGTCATTTAGCTGATGCGTATCCGTGACCATATTATGAAAAGTATCGGGAATTTCACTGTATGTTAATCCGCCGCTCATAAACCGGGCCGTTTGCCGGTGAGGAAGATCGGCCAGCCAGCCCCGAATTTCTTCGGCAAATTGCGGCCCCAGCCGGTAGTCCGAGATCTGCCGGCTGAGCAGCCAGTCTTTGGCCTCGCGGTTATCGAGGGTTTCCGTCAGCAGGTCAGTCAGCAATAAAACTTCCACCCCTTGCTGGCGCAAGGTCTCGCTGAAGAAGTCATGTTCTTTCCCGGCACGCTCAACGGAAAGCACGTCATCGAATAATAATTCCTGGCAATTCGAGGGGGTGAGTCGCTGTAAACTTAAATTTGGCCGGTGAAGCATTACACTGCGAAGTTGGCCTATTTCGGATCCTACATAATGCCGTTTCATATTTATCCCTTTTGTAAAAAGAAGAGCAAATAATGTTTTGGGCAAATGAATGACGTGGAGAATAAATTTTTTATTCAACCTGAAATGGTATGTGCCCGCAACGAAATGAATAATATTCCGCTTAGGCATTTAATATGTGATTCAGATCGCATCAGAAT
>NZ_JAFMOS010000057.1 GCF_019049755.1 Rahnella perminowiae
CCTTAAACCTGATGAGTGCATAATTTATGTTATAGTATAACATTACATAAAGAGGCATCATGAAACCCACTATCCATCCTGCATATCGCACCGTGGTTTTTCACGACACCAGTGCTGACGAATACTTCAAAGTCGGCTCTACCATATCAACGGACCGCACCATTGAACTGGAAGGGGCAACCTACCCGTATATCACGATTGAAGTGTCTTCAGCCTCTCACCCTTACTACACCGGTAAGCAGAAAGAGTATTCCAAGGAAGGCAGCACCGCGCGGTTCAACCAACGTTTCGGTAGCTTCCTCGGTAAAAAATAAAATTACATCAGGGAAATCGTTATGCAGGTTCTGAGTTCATTACGTTCAGCAAAAAATCGTCATCCGGATTGTCGCGTTGTTCGCCGTAAAGGCAGGGTTTATGTGATTTGCAAAAGCAATCCACGTTTTAAAGCTGTACAGGGTAAGAAGAAAAAACGTTAACAACGCCTCTTCATGCCCATGGTTGCTCAATAAA
>NZ_JAFMOS010000056.1 GCF_019049755.1 Rahnella perminowiae
GAGTAGTATTTATCATTGTCACCATAAATTGAAAAAAACGATTGGCATTAGTAATGCGAGTAAATAACCCACTAATAGTCTTAAGTTGCTCAGATTTATAATCAATTATTTCCTCGTCTTTATCGGTGCCGAGGAAAGTATGATGATGGAGGTGCTGGGCTTGATAGTGTGTATAACTTACTAGCATTGGCAGACCGTAAATGATGCCAAAAAATCGATTAACTTTTATTGACCGATACAAATTATGATGGAGGCACTCATGCTGTAGTTCGACTCCATGCGCGATGACGATTCCCAAAATGACTACTGACAGAAAATATACAAAATCATTGGTTGTAATCACACTAAAAGTAATCGCTGAGCATAATAACATAAGATAAAGTATTGTCTTGAAAGCACTTCTTCTTGCGTTTTTTTTACTTAGAGTCCTGATTTCCTGCTCGGTTATCATCATGAACCTCTGTATTATTTACTGAAGTGAATGATTTTATTTATATTTTAAGTAGG
>NZ_JAFMOS010000055.1 GCF_019049755.1 Rahnella perminowiae
GAAGGGTAGAGTGACAGCCAAAATCTTACTCCATATCTCTTCACATTTTTCTGGCGAAGTTTTTTCGCCAAATGATATGCGAAATAAATTAGGAACTTTCCTGGATAGGAATACCTCTAGGCAAGACGAAATTGCAGTACAAAACAATGGAATTGATCCCCGTTTTCGGAAATAGTCCAATTGCTGTTGCTCCATTTGCGACAAATTAGGCTTTTTGGCCAACTCTTTTTTCTTTCCTTCGACAGACTTCATTAATGAATATACACAAACAATATGAGACGCTTTTGTATTATCGTTAAATATTTTAGTGTAAAGATTATCAAGGATCCAAATGGCAGACTTCTGGTTATACGCCGTTACTGGATCACCATGAAAGCACATTAATGCTTGTCCAACCGTGTATGAAGGAAGCAGATTGGCACGTCTCTTTATCACACTAGCTGCGCTACCTCGTCGGCCTCCATCATATTCCACATCATCTATCAGTCTAAACTCCTGTCTCTTAT
>NZ_JAFMOS010000054.1 GCF_019049755.1 Rahnella perminowiae
CGTGGGCAGTTAACTGCTGTGACAAAATTAGCGCAAGATGCTGTTGGCAAAGTGGATATTACCGTTCTGGCTGATAAAGGCTATTACAGCCGGAGTGATATTAAAGCCGCTCAGGATTTAGGTGCCGTAGCCTTAGTACCAAAAGGTGATACCTCCGGCGCAGACCGCAAAGGTCTTTTTAACCGATCATTGTTCAAATATGACCAAGAAAAAGACATTTATATTTGCCCGACGGGTAACGAGCTTCAGAACAGGTTTACGGTAGTCGAAGATGGGTTAGAACTGCAAATGTACTTTAACCATATTGCATGTCGCGATTGCAGTCAGCGGTCAAGGTGCACCACATCAAAACGCGATCCGAGACGTATAAGACGGTGGGTTCATGAAGCTGAAATGGAAGATATGCAGACCAGGCTTGATGCATCGCCACAAACAGCTGTCGTGCGAAAGCAAACGGTAGAGCATCCGTTCGGAACAATTAAAATGTGGATGGGGGCAACCCA
>NZ_JAFMOS010000053.1 GCF_019049755.1 Rahnella perminowiae
ATCTATTCCTTTGCGGGTTTCTAAACGCCCAAAAAATATTAATTCAATTGCTGTTAACAAAGACTCTTCGGGCGACGCGCTAATAGCCTGATTATGTAAAGGTGCAAAAGGTTCACAGTTTAGTATTACTTTTTTATTAGCCGGAACCTGCCAATTCTTCTCTAGCATCCAGTTAATGAGATACTGAGACGGACTAATTATTTCATCGGCCATCTCAATAACTTTTTGCTCCATAAAATACAATTCCATATGGTTCTGATCATATGGTAGTTGATAACTACCCTCATCTGCCCACAAGGTAGAACTATGAGTGTTAATAATGAATTTTGTGTCTGAGAAACCTAAACCTTGTTTCTTATAAAGTAGAGAGTAATACATATCTGCTTGCCATTCACAAGAAATAACGACATCATATATATTATTTTTTTTCATCCACTCAAAAATTGAATAGCTTTTACGTCTAAAGTAAGGTGCATCAATAGAAATATCC
>NZ_JAFMOS010000052.1 GCF_019049755.1 Rahnella perminowiae
GTTGCATCCATCAGTTGAACTCACAGCCAGAAGCGGACATAACTTAAAACAATCTGTGTGAATTTCATAGCGGGCTTAAATAAGCGCCGCCTTCTATGAAGGCGGCATTTTTAACTTATCGACTATCAATGCCTGAACGTGCAGCCTCCATGAAATTTATCCTTCCTGCTGACATACCAAATTTCTTGTATTTATAACGAAAATAAGCCGACATACGGTCTTCATGCGTTGACATAATTATCTGACGATCTTGGAATTCAGTGCGTAGTAACTCGACGAAGCCTGCCACATTGATTTCATCCAGCGTCTGGACAGGATCGTCTACGAGCAACAGAGTGTGTTTCGCGTACCGCTGGTTAAGCGCGAGCGTAAATGATAAAACAAGTGCTGAAAGCTGACCCGAACTCATGGAAAAGACGGCATCATGCCCATGGCCAGGTGTCTCATTGAATGCAATTGAATTACCGTCATTTTCTATAAAAATGCCC
>NZ_JAFMOS010000051.1 GCF_019049755.1 Rahnella perminowiae
AGGCCCAGGCATTAGCCGCAGACATCGACCGGCAACAGACGCTGTTACAGCAGAAACTCGACAAACTTCAGCAAGCCGTTTTGCTTTTAAGCGCACCAAAAGGCGTCGGTATTGTCAGCGGGGACAGTATGCAATTGTACGCGCAAGACAGCCTGACGCTGACCGCCGGTAAACAGGTGGATATCGGCGCGACGAAGACATTCACCGTCGCCGCCGGTGAGCAAATCAGCCTCTACAGCCGACAGGGCACCAAAATGTTTGCCGCCAAAGGCGACATTGACGTTCAGGCGCAGGGCGGGAAATTCACCACCTGGTCAACGGACGATACGCATATTGCCAGTGGCAAAAAAATGACGGTGACAGCACAGGACGAGCTGGTTCTGATCTGCGGCGGAGCCTACATCAAGCTGAAAGGCGGTAACGTTGAAATTGGCGGGCCGGGGAAACTGCTGGTGAAAAATGGCGGCATCGTCAAGCAGGGCTC
>NZ_JAFMOS010000050.1 GCF_019049755.1 Rahnella perminowiae
TAGTAATATATTCCCCCATCGACCCCCAAATACCTCCTAATTGGACGTTCTTCACAGTATTACCTTTAAAATTTAAATGGGATACTTTCCTCAAATTTTCCAGGACCCCATCTCTTTTTGGGTTTGCATCCCCTCCCCAGAACATTATTCCGTGATAATATCCATCTATGTTGCAATCAAAACAATTACAAACTTTTATATAATGTAACTCAATGAAAGCTTTTCTTGTCACTATTTTTGTCGACGCGCCGTAACACTCATTAATGTTAATATTATAATTTAATTCAGAATCATTTATGAGATCATAGCTTTTCATTACATCTGATGTTAATAACCTGCATCCATTACACTTCACCTCACTAACTGATATAGAATGTGCCCCATTGAGAATACTAATAACTTCGGTCATATCGTCTTCAGCGTTAAAAACACCGCCTGTTATTTCAATATCTTGTTTGCCATCAACAAGGAATATACATC
>NZ_JAFMOS010000049.1 GCF_019049755.1 Rahnella perminowiae
GTCATTTATTAGTGCGAATTTAGCGGTGGTAATGGGGCAGCTAGATAAAAAAGTATTACTGATTGATGGTGATATGAGGAAGGGATTTGCACATAAGGTTATGGGGGTATCCGATAGGATCGGTCTTTCGAATCTACTTACTGCAGATATTTCATATTCAGAAGCTATAAAGACAATCAGCAAGGGGAATATTGACTTTCTTGGTAGAGGACCAATACCACCCAATCCTGCTGAATTGTTGATGACTCCAAGGTTTTCAAAATTGATTGAATGGGCAACAACTAATTATGACTTAGTTATCATCGACAGCCCACCAATATTAGCAGTAACAGATGCAGCGATAATAGGTCGGCATGCTGGAACGAACTTGATGGTTGCCAGATTTGAAGATACTACTACCAAAGACATAGAAATAAGTTTAAGTCGGTTTGAGCAAAGTGGAGTGAATATTAATGGTTGCATTCTGAATGGAAT
>NZ_JAFMOS010000047.1 GCF_019049755.1 Rahnella perminowiae
GTCGAGACTTGCTTCGTCGATAAAAAATGATGATTATAATCTCCTCCCCGTTGCTTTCACCTCCCTGTTTTACGCTTTTGGTGGAGAGGGTAGGCTCACCTATATATTATCGCTGTCCATTGTTTATTTGCTCCCCGTATCACTTCTGTTTTCAGTCCTATTAAAACAATTTTCTGAGAAGCAGTCTGTCTGCTGGACAATTATTTCTCTGGTCATGCCTGCAACTTTTGTCGCTTTTTGGGCTCCTACGCTCAGAGGTTATCCTGATATTTGCGGTCTCATCTTTGTTATATCAGCGATTATCTATACATGTAAAACAGATCTGTCTGGTAAACTGAATATCAAAAGAGCGATCATCCTTGGTGCTATTTTATGGTCGCCATTTTTACTCAGAAGATGGTATGCCTATACTGTCATTTCAATGTATCTCTCTTTACCTGTGCTGAATTATTTTATTTATAAAGTAGAAGGAC
>NZ_JAFMOS010000588.1 GCF_019049755.1 Rahnella perminowiae
AAATGTGATCCCGTTCACCTTGTGAGGTTTTATTTCTGCGTAGCCTGCGCTTCACCGTCTGAAAATATAAGGGAAGCAGATGATCCATGCTTGTATTAGAAAAGGAAGTTTTCAGGATTCAGTCAGCCTGATGATAATTTCCCGTGAGCTCAGTCAATCACCGGACGTTGACGATGTCTCGGTGATGATGGGGACACCCGCTAACAAATCATTATTAGAGGCTACCGGTTTCTGGCATGCCTGTTTTGAACAGGCGACGCCGAATGACATTTGCGTGGCGGTACGCAGCCAAAGCTGCGATGCAAGCATTATTGCCGCGATCACCGCACAACTTGATGAGGCTTTAAAGGCCGTGTCAGCAGGGCAGGGTAGCGGGCGATCGTTACCGGTAGCGCGTCGCTTTGCCAGTGCTGAGCAGCGTCTGCCTGAGGCCAATCTGATGTTGATTTCGATTGCGGGCGAGTATGCCGCAGGGCTGGCGCATCAGGCGCTCGACAGTGGCCGCAACGTGATGATTTTCTCCGATAACGTCACGCTGGAGGACGAAATCGCCCTCAAACAGAAAGCCCGGGATAAGGGATTACTAGTGATGGGGCCGGACTGCGGTACCGCCATTATTGCCGGTGCGCCGCTGGCGTTTGCCAATGTGCTGCCACGAGGCGTAGTCGGTGTGGTCGGCGCGTCCGGGACTGGCATTCAGGAACTGACATCGCAAATCGCGCTGAACGGACAGGGGATTTCTCAGGCTATCGGTCTCGGCGGGCGGGATCTTAGCGCCCAGGTTGGCGGCATCAGTGCTTTGACTTCCCTGCAAATGCTGGCAGACGACCCGCAAAGTCAGGTGCTGGCTTTTGTGTCCAAGCCACCGGCGGAAGCCGTTCGGCTGAAAGTGATGTCGGCGATGAAAGCCATGAGTAAGCCGGTGGTGGCGCTGTTCCTCGGTGTTCCGGTCAGCCAGGCGTGTGAGGGCAATGTCTGGCTGGCTTCGACCCTGGATGAAGCGGCACGCATCGCCTGCCTGCTGGCGCGGGTGGTTCAGATAGCTGAATCACAGCCTGCTGTCGCGGGTAAAAAAATCGCCGGGTTGTTTACCGGCGGCACGCTGGCGGCAGAGGCAGCGATGGTGCTGGCCGGGCTGCTGGGCATACACCCTGATCATGGGCATCTGCACGGCACGATGCTCGCTCACGACGGGCACCGCATCATTGATTTAGGTGACGATTTCTACACTGTCGGCAAACCGCATCCGATGATTGATCCGACCTCGCGGGAACAACTGATCCTCGGGCTGGCCGGTAAACCTGAAACCGGCGTGTTGCTGCTGGATGTGGTGATCGGTTATGGCGCACAGCGCGACCCTGCCGGTTCGGTGGCTTCTGCCGTCAGGCAACTGATGGCGCAACGCATCCGACATGCACCGGTGGTGGTGGTTGCGGTGGTGACGGGCAGTGAACAGGATCCACAGTGCCGTTCACAACAAATCGCCACATTGCGCGAGGCAGGCATTCTGGTGGTACAGACCCTGCCTGAAGCCACGGTGCTGGCCCATCATCTTTGTACCTGTAATGTCGTGACATCTCCCGCATCAACCAGCCCGCTGTTGTCGCAGGTTTCGGTAATCAACGCAGGCTTACGTAACTTTGCTCAGGATTTGCAATCGGCTTCAGTGCCGGTGGTGCATTACCCGTGGTCGCCCGTTGCGGGTGGCAATCGCCGGCTCGCCAGCTTGGTTGAACAGCTGGGCTGAGTCTGAATCTCCCCTTTGCATAACGAGACATCTTATGAAAAATATCCTCGAACAGGCGAATACCACCGTTATCGGACGTATTCGTCAGGCACGCCCGCACTGGCTTGATGTTCAGCCCGCCCGTCAGGCGATCCCGGTGCTAAATCAGGGTAAAACCTTACTACACGCTGGCCCGCCCATCCGCTGGGAAGACATGACCGGCCCGGTGCGCGGTGCCTGCATCGGGGCTTGTCTGTTTGAAGGCTGGGCGCAGGATGAACAACATGCCTTGCAACTGCTCGACAGTGGCGAGATCCGCTTTGTGCCCTGCCATCACGTCAGCGCGGTCGGGCCGATGGGCGGTATTACCTCGGCAAATATGCCGGTGCTGGTGATTGGCAATCTCACCGACGGCAACCGTGCTTTTTGCAACATGAACGAAGGCATCGGCAAGGTGATGCGTTTCGGCGCCTATGGCCCGGAGGTTCAGATGCGCCTGCGCTGGATGCGCGACGTGCTGGCTCCTGCATTGAGCGGGGCGTTGCAGCGTCTTGAGCGCGGTATCGATTTAACCGCGATGATGGCGCAGGGTATTACGATGGGTGATGAATTCCATCAGCGCAATATCGCTACTTCGGCCTTACTGATGCGCACACTGGCACCTCAACTGGCCGCCGGCAATCTGGACAAAACGTCGCTGACGGAGGTGCTGCATTTTCTGAGCAGCACCGATCAGTTCTTCCTCAACCTGGCGATGGCGTATTGCAAGGCAGCGATGGATGCCGGTGCAGCCGTCGGCACAGGCAGTATCGTGACTGCCATGACCCGCAACGGCAAAGAGTTTGGTATCCGGGTCAGTGGCCTCGGTGAGCGCTGGTTTACGGCACCGGTCAATATGCCGCAGGGGCTGTTCTTCAGCGGCTACAGCCAGGAAGACGCCAACCCGGACATGGGGGACAGCGCAATCACGGAAACCTTTGGTGTCGGCGGCGCAGCGATGATCGCCGCGCCGGGTGTGACCCGTTTTGTGGGGGCGGGTGGGATGGATACCGCCATCACCGTGTCTGAGGAAATGGCGGAAATATTCCTCGAACGCAACATGATGCTGCAAATTCCTGGCTGGGATTTTCAGGGAGCCTGCCTCGGGCTGGATGTGCGCCGCGTAGTAGAAACCGGCATCACGCCGCTGATTAACACCGGCATTGCCCATCGGGAACCGGGAATTGGTCAGATTGGCGCAGGCACGGTGCGTGCGCCGCTGGCATGTTTCGAGCAGGCGCTGGAGGCGCTGGCAGAACATCTCGGGGTTTATCCTCAGATATGAATATCCCCGCGCCGCTGGCGGTGAGTATCCACGCGCCGGCGTTTGCAGGTGACTGGCAGGTTATGGGGGTATTCTCCCGTGCCATCAATCTGATCAACCAACGGGGCGAATGGCTGACGCTGCATCGCTATGGTCAGGGGCTAAGTCCGATGGGCTGGCTGCTGCGGGCGAGGGATTTTGAAGGCCTGCTCAGCCGTCTGACATTAGGGGATGTGGTGGGTGCGGTTACTGAAAGCCCGCCAGCACGCAGGATGAATCTGCACGTAATACAAGGCTCGGGGCAGCTTTATGACTATGTGCACGGATATCTGGCCGGATGCCCGCAGCGTACAGGGCTGTTCGGTGAGCTTCGTCAGATTGTCTGCGAACCGGTCGGCGGAGAACTGGCGCACATTCAGCATCAGTTATTGCGACAGTTACAGGGGCATCGCGTGGACTGGAAGAATGTGGTGGGCAAAGGTTCGGGGCTGACGCCGAGCCATGACGACACGCTGACCGGCATACTACTGGTATGTGCGGTGCACGGATTACCGGTCAGGAATTTCTTTGATCATACACCGGACTTGCGCACGCTCACGTCATCGGTCAGTTGCGCCTATCTGCATCATGCGGTGAGAGGACAGTTTTCCACGCCACTGCTGCACCTGGCTCGCGCCCGGCGGGCAGAACAGGTGCTGTCGCTGGGGCATTCGTCGGGTGCCGATACACTGCTTGGCGTCTGGCTGGCACTGATGCTTTTCGGGAACACTTTCTTTAAGGATGGAAAATGGAAACTTTAGTGGTCGCGCTGGGCGGTAATGCGCTTTTACAACGGGGTGAATGCCTGTCAGCCGAAAATCAGTATCGCAATATTGCGACGGTAGCCGGTGCACTGGCGCGGCTGGCGACACGCTACCGTTTGGCGATTGTTCATGGTAACGGCCCGCAGGTCGGGTTGTTGTCACTCCAGAATCAGGCTTATACGGAAGTGCCCGCCTATCCGCTGGATATTCTGGTTGCAGAAACACAAGGTATGATCGGCTTTATGCTGGCGCAAATGCTCGGGCAGCAGGTGGGCATACCAGAGGTATCCACAGTACTGACGCGCATTGAAGTGGACAGCCGTGACCCGGCATTTGCATCTCCCGAAAAATTTATCGGGCCGGTGTATCCGTCAGGATCGCAGCAGGAACTGGAAAACCTGCACGGTTGGAAAATGAAAGCCGACGGGGCTTACTTGCGCCGCGTGGTGGCATCCCCCGCGCCTAAGCGGATCGTGGATATTGATGCTATTCAGCAGTTGCTGACGTGCGGACATGTGGTGATTTGTAACGGCGGTGGCGGTATTCCTGTGTTTGAGGATGGCAATGGGGCAGAAGCGGTAATCGACAAAGATTTATCGGCGGCGTTGCTGGCGCGGCAACTGAAAGCGCAAAAGTTGGTGATCCTGACCGATGCCGACGCGGTATATGAACACTGGGGAACGCCACAGCAGCGGGCAATCCGCCGTGCGACACCTGCACAACTCGCGCCTTTCGCGCAAAACGACGGTTCGATGGGGCCAAAAGTGTTGGCGGTCAGCGCGTTCGTGAAGTACAGCGGTAATCCTGCGTATATCGGTGCGCTGGATCAGATTGAAGCTGTGCTGGCAGGCGATGCCGGAACCTGTATTTCGGCATCGCTGTAAACAAAGGCTCCGCACTGGCGAAGCCTTTGTTTACCCGTCCTGCGGCACTTCTTCCTGCCCGGCGCGGAACTGACCGCGTGGCATAATATTCAGCGTTTCATGCAACTCTGACCATACCAGTACAATATCACCGCTTTTCAGCTGACGTTTCACGTCATCGACTTTTTGTTCCAGCGATCTTTCCTGCTCGCCGTAATCGGTGCCTTCGCGCAATACGAAGGATTCCACCACGCTGGTGAGCAGTTCAGGATCCAGTTCCTGCCAGGGAATAATCACTCTGTTTTTTCCTTAGTCTTATTTTCTAAATAGGGGGCGATCCAGGCCGGAATGCGTTGTTCCAGCCACATTTGGGGGTTACGTAAGCTGCCGGACACAAAGCCGACATGTCCGCCATGTTCCGTTAACTGATATTCCACGCAATCCGGTAAATCTTCTGCTTTCGGGATGACGTCGGGTGTCATAAACGGATCGTCTTTGGCGTGGATAATCAGCAGGGGGGTTCTGACCTGTGCCAGTAACGGCAGACCGCTGCACCGGCGGTAATAATCCAGCGCGTCGGTAAATCCGTGCGCTTTTGAGGTAATGGCATCGTCAAATTCACGAAGACGACGCATGGCTTTCAGTTGCGCCAGCGTGACGGGCAATGTCCCAGGGTATTTTGCCAGCTTACGCGAGGCATTGCCTTTGAGCTGACCGAGCAGATAGTGCTGATAAATCCGTGATGAACCGCGTTCCAGCCGGTAAGCGCAAGGTTCCAGCATCAGCGGTGCGGAGACCACCACGGCGGCGCTCAGCGTACAATTTTCGCCTTCCTGCCCGAGATAACACGTCAACATATTGCCGCCGAGTGACACACCTACCGCGCCGGTCGGGACTTCGCCATAGGTCTCATTGAGCCAGTGAATGAAAAAGCGGGCATCTTCGGTTTCACCGGAATGATAAATACGCAGCAGCTTATTAGGTTCACCGCCGCATCCGCGGAAATGCATGACCACACCAAGCCAGCCTTTGTCTTTCCACGCCTGCAATAAGCCGTGCGCATACGGGCTGTAAAAGCTGCCTTCCAGGCCGTGAAACAGGATCATGCGAGGTTTATGTCGCGCCTGTGCCGGATCTTCACTCCAGGCTAAATCCAGAAAATCGCCGTCCGGCGTATCCAGCCTTTGCCAGTGAGGTTTAAGTGTTGCATGCCGTCTTATCAGTCGCGGGAGTAGCGTCTGGATGTGCGGATTACTGGCCCCGCGTAAGGGGCGAAAGGTTTCAACCATAAGATGAATAAATTTCTCTTAAGAGGCTCTTGTGCGATCAATATCACGCTGTTAGCTTCAATGCTATCGCACATCTTTCGGGTCGGAGAACCCAAATTAAATGGAACCTGGTTTATTTTTATCGATGCTTGGATTTTTATGGGTCGCCGCCATTACCCCCGGCCCGAACAATATGTTACTCACCACGTCTGGCGCTAACTTTGGGTTCTTCCGTTCACTTTGGCTGATGGTCGGCATTATGCTTGGTATGCAAAGTATTTTGCTGCTGGTGGCCTTTGGTGTCGGCGGTCTCATCACGATTTATCCTGCGTTACACCTGTTTCTCAAAATCGCCGGTAGCCTGTATCTGCTGTGGCTGGCGTGGAAGATTGCAACGTCTGCCTATGAAAAACTGGAAACCGGTGCGCCGCCGCCAAAACCGATCCGTTTGTATCAGGGCTGGTTGCTGCAATTTCTTAATCCGAAAGCCTGGCTGATGGGACTGGGTGCGGTCGCGAGCTTCAGTCTGGCGGGCGACGCCTATAATCCTTCGATTGCCGGTATCAGCCTTGGGATGTTCCTGGTGAACCTGGTATCGGGCATTATCTGGCTTGGCTTCGGCACGGTGATTGGTCGCCTGCTGCGCAGCAAGCGTGCGTGGTACACTTTTAACATTGCGATGGGTATTCTGACCGCCGCCTGTGTGCTGTTAATCTGGCATTAATTTACAGACAAAAAAGGAGCCATCACGGCTCCTTTCCCGTTTGTGAGCATACGATCAGCTGTCGATATCAAAAGTTTTAGACATTTCTTCCAGTTGTTCCTGGGCATCGAGCCAGGTCATTTCAGTCTCTTCCAGCGCACCTTTCACTTTGGTCTGCTGTTGCAGACACTCCGTGAGATCGGCCTTACGGCTGATGTCATAAATGGCGGAGTCGGCCAGACGGGCTTCAATTGCTGCCAGTTCGGTACCCAGTTTCTCCATCTGTGCTTCCAGCCTGGTGATTTGCTTGCGCAGTGGCTGAGTCTGGTTGCGGAAATCGGCTTCGCGACGTTTCTGATCTTTACGCGATTGCGCACTGTTAACGCCGCCGTCTTTAGCCGGTGCATCCTGCTGGCTTTCCTGACGCTGAATGTCCACCAGCCATTGCTGATAATCTTCCAGATCGCCGTCGAACTGTTCCACTTTGCCGCCGTGTACCAGATACAAATCGTCAGTAGTGGAACGCAATAAGTGGCGGTCATGCGACACGACAACCATCGCACCCTCAAAGTCGATCAGCGCTTCGGTCAGTGCCTGACGCATGTCGAGATCCAGGTGGTTGGTCGGTTCATCAAGCAGCAGCAGGTTAGGGCGCTGCCAGACAATCAGCGCCAGCACCAGGCGCGCTTTTTCACCGCCGGAGAACCGCCCGGTAGGATCCGTCACTTTATCGCCGTGGAAACCAAATCCGCCGAGATAATCGCGCAATTGCTGTTCGGTTTCTTTATTCGCCAGACGCACCAGATGTTGCAGCGGCGAATCTTCTGCGCGCAGGAACTCCAGCTGATGCTGAGCGAAATAACCGAGTTTGACGCCTTTCGCCAGCCCAATGTCCCCGTGAAGCGGCGGCATGGTTCCGGCCAGCAGTTTGATAAGCGTCGATTTACCTGCACCGTTACGGCCGAGTAAACCGATACGTGAACCCGGCACCAGATTCAGTTTGATCGACTCCAGAATCGTGGTGTCGCCATAACCGGCGCTGACCTTTTCCATCCGCAGCAGCGGATCGGGCAAGCTTTCCGGTGAGCGGAAGCTAAAATGAAAAGGATTGTCTACGTGCGCCGGGGCTATCAGCTCCATGCGCTCCAGCATTTTAATACGGCTCTGCGCCTGTTTGGCTTTGGTCGCCTGCGCCCGGAAACGATCGATATAACTTTGCAGATGCGCCACTTTTTCCTGCTGACTTTCAAACAAAGCCTGCTGTTGCGACAGTTTGGTCGCACGCTGGCGTTCGAAAGACGAGTAGTTACCGGTGTATTCGTTCAGCGTCTGCTGTTCGATATGCAGTATTTTATCGACAATAGGATCCAGAAAATCACGGTCATGAGAAATCAGCACCAGCGTGCCGGTGTAGCTTTTCAGCCACTTTTCAAGCCAGATCACCGCGTCTAAATCCAGGTGGTTGGTCGGTTCGTCAAGCAGCAGTAAATCGGAACGACAAATCAGCGCCTGCGCAAGGTTGAGACGCATGCGCCAGCCGCCGGAGAAGGATTTGACCGGCTGCTGTAACTGATTCTGCGTAAATCCCAACCCGCTGAGCAGGCTCGCCGCACGCGCCGGAATGGTCCAGGCGTTAATTGCATCAAGTTTACCGTGCAGCGTGGCGATGGCGTGGCCGTCATCGCGGTCGTTGGCGTGCTGTAATTGTGCTTCCAACTGACGGAATTCGCGGTCACCGTCGATAACATACTCTATTGCAGGCTCGTCCAGAGCCGGTGTTTCCTGATTGACCCAGGCCAGTGCCCAGTTGGACGGAAAAGTCAGGTTGCCTGCGTCGGCGCTCATTTCACCTTTAAGCAGTGAAATCAGGGTGGATTTACCGCAGCCATTTTTGCCCACCAGCCCGACTTTCTGGCCGGGATTGATGGTCGCAGACGCGTTGTCCAGCAGCACGTTAGTGCCGCGTCGGATTTGTAAGGAGGAGAAAACAATCATAAAGCGCCGTGTTGAGAGTATGTTAAATTGTCATGATAATGATTTAAACAAGACGTATCGCGTCCCATTTTGTCTTTGCGAAGCATGGTAACGGAAAAACCGCACCCTGACGACGCTTTGGAGGTATTGATGTCGCAGCCACCAAAGGTTTTGCTGCTTTACGCCCACCCGGAATCACCCGATTCAGTCGCCAACCGCGTTTTGTTACAGCAGGCACAGCAGCTTGAACATGTCACCGTGCATGATTTATACGCCCACTATCCTGATTTTTTTATTGATATCCACCGTGAACAACAGTTGCTGCGCGAACACAAAGTGATCGTCTTCCAGCACCCTCTTTATACTTATAGCTGCCCGGCATTATTGAAAGAATGGATGGATCGCGTGCTGGCGCGGGGGTTTGCCAGCGGTGCTGGCGGGAATGCACTTAACGGCAAATACTGGCGTTCGGTCGTCACCACCGGTGAGCCGGAAGGCGCATACCGTGCAGGCGGTTATAACCGCTATCCGATGTCTGACATTATGCGCCCGTTTGAACTGACTTCGGCGATGTGTCATATGCACTGGATGACGCCAATCATTATTTACTGGGCACGACGTCAGAAACCTGATGTGTTGCAAAGCCACGCTGAAGCCTACGGTGAATGGCTGCGATCCCCGTTACCGCACGGAGGGATCGTCTGATGGATGTTTCAAATATACCTACGGCAATCCTGCTGTTTTTATTCGCTGCGGTGGTCGCGGTGCCGCTGGCGCAACGTTTAGGTATCGGCGCGGTGCTCGGCTATTTGCTGGCTGGCATTGCCATCGGTCCGTGGGGCTTAGGTTTTATCCGTGACGTGGATGAAATCCTGCACTTCTCTGAACTGGGTGTGGTTTTCCTGATGTTTATCATCGGGCTGGAACTGAACCCCGGAAAATTATGGGCGCTGCGGCGGCAAATTTTTGGCGTTGGTGCCGGGCAGGTGATCCTGACCGCGCTGGTGCTCGGCGGCCTGTTGTATCTCACGAAGTTTTCCTGGCAGGCAGCGGTGATTGGCGGTATCGGGCTGGCGATGTCATCGACGGCGATGGCATTGCAACTGATGCGTGATAAAGGCATGACGCGTAATGAAGGCGGCCAGCTCGGTTTCGCCGTGCTGCTGTTCCAGGATATTGCGGTGATCCCGGCACTGGCCCTGATTCCGATTCTGGCTGGCAGCTCCGAAGGCAGCAATAACTGGGAAATGATTGGCCTGAAAGTCCTGGCGTTTGGTGGGATGCTGATCGGCGGACGCTATCTGCTGCGACCTATTTTCCGGCTGATTGTGGCCTCCGGCGTGCGGGAAGTGTTTACCGCCGCCGCGTTGCTGGTGGTGCTCGGTTCGGCATTGTTTATGGATACGCTGGGCTTTTCGATGGCGCTCGGGACATTTATCGCCGGGATTTTGCTGGCGGAAAGCGAATATCAGCACGAACTGGAAATCGCCATCGAGCCGTTTAAGGGTTTACTGCTCGGGCTGTTCTTTATTTCTGTCGGTATGGCATTGAATCTGGGCGTGCTTTACACCCACATTTTGCTGGTGCTGGCGGGTGTGATTATTCTGGTGGCTGTTAAAACCGGCGTGTTGTACGGGCTGTCCCGTATTTTTGGTTTACGTACTTCGGTCCGGCTGCAATTCTCTGCCGTTCTCAGTCAGGGCGGGGAATTTGCTTTCGTGCTGTTCTCAGCGGCGGGTGCGCAAAAAGTCATTTCTTCCTCGCAACTTTCGTTGTTGCTGGTGGTGGTGACGTTATCCATGATGACCACGCCGCTGCTGATGCAGTGGGTCGACCGGATTCTGGTGAAGCGTTATAACGACGGCGAAGAGAGCGATGAAAAACACTTTGTGCAGGATGACGAGCCGCAGGTGATTATTGTTGGCTTCGGGCGTTTCGGACAGGTGATCGGGCGTTTGCTGATGGCCAACAAAATGCGCATTACGGTGCTGGAGCGCGATATCAGCGCCGTCGGGCTGATGCGCACTTACGGCTACAAAGTGTATTACGGCGATGCGACCGAACTGGAACTCCTCAGAGCATCCGGTGCGGAAAAAGCAAAATCAATCGTTATTACCTCCAATGAACCGGAGGATACGATGGCGATCGTGCATTTATGCCAGCAACATTTTCCGCATCTGAATATTCTGGCGCGTGCCCGCGGACGTGTTGAAGCGCATGAGCTTTTGCAGGCGGGCGTCGTGAATTTTTCCCGCGAGACGTTTTCCAGTGCGCTGGAGTTAGGTAAGAAAGCGCTCGTGACGCTGGGCATGCATCCGCACAGTGCGTATCGTGCACAACAGCATTTTCGCCGTCTCGATATGCGTATGTTGCGCGAACTGGTGCCGCAAAACCGTGGCGATGTGGCACAAATTTCCCGTGTGAAAGAAGCCCGGCGCGAACTGGAAGATATCTTCCAGAGCGAAATGCATAACGAACGCCGCCAGCTTGATGGCTGGGACGATGATGAATAGTCCGGTAGCGAAAAAAAATTCGGTTGTTGATCGAAAACTGACCGGACGCAATGTCGGCAATTTTTGGAGAAGTAATATGGCTATAACGCGTAAACGGTTCATCGCTGGCGCGGTGTGTCCGAAATGTAAGGCGATGGATACGCTGGCTTTATGGCAGGAAGATCAGGTGGAAGTGGTGGAGTGTGTGAAGTGCGGACACCATCAGCGTCAGACGGATGCGCAGGTCAGCAAGAAACTCCGGCCGGAAGAGCAGGTGATTGGTATTTTCGATCCGAAGTAGCGTTATGGCTCGTGTTTTTTTATGCTGTTAGTACAGAGACGCGGATTTCCGCTACACTCTTCGCCAAATTTATCCGGTCGCGCTTTTCAGGATGATCTCATCGAAAAGTGGCCGTCACTGAATTAGCCTTAAGCGAAGTTGCGTGCGTTACGAAACGCCCGCAGACAACAAATTGAGTTTCCAACGGTAGGAGTTATCATGAAAGTAGCAAAAGACCTGGTCATCAGCGTGGCATATCAGGTTCGTACAGAAGACGGTGTGTTGGTTGATGAATCTCCGGTGAGCGCACCGTTGGATTACCTGCACGGCCATGGTTCCCTGATCTCCGGTCTGGAAACAGCGCTGGACGGCCATGCCATTGGTGACGTTTTTGACGTGCATGTTGGTGCGAACGATGCTTACGGCAACTACGACGAAAACCTGGTTCAGCGCGTGCCTAAAGACGTGTTCATGGGTGTTGATGAGCTGGAAGTCGGTATGCGTTTCCTGGCTGACACCGACCAGGGCCCGGTGCCTGTTGAAATCACTGAAGTTGACGGTGACCACGTTGTGGTTGACGGAAACCACATGCTGGCCGGTCAGGATCTGAACTTCCACGTTGAAGTTGTCGCTATCCGTGAAGCAACCGAAGAAGAACTGGCTCACGGCCACGTTCACGGCGAACACGGCCACGATCATGATCATGAACATGGTGAAGGTTGCTGCGGTGGTCACGGCCACGACCATGATCACGACCACGGTCATGATCACGGTAAGAAAGGTGGTTGCGGCGGAAACGGCGGTTGCGGTTGTCATTAATCGCGTTGCACGTTTAGCAGTTAAAGAAAAAGGCGCCCCCGGGCGCCTTTTTGCTACGTTGAAATCAGCATCAATAATGCGGCGGAGGGGTTTCTTCCGACTGATCGGCAATCATTGATGGCTGACTGGCACGGAGTTTGTCGGTCAGCAGACGCAGGTGATCTTGCAGTCTGCTCATTTCCAGCTGATGTTGTGTGACAATCATGTTCAGCTCTTCAATGGTAATCTCCTGGAAAGCCAGCTTGTTTTCCAGCATCTCCAGACGTTGTTCAACGGTGTTTGAGTTCATCATCATTACCTCACTGTGTGGCCCACGTTGATCATGTTGAGCATTGACCGGAACCTCATCCTGTATTGTAGACCGGCGATTCTACCCGTAAAGCCACAGGATTACCTGACCTCCCTGACGCTTTATCCGTATATGCCGATCCTGTGACGAAACTTATTGATGCAAAAAAGGTCGGAATAAGACGCTAATGGCGTGTATAGAGATTGTTTTGTCGTGAGACGGACAGTTATAGTAACCGCCGAACTTTCGTAATTATTACCAGAGGTCATACACTTCTGGTCTTGGAGAAATGGATGAAATCACTGTTTAAAGTAACTCTGCTGGCAACCACCATGGCTATCGCCCTGAATGCCACTCAGGTTATGGCTGCTGAAGCCACAGCACCGGCCGCTGCTGCAACTGCGCCAGCCGCCGCCCCTGCTGCAACTGCTCCGGCAGCAACAGACACGGCCAAATTCAAAAGTGATGACGAGCAGGCTGCCTATGCTCTGGGTGCATCTCTGGGTCGCTACATGGACAACTCCCTGAAAGAGCAAGAAAAGCTGGGCATCAAACTGGATAAAGACCAGTTGATCTCTGGCGTTCAGGATGCGTTTGCAAATAAAAGCAAACTGTCTGATCAGGAAATTGAGCAGACTCTGCAAACCTTCGAAGGCCGTGTGAAAGCATCCGCGCAGGCTAAGATGGAGCAGGATGCCAAAGCTAACGCTGACAAAGGCGACAAATTCCGTGCTGATTTCGCCAAAGAAAAAGGCGTGAAGAAGACTGAATCAGGTCTGCTGTATCAGGTTGAAAAACCAGGTGCCGGCGCAGCACCTAAAGACAGCGATACCGTTGTTGTTAACTACAAAGGTACGCTGACGGACGGAACTGAGTTCGATAACTCTTACACCCGTGGTGAGCCGTTGTCCTTCCGTCTTGACGGTGTAATCCCTGGCTGGACCGAAGGCCTGAAGCACATCAAGAAAGGCGGCAAAATCAAGCTGGTCATCCCACCGGCACTGGCTTACGGCAAAACTGGCGTTCCGGGGATCCCGGCTAACTCCACGTTGGTGTTCGACGTTGAACTGCTGGATGTGAAAGCCGCGCCTAAAGCTGATCCAAAAGCTGCAGAAAAACCTGCTGAAGCAGAAGCTGCACCAAAAGCAAACTAAGTCGTGCTGAGTTACTGCATAAAAACCGTCGCTTAACGCGGCGGTTTTTTTTTGGCATATGACTTTTATTTGAACCAGCCCTTCTTTTTATTGCGGTTACTCTATGATGATAACTTGACGCTTTTGTCTCCCCGGCATAACGTCACAGATCCATATAATCGTCAGGCCGTTTATTCTGTATTTTTGATACAGTAACGCCCCTGAATTGATGAATAATGCGTCCTGACTCCCGTTGGAAGGCGCGATATAGAGGGTGGTAGCTTCAATGTCTAATTCGCTTATAACTGGCGAAACCGGCGAACTGGATTTGCTGGACCAACGTCCTTTCAGCCAGGTTGATCACGAGATTTTGTCTTCCTACGAGGCTGTGGTGGATGGGCTGGCAATGCTGATTGGTGAGCATTGCGAAATTGTTCTGCATTCTCTGGAAGACCTGAAATGTTCAGCGGTTCGGATTGCTAATGGTGAGCATACTGGTCGTAAAATCGGCTCGCCGATTACTGATCTGGCACTGCGCATGCTGCATGATATGACCGGTGCTGACAGTAATGTGTCCAAAGCCTATTTCACCCGTGCGAAAAGTGGCGTGCTGATGAAATCTGTCACCATTGCCATACGCAACCGTGAGCAGCGTGTGATTGGCCTGCTGTGCATCAACATGAATCTTGACGTACCTTTCTCGCAAATTATTCAGACGTTTATGCCACCGGAGACGCAGGAAGTTGCCTCGTCCGTTAACTTCGCTTCATCCGTGGATGATCTGGTTGCCCAAACGCTGGAATTTACGATTGAAGAAGTCAATGCTGATCGTAATGTGTCGAACAATGCGAAAAACCGTCAGGTTGTACTGAATCTTTATGAAAAAGGTATTTTTGATATCAAAGATGCCATCAATCAGGTTGCTGATCGCCTCAACATTTCCAAGCATACGGTCTACTTGTATATCCGCCAGTTTAAAAGCGGTGAGCTGGTGGGGAACGAACGTTGAAACTGCGTTACTGCCTGCTGGTCACCGGCCCTGCATACGGCACTCAGCAAGCCAGCGCTGCGTACCAGTTCGCACTGGCATTGATTGGCAGTGGCCATCAGCTGGACAGCGTGTTTTTTTATCGTGAGGGCGTCCTCAACGGTAATATGCTTTCTGCACCTGCTTCGGATGAATTTGATCTGGTCAGATCCTGGCAACGTATGGCTGCAGACCATCAGGTTGCTCTCAATGTTTGCGTGGCAGCGGCTTTACGTCGCGGTGTCATTGATGAAACGGAAGCCCACAATCAGGGACACGGCCAGACGAATTTACAAGCCGGCTTTGCCCTGACAGGGTTGGGCAGCCTCGCTGAAGCGTCGCTGACTTGTGATCGCATGGTGCAGTTCTGATGGGTTATGGCAGGGACAGGCAATGAAAAAGATAGCGTTCGTGTTCACTCAGGGACCGCACGGCACGTCAGCGGGAAGAGAAGGCCTTGATGCGCTGCTGGCTACGTCAGCTCTGACCGAGGATATCGGCGTGTTTTTTATGGCTGATGGCGTTTTTCAGCTCATGCCGGCACAACAACCAGAAAAAATTCTCGCCCGTAATTATATTGCCACATTCGGTGTGTTATCACTTTACGACGTCGATCAGTGCTTTGTCTGTGAAGACTCGCTGAAGTCACGTGGTTTATCTGCGGGACATGAATGGGTGCTGGATGTCGAGCCGTTGTCTGCGAGTGAAATTCGCGGACGACTGGCCAGTTTTGATGTGGTGATGACGTTTTAAATCAGGAAATTCCATGCTTTTTACTCTTGCCCGTTCCCCGCAACAATGTGATTTCTCATTGATTGTTAAGCTGGTCGCTCAGGAAGATGCACTTTTGCTGATGCAGGATGGCGTACTGGCTGCGCTTGATGGCAGTGAGGCATGTAATCTGCTCAGCCAGCATGTTCAGTCGATTTATGTCCTCAGCGAGGATCTGGCGGCCAGAGGATTGGTTGGTCAAATTTCGCACAAAATCACATTGATCGACTATACTGGATTCGTCGCGCTGACTGAGAAACACACCCAGCAAACAGCATGGTGATTTACTGATCTGCTGTATATTTCTTGACACCCTCTTAGGTCAGCCCTAAAATTCTGCGTCCCCATATTAGCTAATGCTTTTTATGGGGCGATTTATCACGCGTTTACAAAGTAGTTTATGAACCAAAATCCAGGAGCTTTTTAATGGCAACAATTAATCAGCTGGTACGCAAACCACGCTCTACGAAGGTTGTTAAAAGCAACGTTCCAGCGCTGGAAGCTTGCCCGCAGAAACGTGGCGTATGTACTCGTGTATATACTACCACTCCTAAAAAACCAAACTCCGCACTGCGTAAAGTATGCCGTGTGCGTTTGACTAACGGTTTTGAAGTTACCTCCTACATCGGCGGTGAAGGTCATAACCTTCAGGAACACTCCGTGATCCTGATCCGTGGCGGTCGTGTAAAAGACTTGCCAGGTGTGCGTTATCACACCGTCCGTGGCGCACTGGACTGTTCAGGCGTTAAGGATCGTAAGCAATCTCGTTCTAAATACGGCGTTAAAAAGCCGAAGTCTTAATGGTTCTCCGTTAAGTAAGGCCAAACATTTTCACTTTACTGTCAAAATAAACTCTTAGAGTTTTGGACAATCCTGAATTAACAACGGAGTATTTCCATGCCACGTCGTCGCGTCATTGGTCAACGTAAAATCCTGCCAGATCCTAAGTTCGGATCCGAACTGCTGGCAAAATTCGTCAACATTCTGATGGTAGATGGTAAAAAATCTACTGCAGAAGCAATCGTCTACACTGCTCTTGAGACCCTGGCTCAACGTAGCGGTAAAGGCCACCTGGAAGCTTTCGAAGTCGCTCTGGACAACGTTCGTCCGACTGTCGAAGTTAAGTCCCGCCGCGTAGGTGGTTCAACTTATCAGGTTCCAGTTGAAGTCCGTCCGGTTCGTCGTAATGCTCTGGCAATGCGTTGGATCGTTGAAGCTGCTCGTAAACGCGGTGATAAATCCATGGCTCTCCGCCTGGCGAACGAACTTTCTGATGCTGCAGAGAACAAAGGTACTGCAGTTAAGAAACGTGAAGACGTTCACCGTATGGCTGAAGCCAACAAGGCGTTCGCCCACTACCGCTGGTAATCACTTCGCAGTAGTTATGCTAACCAAGCGGGCGCTTCAAGAAGCCAACCCGCTTGGGTTAACTGAACTTGAACGTCCTAGTTATAGAGGAATCAAATGGCTCGTAAAACACCCATTGAGCGCTACCGTAACATTGGTATCAGTGCTCACATCGACGCCGGTAAGACAACCACTACCGAACGTGTTCTGTTCTACACCGGTGTAAACCACAAAATCGGTGAAGTTCATGATGGCGCAGCCACCATGGACTGGATGGAGCAGGAGCAGGAACGTGGTATTACCATCACGTCCGCTGCGACTACCTGTTTCTGGTCAGGTATGGCTAAGCAGTTCGAACCACACCACATCAACATCATTGACACCCCAGGGCACGTTGACTTCACCATCGAAGTTGAACGTTCTATGCGTGTTCTTGATGGTGCGGTAATGGTTTACTGTGCTGTTGGTGGTGTTCAGCCACAGTCTGAGACCGTATGGCGTCAGGCAAACAAATATAAAGTTCCACGTATCGCGTTCGTTAACAAAATGGACCGTATGGGTGCTAACTTCCTGAAAGTTGTTGATCAGATTGAAAAACGTCTGGGCGCAACTCCGGTGCCTCTGCAACTGGCGATCGGCGCGGAAGAGAAATTCACCGGTGTTGTTGACCTGGTGAAGATGAAAGCAATCAACTGGAACGAAGCCGATCAGGGCGTGACCTTCGAATACGAAGAGATCCCAGCTGATATGCAAGAACTGGCTGAAGAATGGCGTCAGAAACTGGTTGAGTCCGCTGCTGAAGGCTCTGATGAGCTGATGGAGAAATTCTTTGGTGGCGAAGAGCTGACTGAAGAAGAGATCAAAGCTTCTCTGCGTAAGCGCGTTCTGAACAATGAAGTTATCTTGGTTACCTGTGGTTCTGCGTTTAAAAACAAAGGCGTACAGGCAATGCTGGATGCTGTTGTTGAGTATCTGCCTGCACCGACCGACGTTGAAGCTATCAACGGTTTGTTGGATGACGGTAAAGACACTCCGGCAGTTCGCCATTCTGACGATGCTGAGCCGTTCTCTGCTCTGGCGTTCAAAATCGCTACTGACCCATTCGTGGGTAACCTGACGTTCTTCCGTGTTTATTCCGGTCTTGTCAACTCAGGTGACACTGTATTTAACCCAGTGAAATCACAGCGTGAACGTTTGGGTCGTATCGTTCAGATGCACGCGAACAAGCGTGAAGAAATTAAAGAAGTTCGTGCAGGCGATATCGCTGCAGCGATCGGTCTGAAAGACGTGACTACCGGTGACACTCTGTGTGATCCAGATAATGTGATCATTCTGGAGCGTATGGAATTCCCTGAGCCGGTAATCTCCGTTGCGGTAGAACCAAAAACCAAAGCTGACCAGGAAAAAATGGGTCTGGCTCTGGGCCGTCTGGCGAAAGAAGACCCATCATTCCGCGTTTGGACTGATGAAGAGTCTGGTCAGACAATCATCGCAGGTATGGGTGAGCTTCACCTGGACATCCTGGTTGACCGTATGCGTCGTGAGTTTAACGTTGAAGCTAACGTCGGTAAGCCGCAGGTTGCTTATCGTGAAGCGATTCGCGCTAAAGTTACTGATGTTGAAGGTAAACACGCTAAGCAGTCTGGTGGTCGCGGTCAGTATGGTCACGTTGTGATCGACATGTATCCATTAGAACCTGGCACGAATCCGAAAGGATATGAGTTTGTCAACGAAATCAAAGGCGGTGTAATTCCTGGTGAATTCATCGGTGCGATTGACAAAGGCATCCAGGAACAGCTGAAATCAGGTCCGCTGGCCGGTTATCCGGTAGTAGATCTGGGCGTGCGTCTGCACTTCGGTTCTTACCATGACGTTGACTCCTCTGAGCTGGCGTTTAAACTGGCCGCTTCTATCGCCTTTAAAGATGGCTTTAAGAAAGCGAAACCAGTTCTGCTTGAGCCTATCATGAAGGTTGAAGTAGAAACTCCGGAAGAGAACACTGGTGACGTTATCGGTGACCTTAGCCGTCGTCGCGGTATGCTGAAAGGCCAAGAATCTAACGCTACTGGCGTTGTGATTCATGCTGAAGTTCCGCTTTCCGAAATGTTCGGTTATGCGACTCAGTTGCGTTCACTGACCAAAGGCCGTGCATCTTACTCCATGGAATTCCTGAAGTATGATGATGCGCCGAATAACGTGGCCCAGGCCGTTATTGAAGCTCGTGGCAAATAAGCCACTGGTTTAAACACAATGATCCCGTGCTCTCTCTTTGAAGGGAGAGCACAAGAGTAAGGAATATAGCCGTGTCTAAAGAAAAATTTGAACGTAACAAACCGCACGTTAACGTTGGTACTATCGGCCACGTTGACCACGGTAAAACTACCCTGACTGCAGCAATCACTACCGTTCTGGCTAAAACCTACGGCGGTTCTGCACGTGCATTCGACCAGATCGATAACGCACCAGAAGAAAAAGCTCGTGGTATCACCATCAACACTTCACACGTTGAATATGACACCCCGACTCGTCACTACGCGCACGTTGACTGCCCAGGGCACGCCGACTACGTGAAAAACATGATCACCGGTGCTGCTCAGATGGACGGCGCTATCCTGGTTGTTGCTGCAACTGACGGCCCTATGCCTCAGACGCGTGAGCACATCCTGCTGGGTCGCCAGGTTGGCGTTCCATACATGATCGTGTTCATGAACAAATGCGACATGGTAGATGATGAAGAGCTGCTGGAACTGGTAGAAATGGAAGTTCGTGAACTTCTTTCTGCTTACGAATTCCCAGGCGACGACATCCCGGTCATCAAAGGTTCAGCGCTGAAAGCACTGGAAGGCGATGCAACGTGGGAAGCGAAAATCATCGAACTGGCAGAAGCACTGGACAGCTACATTCCATTGCCAGAGCGTGCTATCGATAAGCCATTCCTGCTGCCAATCGAAGACGTATTCTCCATCTCCGGTCGTGGTACAGTTGTAACCGGTCGTGTAGAGCGCGGTATCGTTAAAGTAGGCGAAGAAGTTGAAATCGTCGGTATCAAGGACACTGTTAAGTCAACTTGTACTGGCGTTGAAATGTTCCGCAAACTGCTGGACGAAGGCCGTGCAGGCGAGAACGTGGGTGTTCTGCTGCGTGGTATCAAACGTGAAGACATCGAACGTGGTCAGGTTCTGGCTAAACCAGGTTCAATCAAACCACACACCAAGTTTGATTCCGAAGTGTACATCCTGAGCAAAGATGAAGGTGGTCGTCATACTCCATTCTTCAAAGGCTACCGTCCACAGTTCTACTTCCGTACAACTGACGTGACCGGTACTATCGAACTGCCAGAAGGCGTTGAGATGGTAATGCCTGGTGACAACGTGAACATGGTTGTTACGCTGATCCACCCAATCGCGATGGATGACGGTCTGCGTTTCGCAATCCGTGAAGGCGGCCGTACTGTAGGTGCTGGTGTTGTTGCTAAAGTTATCGCTTAATCGCTGATAGTTTTTTGTCACTATTCGTTGACGCAATACACACTAAAAGGGCATCATTCGATGCCCTTTTTTCTACGCTGTGGCGCTAGAACCTATCTCATCAGCGATTTATACGTCATAATCACTGGTGAGATAGGCTCTGAGATATAGCGTAAAACACCGAATTGCGCTCAAGTAGAGCATCGATCGGTTTGGTTTGCCTCGCAATGCGAGGCAAAGTTGTTTGTTCTGAATCATTGTGACGGGTTGGTTTATGAGTGCGAATACCGAGGCTCAAGGGAGCGGGCGCGGCCTGGAAGCGGTAAAGTGGCTGGTTGTTGCCGTTTTGTTGGTTGTAGCTATTGTCGGTAACTATTATTACCGTGCATACAGCCTGCCGTTACGCGCGTTAGCCGTAGTTGTTATTATCGCAATTGCAGGCGCAGTGGCTTTACTGACCACTAAAGGCAAGGCAACAGTTGCGTTTGCTCGTGAAGCGCGAACTGAAGTACGTAAAGTCATTTGGCCAACGCGCCAGGAAACATTGCATACCACACTGATCGTTGCGGCGGTAACTGCCGTTATGTCTCTGATTCTGTGGGGGCTGGATGGTATTTTAGTCCGCCTGGTATCTTTCATTACTGGCTTGAGGTTCTAAATGTCTGAAGCACCTAAAAAACGTTGGTACGTCGTTCAGGCGTTTTCTGGCTTTGAAGGCCGCGTAGCGCAATCGCTGCGTGAGCACATCAAATTACATGACATGGAAGAACTGTTTGGTGAAGTCATGGTTCCAACCGAAGAAGTGGTTGAAATTCGTGGTGGCCAGCGCCGTAAAAGTGAACGTAAATTCTTCCCGGGTTATGTGCTGGTACAGATGGTAATGAATGACGCCAGCTGGCACTTAGTTCGCAGCGTTCCTCGTGTTATGGGCTTCATTGGCGGAACGTCAGATCGTCCTGCACCAATCAGCGATAAAGAAGTTGATGCGATCATGAATCGCCTGCAACAAGTGGGGGATAAACCACGCCCTAAAACATTGTTCGAACCAGGTGAACTGGTACGTGTTAATGACGGGCCGTTTGCAGACTTCAATGGTGTGGTCGAAGAAGTTGATTACGAGAAAAGCCGCCTGAAAGTGTCTGTTTCCATCTTTGGCCGTGCAACACCGGTTGAACTGGACTTCGGTCAGGTTGAAAAGGGCTAATACAACGTTCTAAATATTCGTTAGAACAGTTGTTGTACAGGGCGCGAAATTAAACTATAATTTCGCGCCTTTTGTTTTTATGTGCAGTCTTCTTGGCACATAAATGATAAAGAACAAAGTACTGTAAATAACGGGGAGCCTCTTCAAACAGGCGATATTACCCAAACGAGGATATTTACCATGGCCAAGAAAGTACAAGCCTACGTTAAGCTGCAAGTTGCAGCTGGTATGGCAAACCCAAGTCCGCCAGTTGGTCCAGCTCTGGGTCAGCAAGGCGTGAACATCATGGAATTCTGTAAGGCGTTCAATGCTAAGACTGATAGCATGGAAAAAGGCCTGCCAATTCCTGTTGTTATTACTGTTTATTCTGACCGTTCTTTCACCTTCGTTACCAAAACCCCTCCTGCAGCAGTATTGCTGAAGAAAGCGGCTGGTATCAAGTCTGGTTCCGGCAAGCCGAACAAAGACAAAGTAGGTAAAGTAACGAGTGCTCAGGTTCGTGAAATCGCAGAAACCAAAGCTGCGGACATGACTGGTTCTGACGTTGAAGCGATGATTCGCTCCATCGAAGGTACTGCTCGTTCCATGGGCCTGGTAGTGGAGGATTAATAAATGGCTAAGCTGACCAAGCGCATGCGCGTGATCCGTGACAAAGTTGATGCTACTAAACAGTATGACATCACCGAAGCCGTTGCTCTGCTCAAAGAGCTGGCCACTGCTAAATTCGTAGAAAGCGTTGACGTTGCTGTTAACCTCGGCATCGACGCTCGTAAATCAGATCAAAACGTTCGCGGCGCAACCGTACTGCCACACGGCACCGGTCGTTCTGTTCGCGTTGCCGTCTTCACTCAAGGTGCAAACGCTGAAGCTGCTAAAGCTGCAGGCGCTGAACTGGTTGGTATGGAAGATCTGGCTGACCTGATCAAGAAAGGCGAAATGAACTTCGACGTTGTTATCGCATCTCCAGATGCAATGCGCGTTGTTGGCCAATTAGGTCAGGTCTTGGGCCCACGCGGTCTGATGCCTAACCCGAAAGTCGGTACTGTAACCCCTAACGTTGCTGAAGCGGTTAAGAACGCTAAAGCAGGTCAGGTTCGTTACCGTAACGACAAAAACGGCATCATCCATACCACTATCGGTAAGGTTGATTTCGAATCCGACAAGCTGAAAGAAAACCTGGAAGCTCTGTTGGTCGCTCTGAAAAAAGCGAAGCCTTCTCAGGCTAAAGGCGTTTTCATCAAGAAAGTAAGCCTGTCCACTACCATGGGCGCGGGTCTTGCTGTTGATCAAAGCGGCCTGAGCGCAACAGTTAACTAATTAACTGCTGACGTTTATCGCTTTACGCGGGCGATAGATTTGTCTAGAATCTATGGCCCGTTGTTTCGTTAATGCGAAACCAAGATTTTTCGGTTGGAGCCTGGCCTATCCAGGCCTCCGTCCAAGACCGCAGGTGCCCCGAAAAGGGCTTAATCCTTCCTGCGTAGACGGTGACAGAGCCTGAAGAAAATATTTCTTTGTCTTTTTTATAAAGAATTAAGATTTGTCTTTGCTGGATTCTCTGCTCACCGTGTTTGAACGCTTGATATCGATTCTCGATAACAAGTGATGTGAGTTCCGGGGGTTTTCCCCGGCTAAATCCAGGAGCAAAAAGCTAATGGCATTAAATCTTCAAGACAAACAAGCGATTGTTGCTGAAGTCATCGAAGTAGCCAAAGGCGCGCTGTCTGCGGTTGTTGCGGATTCCCGTGGCGTAACTGTAGATAAAATGACTGAACTGCGTAAAGCAGGTCGTGAAGCTGGCGTTTACATGCGTGTTGTTCGCAACACCTTGATGCGTCGCGTCGTAGAAGGTACTCAGTTTGAGTGCCTGAAAGACACGTTTGTCGGTCCAACCTTGATTGCATTCTCTACTGAACACCCAGGCGCTGCTGCCCGTCTGTTCAAAGATTTCGCTAAAGCGAATGCAAAATTTGAGGTTAAAGCTGCGGCCTTTGAAGGTGAGTTTATCTCTGCGGCTCAAATTGACCGCTTGGCAACTCTGCCTACTTACGAAGAAGCAATCGCACGCCTGATGGCAACCATGAAAGAAGCCTCTGCAGGCAAATTGGTTCGCACTCTGGCTGCTGTACGCGATCAGAAAGAAGCTGCTTAATCAGCCTTTTTTATCTCGTTCATTTGCTTACGTATAAACTATTTCTGAATTCTAGGAACACTTGAAATGTCAATCACTAAAGAACAAATCATTGAAGGCGTTGCAGCTCTGTCTGTAATGGAAATCGTTGAACTGATCTCCGCTATGGAAGAAAAATTCGGCGTTTCTGCTGCTGCTGCTGTTGCAGGTCCTGCTGCTGCTGCTGAAGCTGTTGAAGAAAAAACTGAGTTCGACGTTGTTCTGGCCGCTGTTGGCGCGAACAAAGTTGCAGTTATCAAAGCTGTTCGCACCGCGACTGGCCTGGGTCTGAAAGAAGCTAAAGACCTGGTTGAGTCTGCTCCAGCAGCTCTGAAAGAAGGCATCAGCAAAGATGACGCTGAAGCTCTGAAAAAATCTCTGGAAGAAGCTGGTGCTTCTGTTGAAGTTAAGTAAGTTTAACTTCCCGGAGTGCAGTCTGTCCTAACAGGCTGATGGC
>NZ_JAFMOS010000642.1 GCF_019049755.1 Rahnella perminowiae
GCAGAGGGGAAAAGCCTTTCCCCTCTGCTCGGTTTCGGCAAAATATCTCGTATGAGAACTGCTATTGAGAAACCGAAACTTTCACAGTTTCAATTTTCATCCGTTCTAATCCCGCTCAGGATTTACTCCTTAATATCAGCCTGATAAAACACATGTTTCCCAAACGGATCCACTTCATAGCCGGTCACTTCTTTACGTACCGGTTCGAAAATGGTCGAGTGAGCAATCATTACCGCCGGTGCCTGATCGTGCATCATTTGCTGGGCCTGCTCGTAAAGCGCTACACGTTTTGCATGATCGGTCGTTTCTTTGGCTTCGGTGATCAGCTTATCAAACGGCGCGTAACACCATTTAGCTGAGTTTGAACCGCCCTTCGCGGCATTACAGGTAAACAGCGGGCCGAAGAAGTTATCCGGATCGCCGTTCGCCGTCGTCCAGCCCATCAGCGCCGCCATGTGTTCACCGTTACGGATACGGGTCTGATACTCGCCCCATTCGTAACTGACGATATGCGCCTTCACGCCGATTTTGGCCCAGTCAGCCTGGATCATTTCCGCCATACGCCGGGCGTTCGGGTTATACGGACGCTGAACCGGCATCGCCCACAAATCGATATCAAAACCATTCGGCATACCCGCTTCGGCCAGCAGGGCTTTGGCTTTCTCCGGTGAATAATCGTAATCCACCAGTTTGTCGTTATAGCTCCATACACCGGTCGGCAGCAGTGTTTTCGCCACGGTTCCCGTACCATGGAATACGGCTTCTATGATTTGCGGTTTGTTGATCGCCATGGTCAGCGCCTGACGCACTTTCACATTATCCAGCGGGGGTTTCTGAGTGTTGAAGGACAGGAAACCGGTGTTCAGGCCAGCCTTACTCATCAGATTGATGTCTTTATTAGCACGCATACGCTCCAGATCAGCCGGATTCGGGAATGGCATCACCTGACATTCATTCTTCTCGAGTTTGGCCAGACGCATTGAGGCATCAGGCGTAATGGTATACACCAGACGGTCAATTTTGGATTTACCCTGCCAGTAGTCCGGGAAAGCTTTGTACAGCAGACGCGTGTCTTTCTGGTATTGCACCAGTTCAAACGGCCCGGTACCAATCGGATCCTGATCGACTTTTTCCGGCGTGCCGGCTTTGAGCATCTGATCGGCATATTCCGCCGAGAGGATGGAAGCAAAATACCATGCCAGATCGGCCACGAACGGCGCTTCAGGGCGCGTCAGGTTGAAGCGCACGGTGTAATCATCCACCTTATCAATACTGCCGATCAGGTCACCCATTTTCAGGCTGTCGAAGTTAAGGTAAGTACCGCCGGAAATTTTATGATAAGGATTATTTTCGTCTTTCTGGCGCATGAACGAGAAGATCACGTCGTCAGCGTTGAAATCACGGGTCGGTTTGAACAGCTTGCTGCTCTGAAATTTCACGCCCTTGCGCAGGTGGAAGGTATAGGTTTTACCGTCCGCACTGACCTCCCAGCTTTCTGCCAGACCCGGCACCAGTTCAGTGGTACCGATTTTGAAATCCACCAGACGGTTATAAATTGGCGCGGCGCTGGCATCCACAGAGGTGCCCGACGTATAAAGCTGCGGGTTGAATTGCTCAGGCGAACCTTCGGAACAGTAAACCAGCGTTTTAGCACAAACGCCGCCAGTGAGAGTTAACGCCAGTAAGCCTGTGCTTATTTTTAAGATGTTGTGTTTCATTCTTTTCCCTATTTTCCCTGTCCGGAGAGTGTTTAAATCTTCTTCATCGTGGAACCTAAAGCAAAAACAGATTAACATCTGGATAACACGTAGTAATACTTTGTTATATATGAAAATCTTATAACAGGGAACAATATTTGCGCACATTCAGAGGTCAAGATGTCGACAACAATCGCAAAACAGCTTACCGAACGTTTCTACCGTTATCTCAGCGTAACATCACAGAGTGATGCCAGCGCGACCACCCTGCCAAGCACGCCAGGCCAGCATGATATGGCGCGGCTACTGGCTGAGGAACTGCATCAGCTGGGCCTGAAAAATATTCAGATCGACGAACAGGCGACCGTGACGGCAGTAAAACCCGGCACCAAAAAAGGCGGTCCGCGCATCGGGTTCATTACGCATATAGATACGGTCGATGTCGGCCTGCGTCCGGATATTCATCCCCAGACGTTGCGTTTTACCGGTGAGGATGTGTGTCTGAACAAAGAACTGGATATCTGGCTGCGCCCTTCCGAACGCCCGGAAATCCTGCCGTATAAAGGTGAGGACATTATTTTCAGCGACGGCACCAGCGTGCTGGGCGCGGACAATAAAGCGGCGGTCACGGTAGTGATGACACTGTTGGAAAACCTGACGACTGAGCAGGAATACGGCGATATCGTGGTGGCGTTCGTGCCAGACGAAGAAATCGGCCTGCGCGGTGCCAAGGCGTTGGATCTCGCCCGCTTCGATGTGGACTTTGCTTATACCATCGATTGCTGCGAACTGGGCGAAGTGGTGTATGAAAACTTCAATGCGGCGGCGGCAGAAATTACCTTCACCGGCGTGACAGCGCATCCGATGTCGGCCAAAGGCGTACTGGTGAATCCGCTGTTGATGGCACAGGATTTCATCAGCCATTTTGACCGTGCTGAAACCCCTGAAAACACCGAAGGCCGGGAAGGTTATATCTGGTTCAACGGCATGAGCGCATCCCAGCAGGGAGCAGAACTGAAAGCCTCAATCCGTGATTTTGACAACGTCAGTTTTGCCGCCCGTAAGCAGAAAATTCAGGACGTGGCACAAGAGATTGCCGCGCAGTATCCTAGCGCAAAAGTCTCGGTGGAGATCAGCGACACCTACAGCAATATCAGCAGTGCCATCGGCGAAGATCGCCGGGCGATCGACCTGATTTTTGCAGGACTGAAAGAAATTGGCGTGGAGCCCAAAGTGATCCCGATGCGCGGCGGCACCGATGGTGCGGCATTGTCGGCCAAAGGATTGCTGACGCCGAACTACTTTACCGGCGCGCATAATTTCCACTCAAAATTTGAGTTCCTGCCGGTGAATTCGTTTGTGAAATCCTACGAGCTGACCGTTCAGCTGTGCCTGCTGGCCGCGAAAGGCTGATGCTATTTTAGCTGAGCAAAACCCACACCCCATCCCAGCCTTCCCCTCGTGAGAGGGGAAGGAGTACGGAAATCACTTCAAAGCACCTGAGAGGAATTGTTGCAGCCGCGCACTTTTCGGGTTACCGAACACCTCGGAAGGCTCGCCCTGCTCTTCAATCACCCCCTGATGCAGGAAAATGACGTGGCTGGAGACGTGACGGGCAAACTCCATTTCATGTGTCACTACCACCATGGTTTTCCCCTCTTCCGCCAGCTTTTGCATGATGCGCAGTACTTCGCCGACCAGTTCAGGGTCAAGGGCGGAGGTCGGTTCGTCAAACAGTAACACTTCCGGTTCCATCGCCAGCGCACGGGCAATGGACACGCGCTGCTGCTGGCCACCGGACAAATTCACCGGATATTTTCCTTGTGCGCGGGCATCAATACCCACTTTATCGAGGTATTTCACCGCGCGTTCCCGCGCTTCTGCCTTGCTCAACCCCAGCACCTGAACCGGTGCTTCCATGACATTTTCCAGCACCGTCATGTGGCTCCACAGGTTGAAGTGCTGAAACACCATCGTCAGTTTGGTACGTAACAGTTGCAGCTGCTTTTTATCAAACACTTTCAGCTGACCATCGGTGTCGCGCACCATCCGGATATCCTGATTATTGACACTGATCGAGCCTTCGCTTGGTTTCTCAAGGAAGTTAATGCAGCGCAGGAAGGTACTTTTACCGGATCCTGATGAACCGATAATACTGATCACATCACCCGCATTCGCCGACAATGAAACGCCTTTCAACACCTCATGGTCGCCATAGCGTTTGTGGAGATCGAGAACCGCTAATTTGTTTTCTGGCATAACGTGATTCCGCAAAAATAATTCTTATTAGTGAGTTTGAGGCTTTACATGTGCCAGCCAGCGTTTTTCCGCCATGCGGAACAGCCCAATCAATATAAAAGAGATGCAAAGATAAATAACCGCAGCAATCCCGAAGGCATAAAACGGCTGATACGTTGCCGAGTTAATGTCGCGGGCTATTTTCAGCACGTCCGGTACTGTGGCGGTAAACGCCAGCGCGGTGGAGTGCAACATCAGAATGACTTCATTACTGTACGCAGGCAGTGCCGTGCGTAATGCAGACGGTAAAATAATGCAGGTATACAATTTAAAACGTGAAAACCCGTAAGCGTTGGCCGCTTCAATTTCGCCGTGCGGCACCGCGCGGATCGCACCCGCAAAAATTTCGGTGGTGTATGCACAGGTGTTGAGCGTCAGTGCCAGAATCGTACAATTGAGCCCGCTGCGGAAAAAAGCATTCAGGAAGTCGGTGCCACGCACGATCTCCAGGCTGTACATGCCGGAATAAAACACCAGTAACTGCACATACAACGGCGTCCCGCGGAAAACATAGGTATACAGCCAGATCGGATAGCGAAGGAATTTGTTGGAAGACACACGCCCCACCGCCATCGGCACAGCCAGTAATCCGCCTATCACAACGGAACTGATCAGTAACCATAAGGTGATAGCCAGACCGGTGAAACGGTAGCCGTCGCTGTAAAGCAGGGACATACCGTACTGTTGTAAAATTTCGATCATAGATCAGCCCTCTTCACACCCAGCGAATAACGGCGATCAAGCCACACCAGCACGCCGTTCGACAGCGTGGTGAAAATCAGATAAACCACACCGGCCACAATCGCAAAATAGAACGGCTGATATGTCCCCTTCCCGGCCAGTTGCGTGGCTTTCACCACATCATTGAGACCCAGCAACGACACCAGTGCGGTGGCTTTGAGAATAACCTGCCAGTTATTGGCAATGCCCGGCAGCGCAAAACGCATCATGGCCGGGAATAAAATTCGACGAAAGATTTGTGAACCGCTGAACCCGAAAGCCGTCGCAGCTTCGATTTGTCCACGCGGGACCGCCATAAACGCACCGCGGAACGTTTCAGTGAAATATGCCCCGTAGATAAAGCCCAGGGTGATAATACCGGCGCTCATCGGGTCGATATCAATTTGTGTCAGCCCCAGTGATTCTGTAATGCTGTTAAGCGCAATCTGCAAACCGTAGAAAATCAATAACATCAATACCAGATCAGGTACGCCGCGAATGAGCGTGGTGTAGCAACCAAAAAAACCAGAAACGATCCGGTTCTTTGACAGTTTCCCGCCCGCGCCGATTAACCCTATCACCAGCGCCAGAATGACTGACGAAATCGCCAGCTCCAGTGTCACTAACGTGCCCTGGATAATTACCTGGGAATACCCATACAGCATGGTTTTTTCCTGTCTTTAGTGGATCCCTGCGCAGGCAACACGACCACCGGCGTCAGAACCGCAGGGAGCGGCGTACCGCCCCCTTTGGCATGTCTCACGACGAATATCAGCCGCCGTAAACATCAAAGTCGAAGTATTTTTTCGCCAGTTTGTCGTAAGTGCCGTCTTTACGCATGCTGTCAAATGCCTTGTTCAGCGCATCTTTCAGGTCCGTTTCATTCTTACGCAGGCCCATGCCGGTACCTACGCCGAAGAACTTATCATCTTTAACCGACGGCCCCGCAAACGCATAATCTTTACCCGCTGCCTGTTTCAGGAAGCCTTCGCTGCCTGCCACTTCGTCCTGGAATGCTGCGTCAAGACGACCGGAAGCCAGATCCGCATAAATCAGATCCTGGTTCTGGTAAGCCACCACATTGATGCCTTTTGGCTGCCACATGGCATTCGCATAAGCTTCCTGAGTGGACCCCTGCAGAACACCGACGTTTTTGCCTTTCAGCGCATCCAGAGTGGGCAGAACTTTAGAGCCTTTAGGCGCAATCAGACGGGCGTTAGCAGCGTAAAGTTTCTCTGTGAAATCAATCTCCTGCTGACGTTTTTCAGTGATGGATAATGAGGAAATAATCGCATCAATCTTTTTCGCTTTCAGGGACGGGATCAGCGCATCAAAATCGCTTTCAACGTAGGTACATTTAATGGCTGCACGTTTACACATCTCGTTTGCCAGGTCGATATCAAAACCCACCAGCTTACCGCTGGAGTCTTTCGATTCAAATGGGGCGTAAGTCGGATCAGTACCGATGTTAATTGCTTTAGGCGCGGCAGCAAATGCACTACCTGCGCTGGCTAAAACCAGAACCAGCGGAAGAACCTTGAACAACTTTTTCATACATTAGCCTCAGTGATTATTCATCTGTTGTGGTTGCGTGTGCGTGAATGAACGTCTTTTTATAGTTTGCTGAACGATGCAAATGGCTTTTTGCCAGATTTTCTCATGCACTTTTCGTGCCGTTTCTCTGCATAGCCTTTTTGCACAGCGAGAGAGTGAAAACCGGTCAAAAAAGCATCGGGATAATCAAAGTTTTCAAAGGTCTGAAGGAAGGATAGCCGAAGCAAGGTTGGACACTGCACCCCAATGAATCAAATTGTGATCATTGTTGGTGCAATGTAACGAAAGTGCGCGAAATAAGTGCGTATTGGGACGTGAAAGTTTAACGACTGCCCTGCCATCGAACAAATAAGTCTTCCGGCAGCTCGATATCAAACTGATCGATCACCCGGTTTACCGTCTGATCAATAATATCTTCCACAGAAACAGGGCGGTGATAAAACGCCGGAACCGGCGGCATGATGATTGCGCCCAGTTCAGCCGCCTGTGTCATCAGTCGTAAATGGCCCAGATGCAACGGCGTTTCGCGCACACATAACACCAGACGGCGGCGTTCTTTCATCACTACGTCAGCCGCACGGGTCAGCAAACCGTCGGTATAACTGTTCACGATGCCCGAGAGCGTTTTGATCGAGCAAGGCAAAATCACCATGCCGGCAGTTTTAAAAGAACCGGAGGAGATGCTGGCCGCGATATCGCGGGAATCATGCACCACATCTGCCAGTGCCTGAACATCACGCAGGGTGAGATCCGTTTCCAGTGTCAGTGTCTGACGGGCTGCATTGCTCATCACCAGATGAGTTTCAATATCAGGCACACTCTGCAATACCTGCAAGAGCCTGACACCATATATTGCGCCGCTGGCGCCGGAAATACCGACAATAAGTCGTTTCATCAACACTGCCTTAGAAAAAATAAACCCGGATCCGGTGGTGCCAATACTGACATAAATTCAGGCATAAAAAAACGCGCCCGCCCGGTGTTCACCGGAGGGGCGCGCCAGAGAGAATGTCAGCAACCGGCTGATCAGCCTTCGTTGTGCATCTCGAGATTTTCAGCTTCCTGCTGGCCACGCAATGCCTGAGCATCGTCGTTGCGCAGCGCTTCAAGATATTCCAGATAGTTCTGGTCCACATCTTTGGTGACGTAAACACCGTCGAAGACTGAACATTCGAATTTCTCGATATCCATATTGTCTTCTTTCACTGCGGCGATAAGGTCGCTCAGATCCTGGAAGATTAACGCATCAGCCCCAATCATCTGATTGATTTCACTGACTTCACGGCCATGGGCAATCAGCTCGTTCGCGCTTGGCATATCGATACCGTAAACATTCGGGAAGCGGATTTCCGGTGCCGCAGAGGCCAGATAAACGCGTTTTGCCCCGGCTTCACGCGCCATCTCAACAATCTGCTGAGAGGTGGTACCACGCACGATGGAATCATCGACCAGTAAGACATTTTTATCACGGAACTCAGCGCGGTTAGCGTTCAGTTTACGTCGTACTGATTTACGGCGCTCCTGCTGACCCGGCATGATGAAGGTACGGCCCACATAGCGGTTTTTTACAAACCCCTGACGGTACGGTTTATCCAAAATACGGGCAATTTCCAGCGCGATATCGCAGGAAGTTTCCGGGATCGGGATCACCACGTCGATATCCATGTCTTCCCATTCACGGGCAATTTTCGCGCCCAGCTTTTCACCCATACGTACACGGGCGCTGTAGACGGAAATTTTGTCGATGAAGGAATCCGGACGTGCAAAATAGACGTATTCGAACAGGCAAGGATTGTACTGCGGGTTCTCAGCACACATACGGGTGAACAGCTGACCTTTTTCAGTGATGTACACCGCTTCGCCCGGCGCAACGTCACGCAGGAATTCAAAGCCCAGCGTATCAAGTGCCACGCTCTCAGAGGCCACCATGTACTCATTACGACCATCTGCCAGCGTACGTTTACCAATCACCAGCGGACGAATGCCATGCGGGTCACGAAACGCCAGCATGCCATGACCGATGATCATCGCCACACAAGCGTAAGCACCGCGGATCTTCAGATTCACTGCAGCAACCGCAGCAAAAATGTTGTCAGCTTCCAGCGGGTAGTGCTGGAAACGATCCAACTCACTCGCCAGGATATTCAGCAAAATCTCAGAATCGGAAGTGGTGTTCACATGACGGCGTTGGCCTTCGAACAGATTGCTTCGCAATTCGTGAGCATTGGTCAGGTTACCGTTATGGGCAAGGGTGATGCCGAACGGAGAGTTGACGTAAAAAGGTTGAGCTTCTGAAGCGCTGGAACTGCCAGCCGTTGGGTAGCGCACATGGCCTATACCCATGTTGCCCTGTAAGCGTTGCATATGGCGGGCTTCGAAAACATCCTTCACCAGGCCATTGGCTTTACGTAAACGGAAGTTATTATTCGCGTCGATGGTGGTGATGCCTGCGGCATCCTGACCACGGTGTTGTAACACCGTTAACGCGTCATAAATCGACTGGTTTACCGGCATGAAACCGGCGATACCGACAATACCGCACATGTTGTCTTTTCCTCTTCAGCGCTGCCAGAACTAAATATGTTTTGGCAAGAAACTCGACGTGCTCTGCAGGTAGTCAAAGAACCACCTGATGATATAACTGAATTGTGGGATCAACTGGGATTGTTTCCAGTCTTCACTTTGCGAAAAACCGGTAAAAGTATCGAGGAAGAACAGCATCGCGGAAACGATTAACACCCCACGCAGTGCGCCGAAGCACACACCTAACACCCTGTCAGTGCCGGACAACCCGGTTCTTTCAACCAGTGAACCAATCACATAGTTGACAATTGCACCTACGATCAACGTCGCGATGAACAAGATGGCAATTGCGATCCCGTTTCGAACTAATTCATCTTCGAAACGTGTGAAGTAGATGGCGAGGTAAGGGTAATAATGGCTGGCAACAAAAAAGGCGCAAGCCCAGGTTACCAGCGATAAAGCCTCACGAACAAAGCCACGGATTAAACTGACTAAAGCAGAAAATCCGATAACCGCAATAATGACGTAATCAATCCAGACCATTAACTATTCCAGTGTCTAATCCAGTCACATCTGCCCCGGCATCCCGTTCGCGGCGAATTCTAACAGAAAAAGAAAACGTTTGCGTAGGGGAAATCAGCCGGTCAGACAAATTAATAATAGCGATTAAAAAAACCTCAATCGCAGCATAAACCTATAAAAACTCAACCAGAGGATCTTATAGAAAAAGGGCACCAATCGCTTGTGCCCTCCGTGGTATTTTTTATGTTTTAACGGCCACCTCCCCCTTCGCAGGAGGAGGTGCAAAGTCAGTGAGCAGAATAGGCGCGAACCTGCCCGCCTAATCCACTCAGCTGTTGCAGTTGCGGAAGTGAAGCCTCAAGCTTCTGCTTCGACGCATCCGGCCCGACGTACAGGCGCGTAATCTGCCCCTGTACCGGCGTTGACGGAACCGTATAAGCGCGGAAACCAGACAAACGCAGATTCGCCACAATCTCATTGGCTTTAGCAGCATTTTTCAGTGCGCCAAGCTGCACTACGTAGGACTGCCCTGCCGGCGCTTTTTCTTCCGGCGCAGGCTTCGGCTGTTCTGCCGGTTTTGGCTGTTCAGCCACGGCCTTCGGCTGCTCGACCGGTTTTGGTTGCTCGACGACCTTCGGTTTCACCGTTGGCTTCGCTTCCACCATCGGTTTAGGTTCGATGACTTTAGGTTTCTGCGCCGCAGGTTTTACCGGTGCAGTCTGCACCGTTTTTTTCTGCTCAGGCAATGTGGTGACCGGCGGTGCTTCTATCGTGGTATTGCCCGGTGCAACATTGCCCTTATTCGCGGCATTCGTGTTATTCGCCGAACCTTCCGACTCCTGCGCAGCACCGTTCATCGCCTGATCCGCACCTTCCGGTGGCTGAGCCGGCAAAGATTGCGTGACCGGTGGCACCGAGTCCTGTTCCTCAACATCACCCGGTTTTGGCACCAATGGAATAGACGCAAATTCGTCTTCATAATGCTTTTTCTTGCCGTCGAGTAAACCGGGCAAAATAATGACGCCCAGCGCCACCAGAATGACCGTCCCGACCAGACGATTTTGAAACTTACTTGCCACTGGTTTTCCCCGTGTCTATAGCATCCATTACGTGAGCTACGGTATGGAACGAGCCGCAGACAATCACAATATCCTGAGGAGCAGCCTCCTGCATAGCCTGTTTCCAGGCAGACTCCACATCGTCAAACTGGTGCGCCTGCGGCAGGTGTGCCGTCAGCTCTTCAACACTGGCCCCGCGCGGACCTTCCAGCGGCGCGCAATACCATTCGTCCACCTGAGGCGACAGGCAAGCCAGCGTACCGGCAATATCTTTGTCTTTCAACATTCCGACGACAGCACGCACTTTACCGCCATTTCGTGGCTGTTCCGCCAGACGTCCGGCCAGATACGCCGCCGCATGCGGGTTGTGCGCGACATCCAGGATCAGACGAGGTGATTCACTCACCGTCTGGAAACGTCCCGGCAGTGCCGCACGTTGTAAACCGCTGTACAACGCGGCTTCAGGAATATCCAGAGTGGAATAATGCAGCGCGGCCAGCGCGGTCGCGGCGTTGGCGAGCGGCACATTCGGCAACGGTAAACCTTCCAGCACGTTAACCTCATGGCCTTCTTCCAGTGCTGCCCAGCGCCAGTGACCGGCATCCGCAGAAAAATGCCAGTTCACCTCACGGCGGTATAAATCCGCGTGTTTTTCCTGCGCAACGGCAGCAATAGATTGCGGCATATCCGGTTCACCGACCACGGCCGGTTTACCGGCGCGGAAAATACCGGCTTTTTCACGGCCAATGCTTTCGCGGTCAGATCCCAGCCAGTCAGTATGGTCCAGCGCAATACTGGTCACGACTGCCACACTGGCATCGACAATATTGGTCGCGTCCAGACGCCCGCCCAGCCCGACTTCAAGGATCACCACATCCAGCTTAGCCTGTTTAAACAGCTGCAACGCCGACAATGTGCCGTATTCAAAATAGGTCAGCGAAATATCACCACGGCCAGCTTCCAGCAGCGCAAAAGATTCGCAATGCGCAGATTCTGCTAATTCTTCACCCTGGATACGGACACGTTCGGTGTAGCGCACCAGATGCGGGGAACTGTAAACGCCCACACGGTAGCCCGCTGCCATCAGGATGGATTCCAGCGTTGCACAGGTGGTGCCTTTACCGTTGGTTCCGGCCACAGTGAAAACTTGTGGCGCAGGCGTCAGTAAATCGAGTTTCGCGGCTACCGCTTTAACCCGATCAAGACCAAGCTCAATCGCCTGAGAGTGAAGATGTTCGAGATAATAAAGCCACGTGGCCAAAGGCGACGTGGCTTGGGGAATAAGTTGATTTTGCATGAGTCCCGTTCAACCTTGTCAGGTTCACTTCGACGCTACATCACCAGACTGTGACAGCAGGCAATGCCCTCTTTGTCAGATCATACCAACAGAGTAAAAGCACGGCTGTCTTTTTTGCAGAAAAACAGTTTTGCAGAAAAACAGTGTGGGCGGCACAACACACGATGGCCGCCCGAATAACTGACCGGCGTTTACCCTGTTCGATCAGGCATCCTGATTGTCAGCGGCAGAACCGTTGACAGCAACATGGACGTCAGCCACGTTCGGCTCCGGTTGCCCGGTTAATTTCGCCAGAACGCTGCCCAGTTTAGCTCGCATTTCCGGACGGCGTACGATCATATCAATCGCACCTTTTTCGATCAGGAATTCACTGCGCTGGAAGCCCGGCGGCAGTTTTTCACGCACGGTTTGCTCGATAACGCGTGGACCGGCAAAACCGATCAGCGCTTTCGGCTCAGCGACGTTAATGTCGCCCAGCATTGCCAGACTGGCAGAAACACCGCCCATGGTCGGGTCAGTCAGTACAGAAATGTACGGCAAGCCGCGTTCCTGTAATTTCGCCAGTGCTGCACTGGTTTTCGCCATCTGCATCAGCGACATCAGCGCTTCCTGCATACGGGCGCCGCCACTGGCAGAGAAACAGACCAGCGGGCAATTATCTTCCAGCGCCTGCTCAACGGCACGTACAAAACGGGCCCCCACCACAGACGCCATTGATCCGCCCATGAAGGCAAACTCAAAGGACGCGACCACGATTGGCATGCCAAACAGCGTACCTTTCATGACGACCATGGCGTCTTTTTCGTTGGTTTCTTTTTGTGCTGCAACCAGACGATCTTTGTATTTTTTGGAATCTTTAAACTTCAGAACATCTTTAGGCTCAAGCTCGCTGCCTAATTCAACCTCACTGCCCTCGTCCATGAAAGTGGACAGACGCATACGCGCACTAAGGCGCATATGGTGGTCACACTTAGGGCACACCATGAGGTTGCGCTCAAGCTCGGCGCGGTAAAGAACCTGCCCGCAGCTATCACATTTAGTCCAGACGCCCTCAGGAATACTTGCCTTACGGGTCTGCGAGTCAGTGCTCTTACTAAGAATTCGTTCAATCCAGCTCATCGATAACCTTTCTGTTTGAACCCGGCCGAAGCCAGTCCGCTGTTCATGCTGTAACAAGTCCCCTGAAACCTACCCAAAATCACCTGTGTGCGGGGTGATAAAAAACCTCACACACCGCGCCACAGAAGGGTTGTTCGCAGGAACAGACCATAAATTGTCGCTCATTAAACCATAACGGCCAGACACTGTGGATAAAAAACTGGTCTTACCCTCAGGTTTAATGCCTTAAATTTTAAAGCGCTTGCGTAAAAAACGTGCGGAATTAATCCTGCTGACGCTTTTCTTTGGCCGCTGCGCGTTTGTGCCGCCAGATTTCAACCACACCCGGCAGGATGGAAACCACAATGATCGCCACGATCAGTAATTTCAGATTTTCCTGAACAATCGGCAGATCACCGAAAAGGTAGCCAGCATAGGTAAATAACAGTACCCAAACCAGTGCACCAATCACGTTATACGCAGCAAAATGGCGGTAAGACATATGTCCCATACCGGCCACAAACGGTGCAAACGTGCGGACGATCGGCACGAAGCGCGCAAGAATAATCGTTTTACCGCCATGTTTCTCGTAAAACTTATGCGTCTTGTCCAAATAACTGCGACGGAAAATCTTTGAATCAGGATTACTGAACAGACGTTCACCAAATACCCGTCCGATAGTGTAGTTCACCGCATCGCCCAGGATCGCCGCAATGGCCATCAGGAATGCCATCAGATGGACGTTAATGTCATTGCCCGGCAACGCCGCCAGCGCGCCTGCCACAAACAATAATGAGTCCCCTGGCAGGAAAGGTGTCACCACCAGACCGGTTTCGCAAAACAAAATCAGGAATAAAATGCCGTAAACCCAGATGCCATACTGCGCAACCAGCTCCGCTAAATGCACGTCAATATGCAAAATAAAATCAATGACAAAGTGAATAAAACCCATTTGATTTACTCCCCCTTTTTCGGTTTAACAGCTCATTTAAACAATCGCTTTATCCGTTCCTTAGTCTTCGAGGAACAGGGGTCCCATATTCACCTGAGGCAGCGCAAACTTCTCAGGGTAATCGACTGCAACCAGATACAACCCTTCCGGCTTGCCGGTGGCTGCCGCAAGATTGCGATCTTTCGCTGCCAGCAGTTCTCCCATCCAGCCAACAGGCTGGTTACCGGCACCGATTTCCACCAGACTGCCCACGATATTGCGCACCATATGATGAACAAATGCATTAGCCTTGATATCCACCACCACATAACTGCCGTGACGGCTCACATTCACATGCATCACATAACGCCACGGTGTACGCGACTGGCACTGAGATGCACGAAAAGACGTGAAATCGTTCTCGCCCAGTAGCGCCTGGCCGGCAATCTGCATTTTTCCGACGTCGAGTGGCATGTGAACATGCGTCACGCCGGCATGCAAAATTGCTGAACGGTAACGGTTATTGTAAATAACGTAGCGATAGCGGCGGGCAGTGGCGCTGAAACGGGCGTGAAAATCTTCGCCCACATTCGCGCACCAGCGCACAGCAATATCTTTGGGTAAATGGGTATTCACCCCCATCGTCCACGCCGCGTCTTTGCGCAGCACCGGCGTGTCAAAATGCACCACCTGCCCCGTCGCGCTGACGCCTGCGTCTGTCCGTCCGGCGCAAAACACCACGATCGGTGAATTGGCCACCCGGCTCAGTGCCTTTTCCAGACACTCCTGCACACTGGCAACACCCTGCTGACGCTGCCAGCCAAAATAAGCACTGCCGTCATATTCAATGCCTAACGCCACACGCCCGGCAACCGGTGCGGTGCTGACGTCAGCGATCACTTCATCGGACATAATCAGTACCAGTACTCATTAATCAGCTTCTCTGCGGTTTCCACCGCCATCAGTGCGCCGCCAAAACGAACGTTGTCAGCCACTGACCAGAATTGCAGTAACTCAGGAATGCCGTAGTCATTACGGATACACCCGATGCTCAGATTGGCATTGCCGGATGCATCGCTGACCTGCGTCGGGAAATCATCTTCATCGCTCAGATTGATATCATCAATGCGTTCAAGTTCAGCGCGTGCTTCTTCTGCTGACAGCGGACGCAGACCTTCCATATGTACCACCTGCGCATGACCGTAGAACACCGGCGACTGCACGCAGCTGACGGAAACCGGCAGGCCATCGTCCTGCAACACTTTGCGAACCTGATCCACCAGACGGCGTTCCTGACGCACACTGCCCTCTTCATCGCTGACCAGCGGCAAAAGGTTAAACGCCAGCTGTTTACTGAAGATACCCTCTTCTGCCGGAATTCCGTTAAGCAGACGGGCACTTTGCCCGGCCAGATCGTCAACAGCGGCTTTGCCCAGCGCAGAAACAGACAGCAAAGAGGTCACGTGCAGACGGGACAAACCCGCCTGTTCGGTCAGTGGTTTGATGGCAGTCAGCAACTGGCTGGTCAGGCTGTCAGCCACGGCCACGATATTACGATTGCGGTAATGAGAAAGCGCATCAGGGTTCACGCCCGGCACCACCAGAGGAATGTCATGTTCAAGCGAGAACAGGCCACTGCTGTCAATCACCAGACATCCCTGATTTGCAGCTTCCTCGGCATACAAGGCAGAGGCTTCAGAGCCTGCAACAAAGAATGCCAGCTGAACCTGAGACCAGTCGAACTCAGATGCCTGTTGTACGCGCAGGCTTTTGCCATTAAAGCGCACGGTCTGACCGGCACTGCGTTCACTGGCCAGCGGGAAGAGCTCACCAACCGGGAACTGACGATCAGCCAATAATTCCAGTAACGCATCACCGACTGCGCCCGTTGCGCCAAGCAGCGCAATATTCCAGCCATCAGACATGTTGGTATTCTCCAGAAAATATAAAGTACAAAATACAAAGGGGCGATGAACATCACCGCCCTGTTTTAACGCGTTTTACCCGTCATATTTCAACGTGAAATATCAGGGCAGGAACTCAATGATTTACGCCGTGGCTAACTGGCTGTTAAAACCCAGTTTTTTCAGCACACCGGCGGTCGCTGCATCGTCGCAAATCACCCGTAAAGATGACCATTCACGACGTTCTTCATAGAACTTACGCAGCTTGTCGAATTCGCCCGGTTTTCCGGCTACACGGCGCAAAGGCCGGTCATCGCGGCGCACATCATACACTAAGTGAATAAGACGCAGCAGTTTGGCTTCGCTCAGCGCGCCACTCAGTGTCACTTCGGCAAATTCAGGCGCGGGCAGTAACGATTCCAGCGGCACCGTTTGTGGCTGACCGATAAACTGGCTGAATGCTTCGAACACCTGCGTGGTGCCGCGTGCCTTCCCTTCCAGGCTGTAACCGGCGATATGTGCCGTGCCGATGGCAACTTTATCCAGCAACGCCAGCGACAAATCGGGTTCCGGTTCCCAGACATCCAGCACAGCGGTCAGCTTTTTGCTGCCGTTCAGTGCGCCGAGCAGCGCAGCGTTATCCACCACTTCGCCACGACAGGCGTTGATGAGGATGCGCTCAGCAGGCAGACGCGCCAGTAAATCCGCATCCACCAGATGATATGTGGCATAAGGGCCGGACATATTCAGTGGCGTATGGAATGTCAGGATATCGGCTTCGGCGACCAGTTTCTCAAGCGGCCAGAATTCACCGGCATCACCCCGATCGGCACGCGGCGGATCGCACAGCAGCGTGCGGACCCCCAGTGCCTCGAGGCGGGCATGCAGGCGTGACCCGACGTTACCGACACCAATGATCCCGACCGTTTTATCGCGCAGCTGGAAACCATCGCGCTGTGCGAGGATCAGCAATGAAGAAAAGACATATTCCACCACGGCAATCGCATTACAGCCAGGCGCGGCCGAGAAACCAATCCCTGCGCTGGCAAGCCATGCATCATCGACATGATCGGTGCCCGCCGTGGCAGTCCCCACGAATTTCACCGGTTTTCCCGCCAGCAAACTCTCGTTCACTTTGGTCACAGACCGCACCATCAGCGCATCGGCATCATTGAGCGCATCTTGCGGGATAGGACGGCCAGGAACGGCCTGCACGTTGCCCAGCCGGCTAAAAAGCTCGACGGCATACGGCATATTTTCATCAACCAGGATTTTCACGTTTGTCTCCGGCAGCATGGCCTAAAGAAAGAATAGAAAATAAAGAGGGCATTGATTTTGCCACGATACAGGGTCAGATCCCAACTTTCAGGGCACGGGTTTACCTGTCGTTACGAAAACGCTGCGGTGTGGTGCCCGACACCTGCTGGAACATGGCGATAAAGGCCGAAGACGAGCTGTAACCCAGTTCGAGTGAGACCTCCTGTACCGTTTTCCCCTGCTCCAGCAAAGAGACAGCATGCAGGAAGCGCAGCCGCTGACGCCATTGGGCAAAACTCATCCCCAGTTCCTGCTGGCAACGCCGCGACAGGGTTCGTTCGGTGGTATACACCTGCTTCGCCCATTGTGCCAGCGACGTGTTATCCGCCGGATTCTTTTCCAGTGCGCTCAGCACGGGGGACAGTAATTTATTTTCCGATGTGGGTAAATAAGTGTTCTGACGGGGTGCCAGACTGATTTGATCCAGCAAAACGCGACACATACGCAGATCCGTTTCACTCTGCGGTTCAGTCATATTTCGTGAGAAGCAGTCATCAGCAATGGCGTTAAAAATGGCTGTCGGCGTCAGCAGGCAAGGCTCAACAGGCAGATGGATATCCAGTTCGGGGGCGATATCAATGACGCAAAAACGTGTGGTTTTGCGGTTATAGCTTGAATGCTCAACCCCGGCAGGTATCCAGATGGCGAATTCGCGCGGGGCAAGATAGCGCTGTCCGGCCACGCGCATGGCAAGAACGCCGGATTTTACGCAGATAATCTGGCTCCACGGATGGGAATGCTCAACATACTCAGAATTCCCCTCCACAATTTCACCCCGAAAAAGCAGAGTAACCGGTATCTTCTCAGGTAACGGCGGGTAATATCGGGGTAAAGAAGGACGCGGTGCGGGCATAAAAACCTTTTATCTGTGCGCCAAACGGGGATTGTCTGAATTACGCAATGTGTTGTCTGATTATCGTTATATATAACAAACAAGACAACCGTACACTGGCGTGACGATTTATTCAGGAATACGACTCAATGAATGTGCTCTTTCCCCTGCTTGCCGTCCTGATCTGGTCACTGAATGCTGTGGTCAGTAAAGCCTCGGCCAGCGCAATTGATCCTGCTGCCATTTCGTTCTACCGCTGGCTTCTGGCACTGCTGACGCTGACACCTTTCGTGCTGCCCGGTGTGCTGCGTAACCTCCGGGCGGTGAAACAATACGGGTGGAAACTGCTGATACTGGGCTTGCTGGGCATGGTGCTGTATCAGAGTCTGGCATACTACGCCGCACACAGCGTCAGTGCGCTGTTTATGGGCATCCTGAATTCGCTGATCCCGCTGCTGACCGTGCTGATTGGCCTGTTTGTGCTGAGCGTAGTGCCAACAGTGGGCGTCGCACTGGGCAGTATTATTTCACTCGGCGGTTTAGTCTGGCTGGTCAGTGCCGGTTCGCCGGCGCAGCTGCTGCAACACGGTATCGGCACCGGTGAGCTGATGATGTTTGCGGCTTCGGCCTCCTATGCGCTGTATGGGGTGCTGACCAAGCGCTGGGCGATCCCGCTGCCGAACTGGCAATCGTTATATGTGCAGATCATTTTCGGCGTTTTATTATTGCTGCCAAACTTTCTGCTCGCGAAGGATGTCAGCCTGACCGCACATAATATTCCGCTGGTGCTTTTCGCGGGGATCCCGGCGTCGATCATCGCGCCGTTTTTGTGGATCCAGGGTGTGATCCGTTTGGGTGCCAACAAAGCGTCTATTTTCATGAACCTGTCGCCGATTTTCACGGCAGTGATCGCCGTGCTGTTCCTGCACGAGCACCTGCACAGCTACCATCTGATTGGCGGCGGTATCACGCTTGTCGGGGTCATTCTGGCGCAGCGTTTGCGTAAACCGCTGTTCACCCGCGCCGCGCCTGCGGAACAAAACAAAATTCGCTAAAGGGTATGCCATCCTTAATAAGAGGGTGGCACCTCCCCCACTTTCTGCTTTCGCGCCCCGCCAGACGTTTTTCTCTGCTGTTTTAGGAAACAATATTCTGAAGAATCTTTCTCAGCCTGCTATTCACGGTGTCGATTAAAACACTTTGCAGGTATGATGAGGCGCTTCCGCGCTCTGCGCCGTGCTTTTGACTTATCATTGAGTTTAAGCGACGTTTTAAATTTCCAGCGAAGGACGGTGATATGCAACCTTTGAGCGGCCCGGGCATGCCGGTTGGCGACAACAGAACACAACCGCAGGGTCAGACCGTTCCGGCTAAAACGGGCGCTGAACTGCCCTTAACGCCGGTACAGCGCACCACGCTGGAAAAACTGATCGTCAAACTGATGGCGCTGACGCCCATCAAATCTGCTGAGATCTGGGCCAATCTGCGCCACGAACTTGCGTTGCCAAACGGTGCGGAAATCACCTCTCAGCAATTCCCGCAGGCCGAAGCGCTGTTACAGGGAAAACTTACACAGGCCCAGGACAGCCTTGCCTCACGCCAGCTGATGCTGCAACTGACCGAGCTGCTGCCGCAGGGTAACAACCGTCAGGCGGTGAGCGATTTTATCCGCCAGAATTTTGGTCATACCGTACTGAGTCAGCTGACACATCCGCAACTGCAACAGGTGCTGGATCTGATCCAGACCCGTCAGATGAATATTCCGCAGCCCCAGCAGACACCGGTCACCGATCGTCCGTTGCTGCCTGCCGAGCATAACAGCCTGCAACAACTGGTAACCCGTCTCAGCGCTGCTACCGGCGAAGCCCCTGTGAAAGTCTGGCAGGAACTGTTTACGCTGGTTGGTGTGAAAGTGGGCGAACCGATACCGGCGAAGCATTTTCAGGTGCTCAGCCAGTTTATGCAGGTGAAAGCGTCGCTCAGCCAGCAGACCACCGCACCGACGCTGACCACGTTGCTGAGCGTGCTCAAGCAGCCGGCCAGCACCCATGAAATTCATCAACTGACGGAATATGCCGAAAATCGTTTCAGCGCGACGCTGTCCACGCCGCTGACGCAGGTTCAGGTCAGTGATCTGATTGGCGTTCTGTTCAGCCAGCGGGTTGACCGCTCTGCGCGCACAGAAGACATAGACGATACCTTCACCACGGTGACACGTACCGATCCGCAACCGATCATGAACCCGTTTATCGCGATGTTGCCCCCTTCCATGCAGGCGATGGGCGGCAAGCCGCTGGTATTTATTGCGTTCGTGGTGGTTCTGCTTCTGCTGTGGTTACTGTTTTAAGCACGCCGTTAACCTCTTTTCAGCAACTGCAATCTGGCGGTGCCTGTTTCCGTGAATACTGTCCGCGTTCTTCACCCACCGCAAGCGGGTGTTGATCGCGGTTCCAGAAATCCAGTCCGCCAATCATTTCCTTCACCCTGAATCCAAGCCGGGCCAGTTTATACGCGCCCTGCGTCGAACCGTTGCATCCGATTCCGTCACAATAGGTTACGTAAACCACGTCTTTACTGAGTTCGCAGGTACTTTCTGCCGTCATCAGTTTATGCGGAAAACTGACCGCGCCCGGCACATGGCCACCTGCATAATGTTCAGCAGAACGGGTATCAATCACCACGATTGTGTTCACACCGTTTTGTAAATCCGCAGCGACATCGGCGGCATCGGTATAAAAGCTCAGTTTCGACAACAGATATGCAGCACTGATTTCAGGTGATGGTGGTGCAAATCCTAAAACATAAGACTCTGGTTGCATAAACACTTCCTCGTTAAATGATATGACTGAAAACAGTTCCATCATCGCCGTTTTTGGTCTTATGATTAATGCCAATTTCAAGCCAATCATAAGACCCATTATGCGCATCTTGTCTCAGCCCTCTGCACTGATTACGCTTTTCGAAAACACAGCCATCACCGGTTCAGACGCTGCGGCAGGTTTGCGTGACCGGCTGTGTTCAGCGTTGCGCAAGGCTATTCATACCGGTGCGCTGACCGGAGGAGAACGCCTGCCGTCTTCGCGTATTCTGGCCTCTGATCTGAAACTCTCACGGGTCACCGTAGAAGCCGCCTACGCACAGATAGAAGCAGAGGGTTATCTTCAGCGCCATACCGGCAAGGGGACTTTTGTCAGCCGCTCACTGCCCACCGCCCTGTCCTCCCGAAACAGCCAGGTCTTATCGCCTGGGTTTGCGCGCTTGTCAGCGCGGGGTGAGAAAATTATCGCCAACGGCGGCTGTCGTGACCCGCAAGCGCCCGTCGCCTTTGCAGCCGGTTCGCCTGATCTGCGCGCCTTCCCGCTGAAAATCTGGAAGCAAATAACCGCCAGACAGCTGCGGACTCAGGGCGAACGCCTGCTGGGATATGGCGACCCGCAGGGGTATTTGCCCTTGCGCGAGGCGCTTGCCAGCTATCTTCAGCAGTCACGCGGGGTCATTTGCAGCGCCGGACAAATCCTTATCACCACCAGTTCGCAACAGGCACTGCAATTGCTGGCGATGCTCCTGATTGATCCCGCAGATACGGTGTGGCTTGAGCAGCCGGGTTATCCGGGGGCACGCAACGCGTTTGCCAGCGCCGGAGCCGATATTTGCGCCATTGAGGTTGATGAACAGGGAATGGTGCCGGGCGCTGATTCACCTGTGCCGCGCCTGATATACCTGACGCCGTCGCACCATTATCCGACCGGTGTCAGCCTGAGTTTGTCACGCCGTTTACATCTGCTCGGCTATGCGAAACGTCACGGCAGTTGGATCATCGAAGATGATTACGATAGTGAACTGCATTACGACGGGCGGCCGCTTCCGGCTATGCAAGGGCTGGATAAACATCAGCAGGTCATTTATCTGGGAACCTTCTCGAAAGTTTTATTCCCGTCTTTGCGGCTGGCCTATGCCGTCTTACCGCCTGCGCTGGTGGCACCGATGGTGACGCTGCGCACCGTGAATGACGGTCATTCTTCACAGCTGATGCAGGCCGTCACGGCGGAATTTATGCAGGCCGGGCATTTCGCTTCACATCTGCGCTTTTCGCGTCAGCTTTACCACAGCCGACGTGACCATCTGCTGACGCAAATTAAGCAAAAAATTGAATGGCTGAGCCCTCAGGTTGCCGCCGGGGGGTTACAACTCGCCGCCCGTCTGCCTGCCGGACAGGAACAGCATTTCAGCGCGCTTGCCGCCCAGGCCGGTGTCGAAACGCCACGGCTTTCACCTCTGTTTACCGCCAGCGCCGGTTTAGTGACCCAACATCAGGACGGCTGGCTGCTCGGTTTCTCGGCATTAACCCCGGCTGAAATCACCACCGCAGTAAACCGTCTGGCGTCGCTGAAGGTGCCAGTCATTTAACAAACAGCGTCAATAACAACCAGCCCGCGCCGCCGCTGAACAACAGGAACGGGAAAGAATAATAGTGAAACCGCAGCCAGATCTTCTTGTCATTCGCCATGCGCAGCGCAATAAGATTGGCCAGCGATCCTATCGCCAGCCCGAAACCGCCGGCATTGACGGCGTAGGCCAGCAACGGTCCGGAGGGTAAATAATTAATCATCAGGATTGTCGCGGGCACATTACTGATGACCTGAGAAAGCCCGATGCTCAGCAGATAATGACCGTAATCCGGCAGCCCGTGAATATGCGTAAACGCTGGCTGCAGGGCATTCATCCCGACCAGTAAACGCACATCGATAAACATCACGATAAACACCAGGATCAGCGGCCAGTCGATGCGCAGCAGGACATTTCGCGCCAGCAGTAAAAAACACAGGATCACCGCCAGCAAACCATACAGGGCTAGCCCCAGATCAACACAGGCGATAAATACCGCGTAGAGCACAACACAGCTCACCAGCAGACCTTTTAGAAAAGGATATCCCTGATTGTTCTCAATTTTTTTCAGGCTGTGCGACGGAAAACAAAACCAGGTCACCAGCAATAAGGCAGCCAGAGTGACCAGCGCCAGCGGTGTCATCTGTCCGATAAAATGCAGGAAGGACTGACCGGATTTATTCCATAACAGAATATTTTGCGGGTTACCGATCGGCGTAAGCAGTGAACCGGCATTCACCGCCAGTGCTTCAAAGATAATCAGCCGCGTCACCGGTAACGACGTCAGTTTCTTCAGCGTGATCGTCAGCGGGATGATGATAAATAACGCGACGTCATTGGTCATAAACGTGGACAACAGTGCTGCAGCAGTGACCAGAAACAGCGCCAGCCACCGCTCATTGTCGATGGCGTTAATCATCTTACGGCCTACAAAATCAAAGTAACCGCTGACCTCAACGCCCTTGGTCAGCATCAGTAAACCCAGCAACGTGACGATCGTGTCCCAGTCCACAAACTGCGGAAACCGGCTGATTTCCTCAGGCTGAAACAGGGTCAGAATGACACCAAGCAGAATTAACAGATGCAAAAATCTGTCACGTAAAAAAGGCTTAAATACAGAGCCGAACGCCGCCATCAACATGTCTTTTCTTCACTGTTCAGAATTCGCTGACGTTACGCGAAGAATTGCGCCGCTGCCAGCGGATAACATCAATCAGCAGGAAAATAAGTAAGCTCGCGCCCATCACGGGCAATGAAATTGCCAGACCGATCGTGATCACCAAAATCGGGCATTGCAGCCTGAACGGCACAGACCGCCAGGTTTGTAGCAATGTCGTGGCCGGATGACTGTCGGTACTGTTGACGCTGCGGCGCAGCCACCACAGACGATATCCCCAGGCAATCATCACACAAAGCCCGGCACCAAAAATCACCAGAATGGCCTGATTCCAGATGCCAAACAGAATGCCCATATGCGCATCCACACCCCAGCGGGTGAGTTTGGCAAGCAGCGGGAAATCAGCAAACCGCACGTGATCGACGATTTGCAGGGAACGGGGATTGACCGATACCGCATCCACCTGCGTTGGCCAGCTGCGATCAACTTCGGTCACTGTCCAGGCTTTCCCCGTGTTATACGCCGGACGGATTTCAATCTTGTTCGCCGCAATACCCGCCTCACGCGCTGCCTGTACTACCGCATCAAAAGTCTGTGCAGAAACAACGGCGGCTGGTGATGCAGCAGGCATGCTGTGTGCCGACATGTTCATTCCCGGCATATCAGGCATATCAGCCATCGGCGCTTGATGCCCGGCATGTTCACTGACCGGTCCGGCGACCGTCTGTGGATCCAGACTGGTTTTCACGCCGGGCGTCATCCAGCCCATATGGGCACGTAACACGCCGATATTGTCCCCCGCCCATTGTGACCAGGTCAGGCCGGTGGCGGAGAAAAACAGTAAACCGGCGAGCAAAACCAGGCCGAGCGAGCTGTGCCAGCGACGGCTGTTTTGCTGCTGTTGTACCTTGCCACTGACCTTACGCAGTGGTCGGGGTTTCCGGCGACCGCTGAACCAGAGCACGACGCCACCCGATGCTGCCACCCACAACCAGGAGGCAGCCAGCTCGCTGTATATCCGGCCTGTATCGCCCAGCAATAAGCCGCGATGTAAATCATCCAGCCAGGTGCGGAAAGGCAAAATGCCGCTGGTGCCGTACACCGTCATGTCGCCTTTCACCGCCAGCGTGATGGGGTCGATGAAAATTGCACGGCTCTTAGATGCTCCGAGTTGCGGATCAGAAAACATCACCCGCGTCGTTTCCCCCGCAGAGGGGGCCGGTCTGACGGCGTAGATTTTTTTATCCTGACCGGCAACCTGTAGCGCCGCATCTATCTGACGGGAGAGCGGCTGCGCCTCTCCTTTTGAGGCGGTAAATAATGCGCCGGCATAGAGATAATTTTCCAACTGAGGTGTCAGCACATACAGTGTACCGGTCAGCGCAGCGACAAAAATAAAGGGTCCGACGAACAGGCCAATGTAAAAATGCACACGGCGCAGCAACGCCATAAAGGCCGCTTGCGCAGGCATTTTTTTACCCGCGCTGGAAGGCAGGTTTGCAGGTTGATTCATAAATCTGGTTTCCTGAATTTCAAATAACACGCTGTCAACAGCGATAAAAATCGCGGTTAACTTGAAAGAAATTATTCAGAGGCAGTTACAGAAAAACAGGCGGTGCGCGGGGTTGGGAATCCGTGAATATCAGCGAAGGAATAAGATGCGGTATGGCAGCGCACGGTGGAGCACGGCTGGAAACATCCAGCGACCACTGCATGGGCATAGCCTGCAAATCGAGCAGGGGTAAATGCACCAGCAACACGCAATAACCGCACGCGGCATCGCTCATGTCGCCAGAAAGCATAGCTTTCACGGTATCCTGCGGCGCAGACTGACAGGCAGGCGTCTGGCAATGCTCCTCCGATGATACAGAATGCACTGACATATCCATGTCAGCCATTTCCCCGTCCGACATGTCCATCCCGGACATCATCATGCCGGGCATCATCCTATGCTGCACACCCTCTGCCACCAGCGATTTAGACACCACGGGCGCAATAAACAACATCAGTATCGCCACCATCCCGAGCCAGGCCGGGAAGTGCAAATGTCGATGATGGATGTGTCGGAGTGAGAGCATTATGTCAACAAGGTGAAAATAAGAAGCGGCGAAATTGTACCTGAATTGTTGAGATATACACCCGAAATCATTCAGGTTCTATCACGGCCGCGGGCGAATAATTCCTCAGAAACCCGGCACGCCAACGCAGAGGCGGCCTGAAGGATGGCGGAGACAAAAAAGCCCGCTCGGAAGCAGGCTTTTATACAGACATTAACGGACAGTATTATTTGTCGTTTTTCAGCTTACGCATCACCAGCGTGGCGTTGGTGCCACCGAAACCGAAGCTGTTAGACATCACCGTCGTCAGTTCACGCTGCGTTGGCTGAGTGATGATATCCATACCTTCGGCCTGCTCATCAAGGTTTTCGATGTTGATGCTTGGCGCGATGAAGCCGTATTCAGCCATCAGCAAGGTGTAGATCGCTTCCTGAACGCCTGCGGCACCCAGAGAGTGACCGGTCATGGCTTTGGTCGAAGACAGCGCCGGCGTTTTGTCACCGAACACTTCACGGATAGCGCCCAGTTCTTTAACGTCGCCGACCGGGGTAGAAGTCCCATGAACGTTAACGTAATCGATTGGAGTATCTACACCGTTCATTGCCATTTTCATGCAACGCACTGCGCCTTCGCCAGAAGGAGCCACCATATCTGCGCCGTCAGATGTTGCGCCGTAGCCAACGATTTCTGCATAGATATGCGCGCCACGTGCCAGAGCGTGTTCCAGCTCTTCGACAACAACCATACCGCCGCCACCTGCGATAACGAAACCGTCACGCGCTTTGTCGTAGGTACGGGATGCTTTGTCCGGCGTTTCGTTGTAGCTGGTGGACAGTGCGCCCATCGCGTCAAATTCACACGCCATTTCCCAGCACAGTTCTTCACCGCCACCGGCAAACACCACATCCTGTTTGCCCAGCTGAATCATTTCTACCGCGTTACCGATGCAGTGTGCAGAGGTGGCGCAGGCAGAACTGATGGAATAGTTAACGCCGCGAATTTTGAACGGTGTTGCGAGGCAGGCAGACACGCCGGAAGCCATCGCTTTGGTCACCATGTAAGGGCCTACGCCGCGCAGGCCTTTGGCACGCATACCATCGGAGCCCGCGACCTGATTGCGCGGAGAACCGCCGCCGGAACCTGCGATCAGGCCGGTACGTTCGTTGGATACCATTTCAGGGGTCAGACCGGAGTCTTCAATCGCCTGTTGCATGGATAAGTAAGCGTAGATCGAGGCATCACTCATGAAACGCACAATCTTACGATCGATAAGGCCTGCGGTGTCTAATTTGACATCACCCCAGACGTGACTACGCATCCCGGCATCTTTCAGCTCTTGCGAGAAGGTGATCCCAGAGCGACCTTCCTGCAGAGATGCAAGAACTTCCTGCTTGTTGTTACCGATGCTCGAGATGATACCCAGGCCAGTAATCACTGCACGTTTCATTTAATACCTCTTGTACTATTCACCATTTGGGATTTCGTCACGCACTCTAGCGTACAGTTGTACGCCGAACAAGTCCGATCAGCAATTCCTTGTGTAAATCGTGGTAAATTTGCGCGGGTTCTAAGGCAGCGTTAAACTTCGGCATCGCCTTGAACTGAGAGAGTTTCACGTGAGCCACAACCCGATCACGCCCGCAGAATTAAGCTGGAACGAACAGGGTACACCTGTTTCCCGACATTTTGATGACGTCTATTTTTCCAATCAGAACGGCCTGCTGGAAACACGACATGTTTTTCTCAATGGCAATCATTTTCCGGCACGTTTTGCCGGTCACCCTCGCCCGCTGTGCATTATCGCCGAAACCGGTTTTGGCACCGGTCTGAACTTTATGTCGCTGTGGCAAGCCTTCGGGACATTCCGCGAAGCGCAGCCCGACGCTACGCTGCAACGTCTGCATTTCATCAGCTACGAGAAATTTCCGTTGTCCGCCCGTGATCTGGCGACAGCACACACACAATGGCCCGAGCTGGCCGCGTATTCGGCACAACTTTGCGAACAATGGCCAATGCCCTTTCCCGGCTGTCACCGCCTGCTGCTCGCAGACGGGCGTATCACGCTTGACCTGTGGTTCGGCGATGTCACTACCCTGCTTCCGGCATGTGACACCAGTATGAATCAACAGATCGACGCCTGGTTTCTCGACGGATTTGCCCCGTCCAAAAATCCGGACATGTGGACAGAGGATTTATTCCGTTCAATGGCGAAAATGACCCGACCGCAGGGTACATTCGCCACCTTCACCGTGGCGGGTTTTGTCCGCCGCGGATTGCAAAGCGCAGGTTTTGACATCAGTAAGGTACCGGGGTTCGGCGAAAAGCGACATATGTTAGCCGGTGTGCTGCCCGCAGGAATTGACGTACCTCATCCCGCACCGTGGTATGTGCGTCCGGCGGCGAAAAATGTCACTGAATTTGCCCTTCTCGGCGGCGGCGTCGCCAGTGCTGTGTTATCGCTGGCATTACTTCGACGTGGTTTTGCGGTCACGCTGTATTGCGCCGATGAAAAACCGGCACTCGGTGCTTCCGGCAACCGTCAGGGGGCGGTTTATCCGTTGCTCAACGGCCGCGGCGATACACTGGAGAACTTCTTTGCCCATGCTTTCACTTTCGCCCGCCGCCAGTATGCGCAACTTGAAAAGGCGGATGTATCTTTCGATCACGGCTGGAGTGGCGTCACGCAACTCGGGTATGACGAAAAAAGTCAGGGCAAAATTGACGGCATCATTAACGGTGGCTGGCCGGGAGAACTGGCAACAGGATTGAGTGAAGAAGACGTGGAAGCACTATGCGGATTGCCGTGCGGCAGCGGCGGCGTAACTTATCCGCTCGGTGCCTGGCTGTGTCCGGCTGAACTGACCGCGTCCCTGATTTCGCTTGCCGAAACCCGGGGCTTAACCGTGCATTATCGCCAGCGCGCAACCGCATTAAATTATGATGCAGATTCACAGTGGGTGCTGACCTTTGCCGATGGCCATGTTGCCCGTCATCAGGGCGTTGTCCTGGCCAACGGCGCGGACATCACTGATTTCAGCCAGACCGAAAAACTGCCGGTTTACGCGGTCAGCGGTCAGGTTTCGCATATTCCGACCACACCTGTACTGAGCAAACTTAAACAGGTCTTGTGTTATGACGGTTATATGACCCCGGTCAGTCCGCAAAATCAGCATCATTGCATTGGCGCAAGCTATCACCGTGCGGATAAATGCACGGATTACCGTGAAGACGATCAGCAGGAAAATCGCCAGCGGCTGCTGAACTGCCTGCCGGAACAACCATGGCCACATGAGGTGGATGTCAGTCAGGGTGAGGCGAGGAACGGCGTGCGTTGTGCAACGCGGGATCATCTGCCGATGATCGGTTCGGTGTCCGATTACGACGCGTTGCTGGAAAGCTATAAAAAACTGGATCTGGATATTCAGCGCCATCGCCCGATTGTAGACGCGCCGGTGTATGAAAACCTGTTTCTGTTTGGCGCGCTCGGCTCCCGTGGCCTCAGCTCCGCCCCCCTGGGAGCAGAAATACTGGCTGCACAGATTGCCGGTGAACCATTGCCGCTCGACAGCGATACACTGGCGGCGCTGAATCCAAACCGGATGTGGGTCAGAAAACTGCTGAAAGGCCGCCCGGTCGAATCACATTAACCGGCCACTGAGGCAATAAAAAAGCGCAGCCGGTTAATCCGTCGCTGCGCTTTTTCACAAAATAGCGTCCCCTAAAACTGAGGCAGGGAAGCCTGATACAGATTTTCCCACATGCCCTGCACTAAAGCCTGATCGCGTGGTGACAACTCACCGGCTTTGATGGCTTTGTCCAGGCCATCCTGAACACGGATTTTCAGTGCTTCAGCAGTGTGTTCACCGTTTTCTTCCGCTTCTGCCACGGCGACCGTCAGATGGCCCCGCAGATAGCCACTGGCAAACAATTCGTCGTCACTGGCGCTTTCGACCATATCGTCGATCAGCGTTAAAATCCGCGTTTCAAATTCTGCGATCATTACTCTTCCTCTCGTAACAGGTATTCGGGGTCTTATTCGATCGGCTGCAACGCAGGGAAATCTGCAGGCGTCAATGGGGGCGTATTGTAAAACGATTGTAACGCTTTAATAAAGCGTGCCGGTCTTTCAGGAATACCCTGTTCCAGCATACGCAACACTTCTTCGCGTACTTTGTTCTGAAAACCCACGCGGTCAGGTTCGCAATCGCCGCTCAGGTTGTCACAACTGACGTTGAAACGAAAACCGGCTGCCACACAGAACAGCCATTCGTAAGATTGTGGTTTGATTTCCACTTTCTCGAATTCACTTTGCGTTTGCGCATCGCGGCCATCCGGGCAGTACCAGTAACCGAAATCCACCCGTTTGCGGCGCTCAGCGCCAGCCACACACCAGTGGGAAATTTCATGCATGCCGCTGGCATAATAACCGTGTGCAAACACAATCCGGTTAAAAGGGGTCTGCTCATCAGCAGGCAAATAGATCGGCTCGTCGTCGCCTTTGACCAGGCGAACGTTAAATTCCTCAAAGAAGCAGGAATCAAAAATGTCGATCAGTTGATGATAGTTATGTGTTGCAGTCGAATCTGACATAAAACGGTAAAACTCAGTAAGTGGGAAAGGCGACAATATACCCTTGTTTACACACCCGATTTCATGACCTCAGGCAAGCATTTTGCAGCGCCTGCCATTATAAATGCAGGCTTATCCATTGTTGGATTTCAGCGCCATGATTGTCATAAATCAGCTTGCAGCTCATCACCACGGAAACGATGACCACCATCGGACGAATGATCTTCTGACCTTTGCTCAGCACCATCCGCGCGCCCAGACGTGCACCGATAAACTGCCCCGTCATCATCACAAATCCCAGCACCCACACCACTTTGCCGCCAAGTATGAAAAACAGCAGGCCGCCAAAGTTGGAGGTGAAATTCAGGACTTTTGCATGTGCCGTGGCTTTTGCCAGATTAAACCCGCATAACGTCACAAAAGCCAGCGCGTAAAAAGAACCGGCACCGGGACCGAAAAAACCATCGTAGAACCCGACACAACCGCCGCCTACCAGCGCATACGGCAGTGCATTTAAGCGCCTTGCCCGGTCGCTTTCGCCCAGACGCGGCGTCAGCAAAAAATACAACCCAATGCAGATGATCAGCAGCGGTAAAACCTGACGTAACATATCAGCGCGCAGATGCTGGATAAGGATCGCGCCGATCACTGATCCCGTAAAGGTACAGGCAATATTCAGTTTTTGATCGTTGAGATTCACCACACCACGCCGTACAAAGTAAAGACTGGCGGAGAAGGATCCGCCTATCGATGACAGCTTATTGGTCGCAATGGCCTGTGCCGGTGACACACCTGCCGCAAGCAGCGCCGGCAGGCTGATCAGCCCGCCACCACCGGCAATGGAATCAATGAAACCGGCAAACAGTGCAACGAAAAATAAAACAACCAAAACCCACGGGGCAACAATCAACCAGTCCATTTTTCTGTCAGCTCGCTATGCGTGGCGAAGAGTAAGTAAAACCTGTTAAAGAACGTGTTTATCCAGCAACGCCTGACAAGAAGGCGGCAACGGAGGGGGCTCTTTTTTCACCGGGTTTCCGCTGCCCGGCTTAGGTGGCAGGAACCAGCTTTGCAGCTCTGCGCCACAACCATCACCCGCAGGCGGTGGTGCCTGATTCTCACATTCGAGGTTACCTACCGGGCAACGCAGACGAACGTGCATATGCGCGCGATGACCAAACCACGGACGTACCTTATGCAGCCATTCGCGATCCGTTCCTGCATCAAGACAGAGCTGTTGTTTGATAGCCGGATTGACGAAGATCCGCACCACATCTTTATCCTGTGCTGCCATTTTGATCAGCGTTTCGATCCGTGGCTGCCACTGAGAGGGCACAATGGATTTACCGTTGGCGCTGACCAGATCGATAGGCTGCGGCCTGAGCAACATCTGTTCGCTCCAGCGCTGACGCGGCAGTTGCAGCCAGATATCCACATCCAGCCCGGACTGATGGCTGGCGTGACCACTGCTGAAGCGCCCGCCAGCCGGCATCGCCATATCACCGACCAGCAGGGTACCCAGTCCTTTTTGTTGAGCCTGCGTGCCCAGACGGGTGATAAATGCCAGTAAATCAGGCTGGCCGAAATAGCGGCGCTGGTCGGTACGCATCACCTGATAGGCCGGAGAGTTCAGCGGCAAGGGCTGTGCACCAACCTGACAACCGTTGGCATAACTGCCAATCGCTTCCGGCGTGCCGGAAATCGGCTGAGTAATTTTCTGCCACGGCGTTGCCGCCATCGCAGGTGCGCAAAGTGCAAGCGCCAGAAGACTGGCGCAAACAGCACGAAACGCCGGGAACGTGCGTAAAGGTTTCATCGGACAGATTACCAGCGTGGCACGGTGGAATGGACGTCGCCGTTCTGAGCACGCTGACGCAGTAAATGATCCATCAGTACGATCGCCATCATTGCTTCGGCAATCGGTACCGCACGGATACCGACGCACGGATCATGACGCCCTTTGGTGATCATCTCGACCTGCTCACCGTCGCGGTTAATCGTACGACCCGGTACGGTGATACTCGAGGTCGGTTTCAGTGCCAGATGGGCGATAACCGGCTGGCCGCTGCTGATGCCGCCGAGAATCCCACCCGCGTGGTTGCTTTCGAAACCGCCCGGCGTAATTTCGTCCCGGTTTTCACTGCCACGTTTGGCGACAACCGCAAAACCATCGCCGATTTCCACACCTTTCACGGCATTAATGCTCATCAGTGCATGCGCCAGATCCGCATCCAGACGATCAAACACAGGCTCACCCAGGCCGACAGGCACATGATCCGCCACCACAGTGATTTTGGCACCGATCGAATCACCTTCTTTTTTCAGCGCGCGCATCAGCTCATCCAGCGCTTCCAGCTTGCTTTCATCCGGGCAGAAGAACGGGTTAGTGTCCACCAGATCCCAGTCTTTCAGCTCGCAGGTGATATCACCCATTTGCGACATATAACCGCGTACTTTGACACCGAACTTCTCCAGCAGGTATTTCTTAGCCACCGCGCCAGCGGCCACACGCATCGCGGTCTCGCGGGCAGACGAACGGCCGCCGCCACGGTAATCGCGCACGCCATATTTTTGCTCGTAGGTATAATCGGCATGTCCCGGGCGGAACACATCTTTGATTGCGCTGTAATCCTGGGATCGCTGATCGGTGTTCTGGATAATCAGACCGATGCTGGTGCCGGTAGTGACGCCTTCAAACACACCTGAAAGAATTTTTACTTCATCAGCTTCACGGCGCTGTGTGGTGTAACGCGAAGTGCCCGGACGACGACGGTCGAGATCGTGTTGCAGATCAGCTTCGGTCAGGGCAATACCCGGCGGTACACCGTCAATAATACAGCCCAGTGCCACACCGTGGGATTCGCCAAAAGTGGTGACGCGGAAAAACTGCCCAATACTGTTCCCTGCCATCACGGCTCCTTAACCATTATGTTGATGGATGCTCAATGACCGGCGCAATGCCGGTCATTATTGTCAAAGTGAATTAGTCTTTGTATGCGCGGAATTCTTCGGCGCAATCGAGAAGTTGCTGTTTGGTCAGCATAAAGACGCCGTCACCACCGTTTTCAAACTCCAGCCAGGTGAACGGGATCTCAGGATACTGATCCATCAGATGTACCATGCTGTTGCCCACTTCGCAGATCAGCACGCCGTTATCGGTCAGGTAATCGGGTGCACAGGCCAGAATACGGCGGGTCAGTTTCAGACCGTCGCTGCCGGAAGCCAGCCCCAGAACCGGCTCGTGGCGGTATTCCTGCGGCAGATCAGACATGTCTTCTTCGTCCACGTACGGCGGATTGGTGACAATCAGGTCATATTGCAAGGCCGGCAATTCACGGAACAGGTCGGAGCGGATGGGCGTGACCCAGTTTTCAATGCCGTGTGTGTCGATATTGCGCTCAGCCACCGCCAGCGCATCGGCAGAAATGTCGACAGCGTCAACTTCGGTTTCAGGGAACGCATAAGCACAGGCAATAGCAATGCATCCGCTGCCGGTACACATATCAAGAATGTGCTGCGGCTGTTCGTTCAGAATGCCGGAGAAACGGTTGCTGATCAGCTCGCCAATAGGCGAACGTGGCACCAGTACGCGTTCATCGACATAGAATTCCATGTCGCAGAACCAGGCTTTGTTGGTCAGATAGGCCACCGGCACCCGCTCGTTGACGCGGCGGATCACACGCTCAACAATGCGGTGGCGCTCGCTGGATGTCAGGCGTGCGGTGTGCATATCTTCAGGGATGTCCAGCGGTAAAAACACGCTTGGCAGAACCAGTTGCACGGCTTCGTCCCACGGGTTATCGGTGCCGTGACCGTAATAGACATTGGCCGCGTTCAGGCGGCTGACGGTCCAGCGCAGCATATCCTGAATGGTATGCAGCTCACTGACAGCTTCGTCGACGAAAATTTTGTCCAATTTTATTCTCCAGGCAGTGCACGGGTTTTTAACAGACGTTTAACCCATTATTTGCCGCATAGTTTGCCACGAAGCCCGCCACAAATCAGCAGCTAGTCAACGCACTTGCGCGATGTCCCGAAGAATTTAACCCTGAGTTTTCTTTAAACCGCAGGGTGACGGAAGGTACACTGTCTGTATTGAGCGATAATGACGATAAAAAGATGAAGAAAAAACACCTGCTCAGCCCCGAGGAAGCGGCGTTATTCCGCGAGGCTGTTCCGGGCATCAAGCGCCTGAAAAACGATACGATTACTCACCGCCCGCCGCGAAAAAAGCTGGTCACCCTGTCGCCTAAAAAGCTGATTCAGGAGCAGGTGGACGCGAGCTATTACTTTTCTGATGAATTCCAGCCAATGTTGCAGGAAGAAGGCCCGGTTCGCCATATCCGGCCAGATGTCAGTCATTTTGAATTGAAAAAATTGCGTCGCGGCGATTATTCGCCCGAGCTGTTTCTGGATTTACACGGTTTAACGCAGAGAGAAGCCAAACAGGAACTGGGCGCGCTGATCGCAGCCTGCCGCCGTGAACATGTACATTGCGCCTGTGTGATGCACGGTCACGGCAAACATATCCTCAAGCAACAAACCCCGTTGTGGCTGGCACAGCATCCGGACGTCGAGGCTTTCCATCAGGCTCCTAAAGAACTGGGTGGCAGCGCCGCTTTGCTGGTACTGGTTGAGCTGGACGATAAAATCAGCTGACTTCCTCCCCACCTTCATAAACGAGAAAGGCACAGCCGGAGCTGTGCCTTTCTTTTGTCTGGCGCTGTTCACCGAAGCCTTACTCTAAATAATTCGAGTTGCAGCAAGGCGGCAAGAAAAATTATCCCGATAAGCTTACTCAGGTAAGTGATCCGGGTAATTTATCGCAGCCAATGCATCTGCGGCTCGAAGTATGATGAATAAACGGGATTAGACCTTAGCCATCACCTGGCATGGGCTGAATTGCCAGTCAAAGGTACCTTGCCCGGTTTCGCCGTTCAGTTCAACACTTGCCATCGCGGAAGTGGCGAACATTGGCGGGCAAACGCCCGGACACAGTTCTGCTACCAGATAACCGACCAGCGGCAGATGCGACACCACCAGTACCGCGTTGACGCCGGTCAGTGCCAGATGCTGCAGTTCACTGGCGACCAGAGCAGGATCTCCGCCCGGTGTCAGTTCCTTGAGAATATCAATCTCAACATTTCCGGGCAGCGCCAGACACTGGCGCACTTTTTCGAGCGTCTGCTGCGCACGCAGGTACGGGCTGACCAGAATGCGGTCAATTTTGATGCCACGGCCATTCAGCCAGGCAGCCATATGTACTGATTCGTCACATCCGCATTCGCTTAACGGGCGAACTGAGTCGCTGGCAGCTTCGAGAACCGCATCACCGTGACGCATAATTACAACTTGCATATTGCACCGCTTTTGTTAACAAAAATAGCGCTATACAGAAACGCCTTGCGTGCTGTATTACCCATTGCCCAGCATTTCAATCACTGTCAGATTGAAGTTTTTCATTACAAGATAGCTGTCAGGCATTACATCCACTTAACACGCTGTGCCCACATGCCCTGCATGATGAGCATCAGCGGTCGGGCATTTTGCCTGAAACTTCACGTAAATAAAACGCTGTTTTTTACACCAACCCTTACCGCTTGTAAACCATTCAGGCGATTATTTAACCACTCAGGTTGTAGATCAATCGTTTGGGATTGTTTCTGTACAAAGTTATTCTCACCATAAAAATGATCCCCGGCATGTACCTGGCTTTAAGCAGGATCTGTTCCAGATTCTCGCGAAACTCAGCAATAAGCAGTGATCACAATCACACTTCACTGACCTTTTCGCCCGCCCTGTTACCTGAACAGAACCGTTCACCCTGCTGCGCCCGTCGTATTAACCCTTCGCATGGCGTGAAATGCTCGCCGTACTGCTGCGCCAGTTGCTCCAGTATTTTCACCACAGTGGCGCTGCCAAGCTGGTCTATGTAACGGAACGGTCCCCCCCGGAAGGGCGGAAAACCTATTCCGAACACAGCGCCAAGATCACCATCGCGCGCACTGCGGATGACTTTTTCGTCCAGACAACGCACCGCTTCGTTGAGCATCAGCATCACGCAGCGTTGTGCAATCCCATCTTCTGACTGCTGCGCTTTTGGCGTGACATTCAGCAGACGATAAATCGCCGGGTCGACCTGTTTTCTCTTCGCCGTCCGCCCTTTCTGCCCGTAAAGGTAGAAACCTTTGCCATTTTTACGGCCTTTACGGTCATCTTTAAGCACCGCATCAAAACCGGCAGGAGCGGCAAAACGCTCACCAAAAGCATCAATCAGTATCGGACCAATTTTCGTGCCGACATCAATACCGACCTCATCCAGCAGCTGGATCGGGCCGACCGGGAAACCAAAATTCACCAGCGCTTTATCAATATGATCGACCGGTTCACCGCCCAGTAAGCAACGCGCAGCTTCATTGATGTAAGGCGCAAGAATACGATTTACATAGAATCCGGCGCTGTCACCTACCACAATGGCCGTTTTCCCCTGTTTCCTGGCAAGCGAAACCGTGGTTGAAATAGTCTGTGCACTGGTGCCCGCATGCGGGATGACTTCAACCAATGGCATTTTATCGACCGGGCTGAAATAATGCAGCCCGATCACCTGTTCCGGCCGGTCAGCCCGCTCTGCAATCTTCTGAATGGGCAAAGAAGAGGTGTTTGATGCAAAAATCGTGTGCGGTGCGGCGTTTTGCTCTATTTCCGCCACCATCGCCTGTTTGAGCGATAAATCCTCAAATACCGCTTCCACCACAATATCAGCCTGCGCAAAACCGCTGTAACCGGTAGTACCGGAAATCAGCAGCATCTGACGTTGCTGTTCGCTGCGGGTCAGCCTCCGGCTGCGCAGCTTTTTCTCCAGCAAATCCCAGCTGTATTTCAGCGCATGGCGGATACCGTCGTGATTAATGTCTTTAATACGTACCGGCAGTCCGGCTTTGGTGGCAGTCACATAAGCGATACCTCCCCCCATCAGGCCACCACCGAGAATGCCCACACGGCGTACCGGCAAAGGTTCTGCATCACCGCCCTTTTCTTTTTTCAGCGCGGTGGAGGCGAAAAACAGGCCGCGTAATGCCGCCGATTCTGATGTCATCACCAGTTCGCCAAAAGCTTTGGCTTCCGCCTGGTAGCCGATACCGCTGCCTTGGTCCAGCCCGGTTTTTACCACATCGATGATTTTTGTGGTGGCCGGATAATTGCCGTGTGTTTTCGCCCATGTCTGTTTACGCACAAAATGAAACAGCAAACTTTTGCCCACCGGCCCACCGGCCAGACGCGCCTGCCACGGCAATGGCGGACGTGATTTACGCCCTTTCGCCACACGTTCCAGCGCCGTTTGCAGCAAAATAGAATAGGGCACTGCGTCATCCACCAGCCCCATTTTCAGCGCCTGTTTCGCGCGAATACTGCGACCTGTCAGCATCATATCCAGCGCTTTCGGCGCGCCGATAAGCCGCGGAAGCCGCTGCGTACCGCCGGACCCCGGCAGTAAACCCAGCTGTACTTCCGGCAGGCCGAGCTGAGTTTTTTCATCCAGCGAACACACACGGGCATGGCACGCCAGCGCCAGTTCCAGACCACCGCCGAGACAGGCACCATGAATAGCGGCCACCACCGGCACAGAAAACGAGGCGATTTGAGCCATCACCGTCTGGCCTTTTTGCGCCAGTTCACTGGCCTGGACGGCTGTCTGACAGCCCGAAATCATAGTGATATCCGCACCGGCAATGAATGAATCTGTTTTGCCCGAAATGAGCACCAGACCTTTCAGACCGGGATACTGCTGTGCTTTGTGCAAAATAGCGCTGATTTGCTGAGCAAATTCAGCCTTTAAGGTATTCACTTTTTCGCCGGGAACATCGATGGTGATAATCCCCACATGTTCCGTGGTAAATATCAGTGAAAAAGCAGAGACCGGTTCGGTTGCTTGAGTGTCTGCCGGATTCAGGTTTTCCATAGGTTCTCTCATTGCGCGGCCTCCAGGATCATTGCTGCGCCTAAGCCGCCAGCGGCACAGGCAGTGGTCAGCCCATATTTCCCGCCACGACGACGTAATTCATGCAGCGTCTGGGTAATCATTCGTGCGCCGGTTGCCGCAAAAGGATGCCCGTAGGCCAGTGAACCGCCCAGAACATTGAATTTATCCCAGTCTATTTCGCCTACAGCCTGACTACGGCCAAGTTTTTCACGGGCGAACTCATCACTGGCTAACATTTTGATATTCGCCAGCGTCTGTGCAGCAAACGCTTCATGCATATCGATCAGATCCAAATCGTCCAGCGTCAGCCCTGCGCGATCCAGCGCCAGCGGCGTGGCGTAGGCAGGCCCGAGAAGCATGTCTTCCCAGACGCCGATAGCGGCAAACGCAAAACTTTTCAGATAGCCGAGAGGTTCAAGGCCCAGTTCACGTGCGCGGGATTCGCTCATCATTAATACCGCCGCGGCACCATCCGTCAGCGGCGTGCTGGTGGCGGCGGTGACGGTACCGTGTTTACGGTCGAAAGCCGGGCGCAATTTGGCATACTGACTGATTTCAGAATTCAGGCGGATGTTGTTATCTTTTTGCAGCACTTCACGGTAAGGCGGAACCTGTGCGGCCATGACCTGCGAGGTTAAATACCCCTGCTCCCATGCCTGCGCGGCCAGCGTATGAGAACGGTGCGCCAGCTCATCCTGCTGCACGCGGCTGATGTTATGGCTTTTCGCCATCTGCTCTGCGGTATCGCCCATGCGCAGACCGGTAGAATATTCAGCCACAGCAGGCGGCACCGGCAGCAAATCGCGCAGTTTGAGTTGGCTGAAAATGGAGAGACGCTGCGACAGCGTACGTGCTTTATTAACATCCACCAGGGCGCGGGCCAGTCGTTTGCTGACACCTATCGGCAATACCGAAGAAGAATCCGCTCCGCCCGCGATCCCGACCTGCACCATCCCGCTCATGATGCTTTCGGCCACGTTAGCAACCGCCTGAAAACTGGTGGCACAGGCACGCGAGACGCTATAGGCATCGGTCGATACATCCATGCCGGTACCGAGCACAATTTCGCGGGCGATATTCGGCGCTTCCGGCATCTGGACCACCTGACCGAAAACCAGCTGGTCGATGTCCTTCGGGTCAATCCCACTTTTTGCCAGCAGCTCACTGACCACCATTTTACCGAGATCGACAGCAGGAATGCCGTGATAGGCGGTGGCCTGTTTAGCAAACGGCGTACGTAAGCCGTCGACAATCGCAATGCGATCGCCCTCACGCGTCACCAGTGGAACGACTTTATTCATACAAGCTCCTGAGAAAAATAGGGTCTTAAGAGGTCAGACCTGATAACTCAGTTTTAACTATGTATTTACATTTGGCAAAGCGAAAGGGAGTGAAGTGCGAGCAACAGCAAATTTTTCTGAAATAAGAATGAGAAGAAAGGCGGCAGGCAGAAATAGCAGACAAAGAAATACCGCTTATTTAAGCGGTATGACAACTTAGAACTTCCTCTCAATAATTTGAGTCGCAGAATGAGTCACGCGGCAATCAATGCCATTCCGATGAACTGATATACATCAGTAATTCGGTTACGGAGTGCAGCCAACGCATCTGCGGCTCAAAGTATGACGGGGATTATCTCAAGCCTAACTGGAAGATCATCGTTTCAGCCTGGCAGCTAAATGTGAAATCGATATTCAGTTCGACGCCGCCATCCACTTTTTCGATACGGCTGTTGATTTCACATGGCTCAGATTCAACGCCGCGTGCGCGTTCGGTCAGGGCTTGCAGGGTTTCGTTCGCCTGAGCTTCGGTTTCAAAAACACGGCTGTAAGAAGCGGTGCAATCCGTATTGTCCATGATGGTTCCGACATCGACACAGCAGCAGGCTGCGGTTTCTTCCGCACCACATTTGTTGATGGAATGCAGAGGTTGGGTGGATTTAGAGGACATGGTTACGTCAGACATAATTTTCTCCCCGGCATCAGCGGCAACGTCCACCGTCTGGCCTGATTGCGAATAAGGTTTTATTTCCAGCCTGTATTTTACGCCACCGTTCTGACAACACACTAGTGCTTACTTATTATGTGCCTTTCAGGTGATCCAGATCACGTATATGTAAGTAATCGTTTATAACTTCGTCACTGTTCTCACTTTAACGTTTCTTAATTGAACTTTTATTGTTTGTTTTTTGTTAAGTGGATCCAATTTCTTGCATCAAATAAGAAATATCTATGAAACATTATTGCAACTACACCACAGGTCAGACCTATACTTCGCTCACTGGTCTGATTTGTCAGACTGATAACGGACCCTACAATCCCGCGCTCATTGTTACTTGATGTAACATTGTTTGATAAAAAACATAAAATTGAGGTTTTGGTCATGAACCAGAAAAACCTGTTTAAAAGATCTGCTCTGGCAGCTGCAGTGGCAATTGTTTCCTCCAACGTTTATGCAGCAGGTTTTCAGTTAAATGAATATACCGCTGCGGGGTTAGGCCGCTCTTTCTCGGGTGAAGGTGCCATCGCTGATACTGCCGCATCCGGCAGCCGTAACCCGGCAACCATGACCATGTTTGATCGTCCCTCTTTCTCAGCGGGTGCGATTTATGTCGACCCGGATGTCAAAGTAACAGGCAACTCGCCGGTTACAGGCAGGAGCACTGATGCGGATAACATTGCGCCGAATCAGTGGGTGCCTAATATCCACTTTATTATGCCACTCAATGATCAATGGGCGGTCGGTGCATCGGCTACGTCAAACTACGGTCTGGCGACTGAGTTCAGCGATAATTATCCGGCTGGCCCGATCGGCGGTGAAACTGACCTTACCACCGTTAACACTAACTTAAGTGTTGCTTACCGTTTGAACCAGCATTTCAGCTTCGGCCTGGGCTTCGATGCCGTTTACGCGAAAGCGAAAATTCGCCGTACTGCCGGTGAACTGGTGCCGATTCAAACCGGCGGTCTGCTGCCTGCGGATACGGAAGCCGCCAAGCTGAAAGGCAATGAGTGGGGTTACGGCTGGAACGCCGGTATCCTGTATGAAGTGGATGATAATAACCGCTACGGCTTCACCTACCGTTCTGAAGTGAAAATTGACTTCGACGGCGAATACCGTAACGGCATTCCGAAAGCGTTAGGCGGAACGGGTGGCCAGACCGTGCCGGGATCCCTGACCCTGAACTTGCCTGAAATGTGGGAATTGTCCGGTTATAACCGCGTGGCACCAAAATGGGCGATTCACTACAGCCTGGCTTACACCAGCTGGAGCCAGTTCCAGGAGCTGAAAGCGACCGGTTCTAACGGCCAGACGCTGTTCCAGAAAGACGAAGGTTATCATGATGCTTACCGCATCGCGTTGGGTACCACCTATTACTACGACGATAACTGGACGTTCCGTACCGGTATCGCCTTCGATGACAGCCCGGTTCCGGCAGATAACCGCACCATTTCTATTCCGGATCAGGACCGCTTCTGGGTTTCCGCCGGTACGACTTACGCCTTCAATAAAGACGCGTCTGTGGATGTGGGTGTCTCCTATATGCATGGTCAGACCGTGAATATCAGTGAGAAAGTCGCTAACGGTGTACCGAATTACGAATACCAGGCCAAAGGGACCGCCATGCTGTACGGCGCGAACTTTAACTACAGCTTCTGATGAACTGAGTGATACGCCTGATATGAAAAAAGCGCCGGAAGGCGCTTTTTTTGTGTGTCCGGAACGGTTATTCCGAGTCGATATCTTTCAGGTCGCCCTGAATCAGTGCCGCGTTCGGATTTTCCTGTGGCGTCAGCTGACCGCCTCTTGCCAGGAAATCATGACGCTGGAAGTAAGCCTCACGTATAAACAGATACGGATCCGAAGAGTTACGGATCAGGCCATCAGAATCGAGCAGTTCCGCACGGGTTTCCACCCCTTCCAGTACCCATTTACCGGCTGACATCCAGAAGGTCAGATAGCTGAGCATCGGATACAAATCATCAACCAGGTCGCCACCTTCGTCACGGACGGTCGCGCTGCCGTAACCTGGCAGAACCACATACGGACCGTAGCCGACGCCGTAATGACCCAGTGTGCTGCCGAAGCCCTGCGCCTCTTCACGCGCCAGTTTCGGGTTCGCCATTCCGGCAACATCGATCAGACCGCCCATCCCTAAAATCGTGTTCAGGAAGAAGCGGTTGAAGTGGATTGCCGCACGGTACGGATCACCTTTCAGCAGGGAGTTAACCATGCTGGCCGGTTCATCCAGATTGCTCAGGAAGTTACTGGTGCCGTTACGCGCCGGTTGTGGCACATAATCACGCCAGGCTACCGCCACAGGCCGCACCAGGTACGGATCCATATAGTTATAGTTGAAATCGAACATCACCCGGTTGAAACCTTCGAGCGGATCAGAACGTCCCTGCTGTTCGCTGTCCGATGATCCGGACGTGCCGGCACAACCGACCAGTAAAACTGTTGCAAACGCCAGCCCAGTCAGGCGTAAGTTCATGGATATCTCCCTGTTTTTGATCGTCGGTTCCTTATTATGGAACCTGCTGATTAATGTCGATGCTGACCTGGCCTTTACCGGCAAAATCGGTCAGCGGGCTGTCGCCGTACCAGTCACCTGAGGCTGGCGTTGCCAGACCATCTTGTGAAATACGAACGCGTACTTTTAATTGATGCAGCGAAGAAAGCAAGCGTTCCGGCATCATTGCGTTGCTGTCATCGACGGTGGCCGTCAGCGGGAAGCGGCTGAGCGGCAGTTTTTTCACCGCAACCGGCACCGGACTGCTGCCGTCAGTCACTGAAATAAAGACCGTGCCATTTTGCGAAAGTTTCTGCTGAGCCTCAGCAGAAAGCGTGACATTTACCGTCAGTTTAACCTGATCCAGACCGGCTTTCTGTTTTGCCTGCGCAATGCTGGCGTTAACCATCTCCAGGCGTTTGTCACCGGCAGGCAGGATTTTCTGCATAACTTCCCACGCACCAATGGCTTGCGGATAATGCCCCTGTTCATATTCATTATAGGCCAGCAGACTTAACACACGCAGATCACCCTGAGACTTTTCCAGCATACTGCGTAAAAGATTTCCGCCGGTAAGGTTATCCTGCGGATCAGACGAACGGGTTAATACTTCGGCATAACCGAGTTTGACTGACATATCGTCTGGTGCAAGCTGATAGGCATGGGCGTAGGCCTGTGTGGCAGTAGCGGCATTATTGAGCGCCATTCCGACACGGCCAAGCATCACCCAGTCCCGGATATTATCCGGATTTGCCTGCAAATCAGTACGCAATCCGAGCCCTAAATCCTGTACATCCATGGCGGTCAGTGGCACACCGTGATCATCGGCAATCCGCTGACGCAAATCGGGCATACGCTGCATCACCTGATTCCATGCACTGACCTGCCCCAGACCACCGGCATACAGATACACACCCAACGTGATGATCACCAGCAAGATGCCGCCCGGCACCAGCGTCCAGCGTCCAATCGGCTGCATGGCGACGGGCATCTGCCCGGCGGGAATATCCGTCAGTAAGTTTTCCTGTAATTCCTGAATATGCGCCGGGCGCTCGTCGACCACGCCCTGCGCTTCGTCTTCTTCCAGTTCACTCAGGCGATGATGGTAAAATGCTTTGTTCAGCGCATCGCGGGAAGTCTGTTCTGCGCGGTCGCCACGGATAACCGGCACGATAAACAGCGCCAGTGCGATAACCAGCATCACCACAATGCACAGCCAAAAAATGCTCATGATCCTTTCCCGTCACTGTCTTTAAGTAACTGCGCCAGGCGCTGTCTCTCTTGTTCTGACATAGATATGGTTGTGTGTTCAGTGCGCGCAATACCACGGCGGGAACGCATAAAAATCATGCCTGCGCCAATAACGATGACCAGCACCGGCCCGAGCCACAAAATAAAGGTAGAGGGCGTGACCGGCGGTTCGTAAGTGACGAAATTGCCGTAACGCGCCACCATATACGCGACGATTTGCTGTTTGTTCTGCCCTTCGTTCAGTAACTGAAATACCTTGGTGCGCATATCGGCGGCGATAATCGAATCCGAAGCGGCAATATTAGTGTTCTGACATTTCGGGCAACGCAGCTGCGCCGTTATTTCGCGGTAAGCCTGTTCCTGCTCCGGCGATTTGAACTGATACGTGTCGATGGCAGCGAATGCGCTGACACTCAGCAGCATGCCCAGCAGCAACGCGGGCAGCGAGGAAATCAGTTTCATGGGTGACCTCCGTATTTTTTGTACAGCGGCAACACCTCGGTCTGCCAGACCTTTTCGTTTAAGTCACCGGCGTGGCGATAGCGGATAATGCCCTGCCCGTCGATCAGGAAAGTTTCCGGCGCACCATATACGCCCAGATCCAACCCCAGCATGCCGTCGCCGTCATACAGGCTGAGCATGTAAGGATTCCCCAGCGTATTGAGCCAGGTTACCGCTTTCTGCCGGTCATCTTTATAATTGAGTCCGACCACACGTACACCTTTTGCTGCCAGCGAATTCAGATATTGATGCTCAGCCCGGCAGGTCGGACACCACGTCGCCCAGACGTTAAGCAGCATCGGTTTACCGTCACGCAGCACCGACTGATCGTAGGTTTTTCCCGCCTGCGCCAGTGATTCCAGTTTGAATACCGGCACCGGTTTGCCGATCAGAGCCGATTCCAGCAGCGTCGGATCATCACCGTTTGCATTGCGGGTCAGTTGCACCAGAAAAGCCGCAGCCAGTGCCAGAAACAGGATCAACGGAATAAAGAGAAGTTTCCGGTTCATGCTTCTTCCGCCTCCGCCAGACCCTGCTTCCTGAGTTTTTTACTCATGCGATAACGCGGGTCAAGAATACACAACACCCCACCGGCCGCCATAAACAGGCCGCCCAGCCAGATCCAGCGGACAAAAGGTTTGTAGTACAACCGTACCGCCCACGAACCGTCGTCCAGTTCTTCGCCGAGCGCCGCATACAGGTCGCGCGCCAGATTGCCGTCGATCGCCGCCTCAGTCATCATACTGCGCGCCACGCTGTAGAAGCGTTTTTCCGCATGCAGCGTAGTGATTTTTTTGCCGTTCTGCGTGACATCAATGTTCGCCTCACCGCCGGTATAGTTCGGTCCGGTGATGTCACGGACATCGCGGAAAATAAAGTGATAATCATGAATATCCACGGTATCACCGGACTTCATGCGCACATCACGTTCAACGCTGTAATTCTGGCTGAAGGCGATGCCGATCACCGTCACCGCGACCCCGAGGTGCCCGAGCACCATCCCCCAGTGGCTGCGGGAAAGTTTGGTCAGACCGCGCCAGAACGAGTGACGGTGCGTGGCACGCTCGTGCAGTTCCATCAGCGTCAGCACAATGACCCACACCGACATCAGCATACCCACTACGGTCATGCCGACGATTTTATCCTGCAACAGCCACGGCAGAAGAATTGACAGCACCAGCGTCACCACCAGCGCCACGCCCAGACGACGCCACAGTTTGCTCGGCTCATCGCGACGCCAGCGCACCAGCGGGCCAATACCTAACAGCAGCGCCAGCGGTGCCATCAGCCAGGTAAACATGGTGTTGAAGAAGGGTTCGCCGATAGAAATACTGCCCAGCCCAAGCTGTTTGTGGATAAGCGGCAGCAGCGTACCGAGCAGCACCACCAGCATCGCCGCCACCAGCAGAACGTTATTGCCGAGCAAATAACTCTCCCGGGAATGCAGTTCGTGACGGCCCGGCGCGCGCACCGAATTCCCTTTGAAAGCGTACAGCAGCAGCGAGCCACCGATCACAATCACTAAGTAAGCCAGGATAAACATGCCGCGTGCCGGATCAGAGGCAAACGAGTGAACCGAGACCAACACACCGGAGCGCACCAGGAATGTGCCCAGCAGACACAGCGAGAAGGCGGTGATGGCCAGCAGCACCGTCCAGGCTTTGAAGGTCCCGCGCTTTTCGGTAACGGCGAGCGAGTGGATCAGCGCCGTACCTGCCAGCCACGGCATAAAGGAAGCATTTTCAACCGGGTCCCAGAACCACCAGCCGCCCCAGCCTAATTCGTAATACGCCCATGCCGAACCGAGCACAATACCGATGGTCAGAAATACCCACGCGGCTTGTGTCCACGGCCGCGACCAGCGTGCCCAGGCGGTATCCAGACGCCCCGCCATCAGCGACGCTATCGCGAAAGCAAACGCCACGGAGAAACCGACATACCCCATGTACAGCAATGGCGGATGGAAAATCAGCCCGATATCCTGCAGCACCGGATTCAGGTCGCTGCCGTCGACAGGGAAATTCGGCAGCGAGCGGATGAACGGGTTGGACGTCAGCAGAATAAACAGCAGGAACCCGCCGGTGATCATGCCCATCACCGCCAGCACGCGCGCCACGGCATCCTGCGGCATCCGGCGGCTGAACAGCGCCACGGCAAGCGTCCAGCAACTGAGTAATAACACCCACAGCAGCAGCGACCCTTCGTGCGCCCCCCAGGTAGCTGCCACGCGGTAATACACCGGCAGGCGGGTATTGGAATTATTGGCAACATAGGCGACGGTGAAATCGTTCACCACAAACGCATGCACCAGAATAATAAAGGCCAGCGCAATGCAGGCGAACATGCCGTAAGACAACGGACGCGCCATCGCCATCATCCGGCTGTCCTGACGGGCCGCGCCCCACTGCGGATAAATACTCAGTAACACCGCCAGACCTAATGCCAGACAGAGTGCAAATGTTCCCAGTTCCGGCATCATGAACGGTCGTTTCCTTTATTGTTACCCACGTAGGCCGAAGCAGGCCCTTTGTGATTTTCTTTCATGGCGTCGGCAACTTCCGGCGGCACATATTTTTCATCGTGTTTCGCCAGCACCTGGATAGCATTCACCACATTCCCCGGTTCCATCACGCCCTGCGCCACCACACCCTGCCCTTCACGGAACAGGTCGGGAAGGATGCCGTTATAGGTCACAGCAATCGCTCCCCGTGCGTCATAAATTTTAAAGCTAACCTGCAAACTTTTCGGGTCACGCTTCACTGAGCCGGGCATCACCATACCGCCGATACGCAGGCGCTGGCCCACCGTCGGCATCTCGTGATCTTCGCCTTTGCCCTGCAAGATTTCACTGGGTGTATAAAACAAATCAATGTTGGAGCGAAGCGCATACATCACCAGTGAAATGCTCAGACCAAGGCCCAACAGCACCACCAGCGCCAGCGACAGACGCTTTTTACGACGTGGATTCACAATAACTTCTCCCCGGAAGCGTCCGGTTCCAGCGGTGACGTCTGTGCGCCTGGCTGTTTTTTAGACTGGGACTGACTAATGCGTTTTTCGCGCGCCTGGCGTCGACGGACTTCGCCGAGGATTTGCCGGTGCTGAATAAAGGTATGCGCCACCAGCACAATCAGCGAGAGCAGCGTCGCGGCGACCGACAGCCAGACATAAAAGGCATAGCCGCCCATCGCAAAAAAATCATGCCAGCTTGAGAATGCAGGGCTCATCCGCGACGCTCCTTATTCACCAGGCCAGCCACCCACGGACGCAGGCGTTCCTGAACCAGAATCAGGTTACGTAAACGCATCAACGTCAGGGTAATAAAGAAGAACAGATAACCGAAAATCGCCCAGCGCAGCGGATAACGCATACTCGGGTCGATGGTTTGCTGCATGTCGGTGGACCCCTGATGCAGCGTGTTCCACCACTCTACGGAGTAATGAATAATGGGAATGTTCACCACGCCGACCAGGACCAGAATACCGGCGGCACGCCCGGCCAGACGACGGTCGTCAAAGGCGTTATACAGCGCAATGACACCCAGATACAGGAACAGCAACACCAGTTCGGAGGTCAGGCGCGCATCCCACACCCACCATGTGCCCCACATCGGTTTGCCCCATGCCGAGCCGGTCACCAGGGCAATAAACGTGAATACAGCCCCGACCGGCGCCATTGCCGCCACCGCCAGGTCGGACATTTTCATCTGCCACACCAGGCCGATAAACGCCGCGATCGCCATCCCGCTGTAAATCCCCATTGACCAGATAGCCGCCGGGACATGGATATACATAATCCGGTAACTGTTACCTTGCTGGTAATCCGGTGGTGCATAGCCAAAACCCCATACCCAGCCAATCAGCAGGCAGGCAAGACCTAAAATCCCAAGCCAGGGGATGAACCGCCCGCAGACGTGGTAAAGCCGTTCAGGCCTTGCGAGTTGATGTAACCATTTCCACATTGTTATCGTTGCTCACTCTAAAATGTCACTGTGTGATATGCCGTGGAACCTCGGTGGGCTCTTGCGCGGTCGGTTATAAATCATCCGCACTTATTATTGGCCTCTCTATTGTTCACTATAGAGAAGTGTGATGTTAGTCAAAGGTTGCGTTTTTTCTTCTCTATTGTAACGACACGTAAAATAATGCTGTGCTATCGCCTTTTACCGGCAAAAAGTGTCAGTGGATACTTACTCTCAAAGCGGCAGCTGTCGCAAAAGGCGCTAATGTCGCACTGCCTGCCAGCATCGCACCGAGAATGGCCAGATAACCGCCGACGGGCATCGCCATTGATGCGGCATCAATCGCGCCGGTGGCGAAAATCAGCACCGGAATATACAGCGGCAATACCAGCAGACTGAGCAGAACACCGCCTTTGCGCAGCCCGACGGTCAGCGCCACACCAATCGCGCCAATAAAGCTCAGCGTCGGCGTGCCCAGTAAAATCGTCAGCGCAACGGCTTGCCAGGTTTCAAAATCCAGTGAGAGCAGCAGCGCAATCAGCGGCGAGAGGATCAGTAACGGCAATCCTGTTACCACCCAGTGAGCACATACTTTCCCCAGAACCGTGAGTGCCAGCGGCGAAGGCAACAAAAGAAGCTGTTCGAGCGTGCCGTCCAGGTAGTCATCGCGGAACAATCGCTCCAGCGCCAGCAGGGAGGACAACAACGCGGCGACCCAGACAATGCCGGGTGCAATACGCGCCAGCAGTTTAGGCTCAGGGCCGATCCCTAACGGGAACAGCGTAATCACAATCAGGAAAAACCACAGCGGGTTAATAATTTCAGCGCTTTTGCGAAAGGCAATTTTCAGCTCGCGGCGCAGGACTTTCGTAAACATTCCTTTTGTATCCCCTTCGCGTCACACCGGCTCAGCACTGGTCAGACGAAGTTTCCGCACGTGGCGGTTAACACCCTGTAAATCCTGGTGCGTTGTCAGCAACACCATCCCGCCCTGCTGCGCATGCTGTTCAAACAGCGTAATCAGGGTAGCAACGCCTTGTTTATCAATGGCGGTCAGCGGCTCATCGAGGATCCATAACGGCGCATCACTCAGCCACAGACGCGCCAGTGCGACGCGGCGTTGCTGTCCGGCGGACATCTGCGCCACCGTCACATCTTCATAACCCAGCAATCCGACGTTTTCCAATGCCTGATAAATCGCTTCTGCGCTGGCGTTACCTTTGACCGTCGGGCCATTCACGGACAGATAGAAAGCAAGGTTTTCAAACGCAGTAAGTACTGACTTTACACCGGGCTGATGACCGAGATAGAGAAGCTGCTGATGGAAAATATCGCGCTGACGGCGGGTACTTACGCCCTGCCAGCGGACTTCACCGGCGTCCGGAGAGGACAATCCGGCAAGGATCCGCAGTAAACTGGTTTTACCGGCACCGTTGCGGCCTTCGATCTGCACCATATCACCCGGTTCGATAGTAAAACTTAAGCCGCTAAACAGGGTTCTTTCATCACGAACACAGCTCAGATTAAAGGCTTCAAACATGGTGATGTCTCTTATTTTTCACAAGTGCGTATCATATCACAGGCACCCGATGAGCCGCAGCTCAGGGAGGCGCAGTTTACAAGCTTGAAAACCCTGAAATCCAGCAAACATCTTCTCAATGTTCCATAGGGTTCATGGGTTAACGCTTTGTAACTTTTTTGTATACCTGCTCATAATTTCTCTGCCTCGCCTATGCTTACTCAGGAACCTATCTGCAATTACTTTGCTTGAGTTTTGGGGAATCATAATGGCCGGAGAAAAACAGCATCACGATGACAAGGATGTTGACAGCGACGAACATACGCAGGGAAAAGAAATCGAGACCGGCGAAGAGAACCTGCCGTCAAAAGCGGCAGCGGTTCACGAAGTTATCCGCATGGAAGGAGAAAAAGAGCTTGAGCGCGACGGACAGGCATTGCTGTGGTCAGCGGTTGCCGCCGGATTGTCGATCAGCGCCTCGCTGATGGCGAAAGGTATTCTTCATGCCCGTCTGCCCGATACACCGGAACGCTTCTTCATTGAGAACATCGGTTATACCGTCGGGTTCATTATCGTGATCATGGCGCGTCAGCAGTTATTCACCGAAAACACGGTGACTGCTGTTTTACCTATTATGCAAAAACCGACAGGCAGAAACATTCTGCTGCTGCTGCGTTTATGGGGCATCGTGCTGGCAGGTAATGTCATCGGCGGCGGACTGGCGGCGCTGGTGTTTCATCTGGTGCCCTTTTTCGACACGGCGACCGACGAAGCGTTTCGCACCATCAGTATGGAGATCATGAAGAAAGACCCCCAGGGCATGTTTGTCGGCGGCATGGTGTCCGGCTGGCTGATTGCCACCATGGTCTGGATGATCCCCTCCGCCGGTACCGCCAAATTGTGGGTAATCATGCTGATGACCTATATGGTGGCGATCGGCGACCTGACGCACATCGTCGTCGGCTCGGTTGAAATCCTGTATCTGGTATTCTCCGGCGCCATCCCCTGGTACGAATTTATCTGGCCGTTCGCCCTGCCGACGCTGGCTGGCAACATCTTCGGCGGCACCTTTATCTTCGCGCTGATAAGCCACGCGCAGATCCGTAACGACATGAGTAATCAGAAGAAAGCCGAAGCGAAAAAAGAGGAACAGGAAACCGCCAGAAAAGAGGCCGCAAAACCCTGACTGGCGAGGAAACAACCAAACGACAGCTTGGTATCTTATTATTACCAGAAAAATGGGTATACTACGCGGGCGCTTTCCACAGGCGCCCGTGTCTCCTTAGTTAAACGGATATAACAAGCCCCTCCTAAGGGCTAGTTACAGGTTCGATTCCTGTAGGGGACACCATTTCAATGTCTACAAACGTCCACTCAAGTCAATTTTATTCTCTAAATCAGTAAGTTAACCCCATCACTTCGTCTACCAAATTCCAATAACTTTTATCAACATCCTGCACATTTTGTTGGTATAACAGTTGGTATGGTAAGTTCGATAATGCAGATACCATCAGTATGGGAGGTTTTCTATGGCACTCACTGAGGTAAAAGTCAGGAACGCTAAACCTGCTGAGAAGCCGATAAAGCTGACTGATGGTGGTGGTATGCACCTTCTGATTCAGCCCAGCGGTTCGAAATATTGGCGTCTGCAATACCGTTTTGCCGGTAAACAAAAAATGTTGGCGTTAGGTGTTTATCCTGAAATCTCTCTTGCCACTGCACGCCTTAGAAGAGACGAAGCAAGAAAACTAATCGCAAACAACATAGATCCTGGTGAGAAGCGAAAATCTGAAAAGGTTGAAGAAAAAGGTTTGCTCACATTCGAAACGGTTGCCAGAGAGTGGCATTCGAGCAACAGGACATGGTCTGATAGTCACAGGACAACTGTCCTAAACAGCTTAATTTCACACTTGTTTCCTGTGATAGGCAAACGGAACATCACTGAACTCAAAACCCGCGATTTGTTACTCCCATTAAAAAAAGCCGAGGCAGCAGGACACCTCGAGCTTGCAGCCCGACTACAACAAAGAATTACAGCAATCATGCGGTATGCTGTCCACAATGCATTGATCGACCAAAATCCTGCATATGACCTTGCTGGAGCTGTTACCACAGCAAAAAGCACTCATCGCCCTGCCCTTCCCCTTGAACAACTTCCAGACCTTCTTAAACGGATTAAATCTTATAAAGGCAAAGGCATCACTAAAATAGCAGTTCAATTGACTCTGCTGACTTTCATCCGTTCAAGCGAGTTAAGATTTGCTCGTTGGTCCGAAGTGAATTTCAAAAACGGGATATGGACGATTCCTGGAGAACGTCAAGAATTAGAAGGGGTTAAGTATTCTGGCAGAGGTTCTAAAATGAAAACACCTCACATTGTGCCATTGAGCAAACAAGCCAAAACCGTACTCGAAAAACTTCATAGTATCAGTGGCGATAAAGATCTTATGTTCATAGGGTTTAGTCGTGATGACAAACCAATCAGTGAAAATACTATTAACAAGGCACTTCGCGCTATGGGCTACGATACGAAAAAGGAAGTGTGTGGGCATGGTTTTCGAACAATGGCATGTAGTGCTTTGATTGAGTCAGGGTTGTGGTCAAGAGATGCTGTTGAGCGTCAAATGAGCCATCAAGAACGAAACTCCGTTCGAGCTGCATACATCCACAAAGCAGAACATCTCGAAGAAAGGAAACTTATGCTCCAATGGTGGGCTGACTACCTTGAAGCATGTAAAGAGAGAGAACTGACTCCTTTTTCATTCTCAAATAAAGCTGGAGTTTGGAGTGCCAAAGAAGCATTCGAAAAGTCCTCAGAGTGAGGAAAGAAAATGTCTACCGGAACGAGTGCTCTCCAGATGAAATGGTAGGTTGAGTATGTGGAAACGGCATCCTTTGGAAGCTCACAATCAGTGTTGTTGGCAAGTTTTCCTAAGTAGAAGGGTATGCTGATTAAAAATCTTAAATTGCTCTCATAATTGAGCTTTCTCACAGTTATGAACAAGATAGTGAAT
>NZ_JAFMOS010000048.1 GCF_019049755.1 Rahnella perminowiae
TTAATGACCACGTTTCGAAAATGGGAATTTCGCGTTCCGTTAACAGAAATTTATAATAATTTTATTAAAAAACAAACAGTTAAAACCAATAAAAATATGGCATAGCAATTGCTTAAGCCTTTCATGTACGGAGTTACGCTTTTAAAAAGTTCATCATTAATGGCTTGCACAGAAGGGGTGGGTATGTGGCAACGCAAACTGTCGAACGCTGAAAAAACACTTTTCACTCAGAAAATAATCGAGGATCTGAATCATCGTCATTTAACTGTGTATGGAAAACATGCACATACCGAAAAAGCATTATGTGTTGTCAGGATCATTAATTTTATGCTTGAGAATATTTCTGACGAAATAACACTTGAGGATTTGGAAAAGATATGTGGTAAAACACGATTTGATATTTGCCGGGTATTCAAACATTTCTATGATGTCACACCGATAAAATGGATGTGGAAAGTCCGACTCGCCTTAGC
>NZ_JAFMOS010000046.1 GCF_019049755.1 Rahnella perminowiae
CTACGCGGTAGTTATTTCCTTTAAATAAGGCAGGGTCTAATGTGGCGTGCTGATTAGGATAAATACTGTTCTTTACCGGTTTACTCCATTGACATCCGTCATCAGTGAGTTGCTGAGGACATAAACCGATGCTGTTAATCTTCAGATGAATATTGCCGGTATTACTGACCTCGCGGCTGACGGGGTTTAGTGTGAAATCCAGTCGCGGGGCAGCGGGTGGCACGGTAACCAGTACGCCCCAGATCATGCTGATGCCGAGTTTAGCTGCGCCTTTGGGTTCATTTTTGTCATTGCTATTATTCGGTGCCGGAACGCCTTCAAAATAAACGCGGTACGCTTCTTCTGTTTGCGGTTGCTGAATATTAATCAGACGTATAATTCGGGTGGTGCCAGGCGCCAGTCCAAATTTCGCGGGTGTGACAATAATACCCTGACCCGATGACTGATTTAGGATAGTTTCATTTTCCTGAGA
>NZ_JAFMOS010000045.1 GCF_019049755.1 Rahnella perminowiae
TGTGTATAAGAGACAGTCCGTAAGTTGCAGATCCTGACAGCAGCTAAGATATGCATAATGAAAAATGGATTTCATGCTGCCTCAATGGCACAAATATCTAATTTATCGGGATTAAGCGTAGGAGGTATCTATCGGTACTTCTCAAATAAAGAAGAAATGATTAACGAACTAGTGAAGGGAATTGTTGACAAACGTTTAAGGTTACTCACAACCCTAGATATCAATCTTGCCGATATGTCAGATATCATCTCGGCGCGCTTAGGCATGCAAGCACACGATAAAAATTTTTCAGAAGACAACATCCTAATGTTTGAGGTTATGACCGAAGTCAATAGGAACCCGAATGTTGCCACTATTTACAAAGAGGCAGACAACAGAATGTTTGACGCATTATTGGAAAAATTACTTGAATTCCAGAAGGAAATCGATATCGAAACGGCGGAAGCTCAGGTCGAAATAATGA
>NZ_JAFMOS010000044.1 GCF_019049755.1 Rahnella perminowiae
GATTCTGTGTCGGCAGAGAAAAGCGGAAAAAGGTGGGTTTTATGCGTACCTTGAAAATTTGTAGCGCGGTGATTTATTTCATGGTGAAGGAGGATATTTTGACCAGGAAGCAGGTTTTCGAGAACTAGGGCAATCTGATTTACACGACCTGGCCAGTGGGAAAAATGGAGAGTTGCTTATCACAATGGCAAAGATGGGTATCTCCTGCATTCATTCCTCCCATTCCTCCACGCTCGGAGTCTGATGCCTATGATTGCACCATTGGGCATTACTATAAAATTTTTTAGTTGAGCACTTGCGAATATCATTTGTTGACTAATCCCGTAAGGGGAGGGGCATCTTTTTCTCTGGAGAGTGATAGAAACTCATAATGTTGAATGCATATAGAGTTATCAGTTAAGGAAACTGAAAATATCTTATCTGACAAGGTAGCGATATATCTATATT
>NZ_JAFMOS010000043.1 GCF_019049755.1 Rahnella perminowiae
ATCCTATATTTCATTATTAACATAAGCGCCCAATAAGGGCGCCTGTATCATTAAATGTTTGATTTAATATCGTTTGCTATTATCTGATGAACCATGCCTTTGTTGGGTAGTACAATACTTTCCAGTTCAGCGATTTCATTATTTTTATCTTCAAGACTCCCATCATTAAGTTTGTCGAGGAAAAATAGAACACTAGCGAAATCATTCGCTATGTGATTGCATTTTGCAGCAAGAATTCCTAATTCGTTGAACTCAGCGTGGTTATCATTTTCAATAAAAATGGATGGTTTATGGAATAAAGGATATTCTACAATAAACGATATACCATCGGTCACAAGGATATCGGACCAATCAAAGGAAGCAACATAATCATAATCGTAGTCCATGCTGGTATTATTCAGCGATGTCCATTTAGAAAGAAAATAATCAACATTGCTCTTTATTT
>NZ_JAFMOS010000042.1 GCF_019049755.1 Rahnella perminowiae
ATTATCTGACATACTGGCTTTTCCAAAAATGAAATATGGGAAGCCTTCCGGAAATAATATTATTCCCAGTGAGTTGATTAATTTGAATGGTGTTAATTCAGCTATTTATACTGGCCGGTAATTCTTTCTTTTGAGTTCTTCAATTTCCTGACATTCAATACATCGCTGTACACCTGAGATGATGTTCCTGCGTTGTTCCGGGATGGAAGCTTCGCAATCCACACAGAACAAGGCCGACGGTTCAGGCTGTGTGCGGGTTGCCTTTGATATTTGCGCTTCAAGTACTCTCAGTTGGTATTCCTGTGATTCATCTATCCAGTCGGTCATGAATAAAGTTCTCCTGTAAATATCGTCATGAAATGGTGAAGGGATAATAAAGCCTGAGTAATTTTCAATTGCTCTTCGTCACTTAATTGTGAATAAGTCAGAAAAGTATGATGT
>NZ_JAFMOS010000041.1 GCF_019049755.1 Rahnella perminowiae
GCTGTGCATAGTTTAAGAAATGCTTTTGGAAAGCCAGCACGACTAATTGAGCCGGAAATTGGCACTCATCCTGAGTTTAAACACCTAGAAAGTGACAATAAGACCTCTTTAGGATATGTGGTGACGATGTTCATGGACATTATTGGCTCAACGAAATTAGGAGTTTCTTATTCACCAGAAGATGTTTTTCTTTTTAAGAATAATATAATTACTGGAGCCATAGAAACGATCAATGCTTTTGACGGCCATGTGCACCGGATAATGGGGGATGCAGTAATGGCATTCTTTCGTAGCCAAAAAAATGAAGAGGATGACACCTTAGAAAACAGTGCTATTGACGCTATTAATTGCGCAGCATATTTTATAGAAGTAATGAATGAGATTGTTAAGCCGCAGATTACAGAGATCGCTGAAGAAAATATTGGGATAAGGATAGGGCT
>NZ_JAFMOS010000040.1 GCF_019049755.1 Rahnella perminowiae
GGATTTCTTAGGGTGCCACTTATCATCGTCTCCTTTTTTATATCCATGTTTCACTGCAGCCCAGGCAACTTTGTGCGCCGTTTCCTCCCGGGAGTCATCGCCCTGCCGGTCTTTGGGTTTTTTATATTCATCCCATGCGCTGTTAAACGCTTCCTTATAGATATCCTGTGCGTGGGCAGGCAGCACGTTGCGCACGGATTCAGGCAACGCTGCTCGGTTCTGATAAGGCATAGTCGTCTCCTTTTTCATGGCGTGCATGGCACTGATAATTTTTGTGTGCGGTGTGTACGCACAATGTTAAGTCTAGCTGCTACCCTCAAAGGACTCCGCCAGATTATTCTCGTTATCGTGCTGCTGGCGGCATCTCGGCGCCAGCAATTTATATGGGTACTCCCGGTATTTACATAAATTGACGCATAAACGCTATATTTTCG
>NZ_JAFMOS010000039.1 GCF_019049755.1 Rahnella perminowiae
ATAGCTCTGTACCTGAATAAACTCGATGAAGCTGACAAGACTGCTGAGCCTGAAATAATCACAGATTTAACAGCGACGAAACTGGCATGGTTGCAACAACGTTTAGAAGAGTTAAAGCAAATGCAGCTGGCCGTGGAACAGCATCCTGATAAACAATTGTCGCTGACAGATCCTGATTCCCGGTTGATGAAAATAAACAATGTTAACCGTCAGGTTAGCTATAACGTGCAGACTGCCGTTGATGCCAAAAATCACCTGATTGTTGCTCATGAAGTGACGAATACACCAGACCGTGGGCAGTTAACTGCTGTGACAAAATTAGCGCAAGATGCTGTTGGCAAAGTGGATATTACCGTTCTGGCTGATAAAGGCTATTACAGCCGGAGTGATATTAAAGCCGCTCAGGATTTAGGTGCCG
>NZ_JAFMOS010000037.1 GCF_019049755.1 Rahnella perminowiae
CGGAGGCTCTTTTGCCTGCGCTGCGCCCACCACCAGCGTCATCAATAATCCGCCTAAAACTTTTAGCCCTTTCATTGCATGCTCCCTTTTATTTCCCTGCATCCATATCGCAGCGCATATGATCCCATCCCTGATAGTTCTTCACTTCCGGGACGTTATCCGGCAAGTTCATCCATTCAGACCTGAATTGACTTTTTGATTCCTCCAGCCCTCTTTTGGTCATATACACCATGCCCCATGCCCATCCTGGAGCACGCGGTTCGATTTTGTGAAATGTGCCATCAGACGCCGTATAAGGAATACCTGGCCCGCCAGGAAGGATGCGCGGATCGTCAAATCCTCTGGACGACATATAGAGGCTTTTTTTAGTCAGTAAAAAACCCTGATCGTTAACGACGGTGAAAGAAAT
>NZ_JAFMOS010000587.1 GCF_019049755.1 Rahnella perminowiae
CCTCATGAGTGGATTGTCATTTAAGCTACTGATCACTAAGGTTTCACGATACCGCGAATAAAGTGTTCATTCACCCTGATCACATTACCCGTTTCCACGTTAATGACCTGGTATTGCACGGGTTTAACCTCATCCAGAACAGTGATAACTTCAAACAAACCTGGTGTAAAAGTAAGCGTGACATAAACGCCAACAGGATAGACAGCCATAATTTTATCCTTTCTATCAACCTCTTATAATATACGTCCTTTCCCCCGGCGAGATCATACGCACAGTATTAATCACAGCAGGTTATTTCATTTTATACATTAATCACTTTGGATGAATGTTGCATAAAAGAAATAGAGATCATGTATAAAATGAAGCAGAGACACTTAAAATCAGATAACTCTGACAGACGACTCAGCAATATAATTAAGTTTTACACTCTTCTTACATATCCAGGCTTTTCCCGCCACAGTTCTCCCTGCCAGAGCCTTGTTTTCGGGGTAATTTAAGTTAAGAATATGAATCCATTTTGTTATATCGAGAGCCCGCGTGTGAGTGCCCAGATTTTTGAAACCGATGCGGCACATCCGCATCTGACACGACTGATTGCTGAGCTTGATGCTTATCAATACCCGCTCTACCCGCCGGAATCATTTCAGGGAATTAACATCACTGAGCTTGATGACGGTGAAATCACGTGTTTTATGGCGAGAGTTGATGATGACTGGGCTGGTTGCGCCTGTCTGTTTATCACAAAACACGGTCTCGCAGAAATGAAGCGGGTGTATGTGAACCCGCTGTTTCGCGGTCAGGGTATTGCCTCATTACTGATTGCAGCAATCGAAAAGAAACTGAAAATGTTGGGGCACTATGAACTGTTCCTTGAAACGGGTGTGTTTCAGGAAAAAGCCATCACATTGTATGAAAAACTGGGGTATTGCCGGACAGAGGCGTTTGGTGACTATGCTCTGTGCCCGGATCCACTGAGTGTTTATATGATGAAACCGGTGAGATAACACGGGGGAAAACGGCAGCGATAATAATATATACCTCCATAACGCTGTCCGCTGACAGGGTTATGGAGGTGCAAAAAGCGTTTACATCAGAGCGTTGCTTTTTGTTGCTGCCTGATTGTTAGGCGGAATAACCCATTTTTTAAGTGTGATGATGAAAAAATTTTTACCCTTGGTGATTTTCGCACCACGGTCACCGCACTCCAGTGCAAGTTTGAAAAACTCATCACTGTTGATATTAAAAGCCAGCTCGACTTTTTTCACCATGCCGGAATTAAGCAGATCTTCAGCTTCGTGCAATGATTTGGCCTGAATAACTGACATAACAACCTCGTGATATCGGAACGGAAAAGATTGTGTTAGCCCCCGCAGCTTATTTCACTTTTGTTTCGATATTATGACAGTCTCGTGAATATTCAGATTATTGCCACTACAGCGCACAGAAATCACTCAATTCGTGTCGCCGGTCACATCTATGTCAGACGGAAGCGTAAATCCGGCACCGGCGTGTCCGGCAACTGCGACTGGTTGTTCATTTCAAGCAAGTTAATCTCAATGTTGGTACACATGGCATCCAGCGGCAGATGGTTATTGGCAAGACCAAAAGGCATTTCCAGTTCTTCCGCCAGTGTATCAAGTGACAGAAAACTATAGGAAATAAAGCCTGACACCAGCAATGTCATGTAGTGCAGATCCACCACCAGCGCAAACGGCAACAAACTACAGAACAGATATACCGTCCGGTGCAGCAACAGGCCATAAGCAAACGGGATCGGCATGCTGACAATACGTTCACATCCACCGACCACCTGGGAAAGCTGCAGGAGCGTGGAATCCATATGGGTGTAGACAATATCCGACAGATCACCGCTGCGGCGTTGCTCAGCCAGCCATTGTGACAAGCGCAGCTGAATCATATTGGTCGGCGCACGGCGCGATAGAATATCTTCCGCATCTTCCCCCATCAGTCGCCCGAGATCCGCATGAGGATCGCTGTGACGCAACTGATGTTTGAGGCTGTAACAGAAAGCCAATAATAACGTGGTCACGCGCTGCGCCTCTTGCGGACACACCGCCATGACCTGACTTTGCAACGTCCGGCAGGCAATCAGCAGGCCGCCCCATAATTGCCGAGCCTCAATGTAGCGTGAATACGCGACACTGTTACGAAAGCCGAGGAAAATCGCGATAGAGACGCCGAGCAGACTGAAAGGCGCGAGCGTCAGTTTCACACCCAGGGTCTCGTACCAGGGAAGGATCAGAATGGCGGCAAGAGACATCAGTAAGTTGAGGCTCAGACGGAACAGAATGCTGGGCAGAACAGAGCCATGCCAGGCGAATAAACGCCAGAACCAGTGGCGGGGGGGACGGATTATCATTTTGTGCAGATGCTTTATGCAGGTGAAGCGATTTTTTTGGCGATTCTGGCAAATAATTCTGCACATGCAAAGGACAATTTTGTGACATCCGCAACATTTTTTCTGTAATCGGCCTTATTCAATTACACCGACATGTTCATCACGTCCTGATACGCCGCCACCAGCTTATTTCTCACCTGGACACCCAGTTGTAAAGAAATCGAGGATTTCTGCAGGTCGACCATCACGTCGTTCAGGCTGACGCCGGGAACGCCCATCTCCAGCTTTTCAGATTCCAGTTTTGCATTGTTCTGGGTCTCGCTGATTTTACCTAATGCCGCTTTTAATTCGCTGGCAAAACCGGCTTCTGATGCGGTATCCGTCTTTGGTGCGGCACCGGCCTGGATTGCCGTGGCCTGCATCTGCTGTAAAACACTCTCAATGCCTTGAATTGACATGTTTTCTCCGTTTATCGGGCTGTCGATGAACAAATGGCTTCTTTCATGGAATGACACCCTATCACATCAGTTTTTTCCTAAACGCGGTAATTGAACCTAAAAACCACGGCTTATCGGGCCATTAACTTTGCACTAAGCGGCAAATAATGGCTCACCTAGAAAATAGGCCTGCCTGTACGGAGGGCTGAAAAATGTCACGCTTTAACGATTGCGCACTTGGGAGTCTGTTTTGTTAAGAGACAACATGAACATCACCATTCAACAGCTAAATAGGGATCTTGTATGAGTTCCGCAATAGCCGGCGCAGAAACCCCTCCAAGCGGTTTTACTGCGTTGCTTAATCGCCTGCGCGCCAACCCAAAAGTTCCTATCGCCATCGCAGCTGCCGCTGCCGTGGCTATTGTTGTTGTCATGATGCTGTGGGCCAAACAGCCTACTTATAAGGTGCTCTTCAGCAATCTCGGTGATCAGGATGGCGGTGCCATCGTCACTCAGCTGACCCAAATGAATATTCCTTATCAGTTTTCTGACAACGGCGGTGCGTTGCTGATCCCGGCTGACAAGGTCTATGAAACGCGTCTGAAACTGGCTGCGGCCGGTTTACCTAAAGGCGGCGCGGTCGGTTTTGAATTAATGGATCAGGAAAAATTCGGCATCAGCCAGTTCAGCGAGCAGATCAACTATCAGCGCGCACTGGAAGGTGAACTCTCACGCACAATCGAAACGCTGGGCCCGGTCAGCAGCGCCCGTGTCCATTTGGCTATTCCTAAGCCATCGTTGTTTGTCCGCGAACAAAAAAATCCTTCAGCTTCTGTGACCCTGAATTTACAACCGGGTCGTGCGCTGGATGATGGTCAGATCAACGCCATCGTTTATATGGTATCGAGCAGTGTCTCCGGCTTACCGCCTGCAAACGTTACCGTGGTGGATCAGAGCGGCCATCTGCTGACACAGTCTGATAACAACGGTCGTGACCTGAACGCTTCTCAGCTGAAATACGCCAATGAAGTGGAAGGCCGTCTGCAACGTCGTATTGAATCCATTCTGCAACCTGTGGTCGGCAACGGTAACGTGCATGCGCAAATCACCGCGCAGATTGATTACGCCAGCCGTGAGCAGACAGATGAAAATTATCAGCCAAATGGTTCTCCGGATAAAGCGGCGGTGCGTTCACGCCAGTTAAGCACCAGCGATCAGATTGGCGGTACCTCTGTGGGCGGCGTGCCAGGCGCATTGAGCAACCAGCCAGCTCCGTCAGCCACAGCCCCGGTGACTAACCCACCGGCGGCGAACAATGCCAATGGTACGCAGAATCAGACCGGCAGCACGGCACAGAATGCAGCGGCAAGTGCCAATGCCAACGTGCCGTCTAACCGTCGTCGTGATGAAACGACCAACTATGAAGTCGACCGCACCATCACACATACCCAGCACAGTGCCGGTGCCGTTCAGCGTCTGTCTGCGGCGGTAGTGGTTAACTATCAGGTCGGGCCGGATGGCAAAGCGAAGCCGCTGACCGACGACCAGTTGAAGAAAATTGATGATCTGGTCCGCGAAGCGATGGGCTTCTCCCAGGAACGTGGCGATACGCTGAACGTGGTGAATACGCCGTTCAATCAGACAACCGATGATTCCGGTGATCTGCCGTTCTGGAAACAACAGGCGTTCTTTGATCAGTTACTCAATGCAGGTCGCTGGTTACTGGTGCTGATTGTGGCCTGGCTGCTGTGGCGCAAGATGGTTCGTCCGATGTTGCGCAAACAGCAGGCAGACAAAGAAGCCGCCGCTGCCGCTGCACTCGCAGCCTCTATGCCGCAGCCTGAAGGCAGCAAACCGGTCAAACTCAGCAATGACGAGCTGGAGAAACGTAAACGTTCACAACAGCGTGTCAGTGTCGAAGTACAGACCCAACGTGTTCAGGAGCTGGCCGATAAAGATCCACGTATCGTCGCCCTGGTTATCCGCCAATGGATGAGTACCGAACAACCATGACTATGACCGGAACCGAAAAAAGCGCCGTTTTGATGATCACGCTGGGTGAAGACCGCGCGGTGGAGGTATTCAAACACCTCTCCCCTCGCGAAGTGCAGCAAATCAGCGGCGCGATGGCGAATATTCATCAGATTTCTAACAAACAGCTGGCAGAAGTGCTGAATGAGTTCGAAGACGAATCCGAGCAGTACGCCGCACTGAGTGTCAATACCAGCGAATACCTGCGTTCGGTGCTGACCAAAGCGCTGGGCGAAGAGCGCGCCTCGAGTCTGCTGGAAGACATTCTGGAGTCGCGCGAAACCACCAGCGGCATGGAAACACTGAACTTCATGGAACCGCTGATGGCGGCCGACCTTATCCGCGACGAACATCCGCAGATTATCGCCACCATCCTTGTGCACCTCAAACGTGGCCAGGCTGCCGATATTCTGGCGCTGTTCGACGAACGTCTGCGCAACGACGTGATGCTGCGTATCGCGACCTTCGGCGGCGTCCAGCCAGCGGCGCTGGCTGAACTGACGGAAGTACTGAACAACCTGCTTGATGGTCAGAACCTCAAACGTTCGAAGATGGGTGGTGTTCGTACTGCGGCAGAAATTATCAACCTGATGAAAACTCAGCAGGAAGAAGCGGTTATCGAAGCCGTTCGTGGTTACGACGGCGAGCTGGCGCAGAAAATTATCGACGAGATGTTCCTGTTCGAAAACCTCGTGGATGTGGACGACCGCAGTATTCAGCGCCTGTTGCAGGAAGTCGAAGGCGAATCGTTACTGGTGGCACTGAAAGGGGCGGAACAGCCATTGCGCGACAAATTCCTGCGCAACATGTCGCAACGTGCAGCAGATATCCTGCGCGACGACCTGGCAAACCGTGGACCGATGCGTATGTCTCTGGTCGAGAACGAACAAAAAGCGATTCTGCAGACGGTTCGCCGCCTGGCAGAGTCCGGCGAAATGATGGTTGGCGGCGGCGAGGATTCTTATGTCTGATTCTCCTCATACTGATTCTCCGGAATCTGAAAAGCCGGCAACGGAAACGAAAACTGCAGAAGAACGTCATGCAGAGCGTATCAACGCCCTGCCCTGGCAACGGTGGAAGCCGGGCGATCTCAGAATGCCGGTCTTTACCACGCCCGATGAGCCTTTACTGGCCGATGGCGAAGAAGAACAAGACAACGGACAACCCAAAGTTCAGGTAGACCAGAACGAATTGCTGAATCTTCAGCGTCGCGCTGAACAGCAGGGTTTCCAGCAGGGCCTTGATGCCGGACAGAAACAAGGTTACGCCGCGGGTTTCCAGCAAGGTCAGGAAGCCGGACTGCAACAGGCGTTACAGGAAGGTCAGCAACAGCAGGCGGTGCTGACTGAGCACTGGCAGCACATGGTTTCTGACTTCCAGCAAACGCTGGATGCACTCGACAGTGTTATTGCTTCCCGTCTGATGCAGATGGCGCTGACTGCCGCCAAACAGATTATTGGTCAGGCACCCATATGTGACGGTTCTGCCCTGCTTAATCAGATTCAGCAATTGATCCAGCAGGAACCGATGTTCAAGGGCAAACCGCAACTGCGCGTTAACCCGGCAGACTTCGAACGTGTGGAATTACAACTTGGTGCCAGCCTCAGTATGAACGGCTGGCGACTGCTGGCCGACAGCCAGATCCACAGCGGGGGGTGTAAAGTCAGTGCCGAAGATGGCGACATGGACGCTTCGCTGGCCACCCGCTGGCATGAGCTGTGCCGTCTCGCTGCGCCGGGAGATCTCTGATGACCGCCCGCCTGAGCCGTTTGCTGAAAACGCTGGATGACGCGGAAAAACGTATGGCCCGCACGCCGTCAGTCCGTCGCTATGGTCGCCTGACCCGGGCAACAGGTCTGGTGCTGGAAGCCACCGGATTGCAACTGCCTCTGGGTGCAACCTGTCTGATTGAACGCCATGACGGGCCGGTCGTGCAGGAAGTGGAAAGTGAAGTGGTCGGTTTCAACGGTCAGAGCCTGTTCCTGATGCCGCTGGAAGAAGTGGAAGGCATTTTACCGGGTGCGCGTGTGTATGCCCGTATTGCCGCCGATGGTCAGACCGCAGGCAAACAACTGCCGCTCGGCCCGCAGTTGCTCGGCCGCGTGCTGGATGGCAGCGCCAAACCGCTCGATAGTTTACCGCCGCCGGACACCGGCTATCGCGCCGCTCTTATCACGCCACCGTTCAACCCGCTGCAACGTACGCCGATAACGGATGTACTGGATGTCGGCGTTCGTGCCATTAACGCCCTGCTGACCGTCGGTCGCGGCCAGCGTATGGGGCTTTTCGCCGGTTCCGGTGTGGGTAAATCTGTCCTGCTCGGCATGATGGCGCGTTACACCAAAGCAGACGTCATTGTGGTCGGGCTGATTGGTGAGCGTGGCCGTGAAGTTAAAGATTTTATCGAGAATATTTTGGGCGATGAAGGACGCGCCCGTTCCGTGGTTATCGCGGCACCGGCTGACGTGTCTCCCCTTTTGCGTATGCAGGGTGCCGCTTACGCCACGCGTATCGCTGAAGATTTCCGTGACCGCGGCCAGCACGTATTGCTGATCATGGATTCCCTGACCCGCTATGCCATGGCGCAGCGTGAAATCGCCCTGGCGATAGGTGAGCCCCCGGCTACCAAAGGCTATCCGCCTTCCGTATTTGCAAAACTGCCTGCGCTGGTTGAACGTGCGGGTAACGGTATCAGCGGCGGCGGCTCGATTACCGCGTTCTATACCGTGCTGACCGAGGGGGATGACCAGCAGGATCCGATTGCCGATTCCGCCCGCGCCATTCTTGACGGCCATGTGGTGTTGTCGCGCCGTTTAGCGGAATCCGGCCATTATCCGGCCATTGATATTGAAGCGTCGATCAGCCGTGCGATGACCTCACTTATCGATGACGCGCAGTACGGGCGCGTACGTAATTTCAAACAATTGTTATCCAGTTATCAGCGTAACCGTGACCTGGTCAGCGTCGGCGCCTATGCCGCAGGCAGCGATCCGATGCTCGATCGCGCTATCAAGCTGTATCCGCAGATGGAAAACTTTCTGCAGCAGGACATCATGGAACGCAGCACATATGAAGACGCCTGTCTGGAACTGAACATGTTGCTCCCGGGCTAAACCTAGATAAGCAGAGGCATAAATGGAAAGCTCATCGCCGTTAATCACACTTTGCTCGCTGGCGCAAAAAGCGCTGGATCAGGCGACCAGTCATTTGGGCCAAATCCGGCAGTCGCATCATCAGGCAAAAGAACAGCTCACCATGCTGCTCAATTATCAGCGTGAATACCGGGAAAAACTCAACTCCACCATGACCGGCGGGATTGCCGCGAATACCTGGCAAAACTATCAGCAGTTTATCGGAACGCTGGAAGTCGCAATTGAGCAGCACCGTAAACAGTTACAACAATGGGATCAGCGGCTGAATGCGGCGGTTAACCAGTGGCAGGATAAGCAGCAACGGCTCAATGCATACCAGACGTTGCAAACCCGCGCCAGTGAGCAACAACGTTCTCTGGAAAACAAGATTGATCAAAAGCAGAACGATGAGTTCGCCCAGCGCAGCGCACACAGGAAGAAACAATCATGAATCTGAACATTTTGCCTGCAGCCGTTACCACGGCCAAGACTACCGCGAGCGCGGCGACAGGCAGTTCATCTGCCAGCACATCAGCGGCGACGGACATCAGTACAATTCCCGATACCGGCGCAACCAGCCCGGCTGATTTTGCCAGCCAGCTTGAAGCTCAGCTCGGCGAAAAAGTGGATCCTAAAATCACCAGCACGTTAGCCAAACTCGGCCAGCAAATTTCCGCCAAAGGGGCGATCGTCGATAAAACGACACTGACGCAGGCGGTGGCGTCGGGTGAAGAAGATGGCAGCCTGATGCTGGATGAAAGTGATCTGAGCAAAATGATTGCCGCCATTCAGATACTGCCGGCTGGCACTCTGAAAGGTGCGGGCACCGCGTCGGTCAAAGATGCTGCCCTGAGCGATAAAGATAAAGACAGCGCTGACACCAGCACTGATCTTTCGGTTCAGTCCCTGCTCGCTCAGCTGGCGGTTCAGCAACAACCTGCCCCGCAGGTCCAGACCGCAACCGCCGTAGCCACGCAAATTACCCGCAATGAGACGCCTGCAACTGATAAGCAAAATTCGCTGCTGGGTGGGCTGACCGCATCTTCCTTACTGACCGGTGAGGGCAAAACGGCCGCCGTAACGGATACCGATCCGAAAGCTGCAGCCTCCGGCACTACCACAGCGGGTTCTGCGCAGCATGCAGCCAGCAGTAAAGCAACCACCGGCAACACCCCTGATTTTAGCAGCGCCCTGGCGTCAATGAGTGCAGCAGCCGGCAATGCCGCGGCTTTACAGCAAAATGACAGCCGCCCTTCTGATAACAGCACACAGGCACTGAATCAGCTGAGCACTGCGGCTGTTGCCGTTTCTTCCGCCCCGGTGTCCACCACGCCGACCACCACCAGCGCCGTGACCGCGCCGTCCACGCCACTGCTTAACGCACAGCTCGGTACGCCGGAATGGCAACAACAACTGGGTCAGCAAGTGATGATGTTCAACCGTCAGGGGCAACAGACCGCAGAACTTCGTCTGCATCCTGCGGATCTTGGCTCTATCCAGATCAGCATGAAGATTGAAAATAATCAGGCGCAGCTGCATTTTGTGTCGGGTCACAGCGGCGTGCGCTCGGCAATTGAATCCGCCATGCCGGAACTTAAAACGGCGCTGGCAGATAATGGTATCAGCCTGGGTCAGAGCAGCGTGGGCAGCGACAGTTCGCAGTGGCAACAGGCCCAGCAGCAAAGTCAGTCCGGTTCGCAGCAAGGTAACGCGGCCAGCTGGGCGGCGTTCAACTCCGGCAGCAGCACTTCTGCCAGCGATGCTTTGCCGGTTCCGGCATCGATAGCGTCACGGGTCAGCGGCAATAACAGCGTGGACATTTTTGCGTAGGAATTTGCGTAAAAGTCCACAGAATTGTTTCAGATAATTACCGACGGTCAGTTCTCCCTTAATTCAAACGGCAGAGCTGACCTTATTTATCCCGCCTATTCTGACTATTGAACAACAGGATAAGCGGGATAATCATTCTTAGAATTGACTCAGCAGTAGGGTGCTCCTCACGCCAGACTGCTCATACTTACAGGAAATCGCCTCATCCATGTCTGACTCTGCTCTCTCGGCATCGCGTAAGAAAAAGCGGCCGTTAATGATGATTCTGCTGTTACTGATTGCCATCGGAGCCTGTGGTGCGGCCGGTTACGCCTGGTGGATGTTGCACAAACAACAATCCGGAAATGGAACACAGACGGCTGAAGTGAAAAAGCAAGAACCCCCTGCGGCACCGATCTTCCTGGCACTGGATACCTTCACCGTTAACCTGCAAACAGCGGATAACGATCCTGACCGTGTGCTGTATATCGGCCTGACCCTGCGTCTGCCGGACGAAAGAAATCGGGCTACGCTTAATGAATACCTGCCTGAAGTTCGCAGCCGGTTGCTGCTGCTGCTCTCCCGTCAGAAGACGACGGATTTAGTCAGCGAAGCCGGTAAACAACAGCTGGTTCAGGACATCAAACAGGTTCTGGACGCACCACTGGTCAAAGGTCAGCCTCCACAGGCGATCAGCGACGTGCTTTTCACTGCTTTCATACTGCGATAAACAAATTATGGGCGACAGCATACTTTCACAGGCCGAGATCGACGCGCTGCTCAATGGTGACAGTGACAGTGCAGGCGACACCACGACCGCCACACAGACTGCCGCGTCTGATGACGGTGTAAAACCTTTTGACCCTACGACGCAGCGTCGCGTTGTTCGTGAGCGGTTGCAGGCTCTGGAAATCATTAACGAGCGCTTTGCCCGTCATTTCCGTATGGGTTTGTTCAACCTCTTACGCCGCAGCCCGGACATCACCGTAGGGGCGATCAAAATCCAGCCCTACCACGAGTTTGCCCGTAATTTACCGGTGCCGACCAACCTGAACCTTATCCATCTGAAACCTCTGCGCGGTACGGCGCTGTTTGTGTTCGCCCCGAGCCTGGTCTTTATTGCCGTGGATAACCTGTTCGGTGGCGATGGCCGTTTTCCGACCAAAGTGGAAGGACGCGAGTTCACTCACACGGAACAGCGGGTGATTAAACGCATGCTCACCCTGGCACTGGATGCCTACGAAGATGCCTGGAGCGGCGTTTACAAGCTGAGCGTGGAATATGTGCGTGCCGAATTGCAGATCAAATTCACTAACATTACTTCGTCTCCCAATGACATCGTGGTGACCACGCCGTTCCATGTGGAAATCGGCGCGCTGAGCGGTGATTTCAATATCTGTATTCCGTTCAGCATGATTGAACCTTTACGTGAGCTTCTGACCAATCCGCCGGTCGAAAACTCACGCAATGAAGAAAGTCAGTGGCGTGAAAACCTGGTGAACCAGGTTCAGCAGTCTGAGCTGGAGCTGGTGGCGAATTTTGTTGAAATCCCGCTGCGCCTGTCTCAGATCCTGAAACTGCAACCGGGTGATGTCCTGCCGATTGAGAAGCCGGACCGCCTGATCGCCCACGTTGACGGCGTTCCTGTACTGACCAGCCAATATGGCACTTTAAACGAACAATACGCCCTGCGCGTTGAACATTTGATCAACCCAATTTTAAATTCTCTAGATGAGGAACAGCCCCATGAGTGACACCAATAAACCGTCTGACGCCGGATCGGATAACGTTGACGATTTATGGGCTGATGCGTTTAACGAACAACAGTCTGCGGGCGGCGCGAAAGCGTCAACTGACGGTGTTTTCGCCGCGCTGGGTGCCCAGGACGGAACCGGCAGTTTGCAAGATATCGACATGATCCTCGATATTCCGGTGAAACTGACCGTGGAATTAGGTCGCACCAAAATGACCATCAAAGAACTGCTGCGTCTTTCGCAGGGATCCGTCGTGTCGCTCGACGGTCTGGCCGGTGAGCCTCTGGATATCCTCATCAACGGTTATCTGATTGCTCAGGGTGAAGTGGTGGTGGTCGCCGATAAATATGGCGTACGTATTACGGACATCATCACGCCGTCAGAACGCATGCGCCGTCTGAGCCGCTGATGAGTCAGAATGCCGCGACGGATTCTCCGTACATTTCCGGCCCGGTAAACCACGCCACCACGCAGAGCTCCCCTCAGGCCCTGCCTGCCGGTTCCGTGCTGACGCAAGTCAGCACCGTGCTCGGCGGCATCCTGCTGCTGATCCTGTTTATTGGCTGGGTGGTTAAGCGCGCTGGTTTTGCGCCGCAGTCAAAAAATAACAAACTGCTGAAAGTGACCGCCAGTGTACAGGTCGGTCGCAGTGAAAAAGTGGTGATCGTGGAAGTCGATAATACCTGGCTGGTGCTGGGTGTGACGGCGCAAAACATCACCCCGCTGCACACACTGAGCGCGCCTCCGGCGGGACAGACGCCGGACTCAGGCACCCCCCATAACCCGCCAGCTGATTTCCGTCAGCTGATGCAGAAAATATTGAAACGTCCGGGAAAGCAGGCATGACCTTCTTGAAATCCGCCCTTACCGCTGCCCGTCAGCGCCCTGTTCGCCTGCTCACTCACCTGTGTCTGCCACTGTTACTGCTCGCCAGCCCGACGGCTTTTGCGCAATTACCGGGGATCATCAGCCAGCAGATGTCTAACGGGGCACAAAACTGGTCGCTGCCGATCCAGACGCTGGTGTTCATCACCACACTGACCCTGTTACCTGCGATGTTGCTGATGTGTACCAGTTTTACCCGCATCATTATCGTGCTGGGTTTACTACGAAATGCGCTGGGTACGCCTTCCGCGCCGCCAAACCAGGTGCTGCTCGGCCTTGGCCTGTTTCTGACCTTCTTCGTGATGGCGCCGGTCTTCGACAAAATTTACAGCGATGCCTATCAGCCGTTCACCGAAAACAAAATCACCATGCAGGAAGCAATGGACAAAGGCGCTCAGCCACTGCGTCAGTTTATGCTGCGTCAGACCCGCGAAAGTGACCTTGCGCTGTATGCCCGGCTGGCTAACATCCCGCCACTGGCAGGGCCTGAAGCCGTGCCGATGCGTATTTTACTGCCAGCTTATGTGACCAGCGAACTGAAAACTGCTTTCCAGATTGGCTTCACCGTATTCATTCCCTTCATGATTATCGACCTGGTGGTCGCCAGCGTTCTGATGGCGCTGGGGATGATGATGGTGCCACCGGCCACCATCTCGCTGCCCTTCAAGCTGATGCTGTTCGTGCTGGTCGATGGCTGGCAATTATTACTCGGCTCTCTGGCGCAGAGTTTTTACAGTTAATTCAAAACGCCAAACTTAATGGGCGTTTTTTGCTCCTCCCCCTGCGAAGGGGGAGGCCGGTAGGGGGTTTTACAGGCAACTTCAAATTGTGAGCTGCTATTCATCCCCCACCCCTCCCCTTCGCAGGGGAGGGAGTTGCCCGTCTTCTTTTGTGAGAATTGAGTCATGACTCCTGAATCGGTAATGGCATTGGGCAATGAAGCAATGAAGGTTGCATTAGCCGTTGCTGCGCCTTTGTTACTGGCCGCGCTGGTGACCGGACTGATTGTCAGCCTGTTGCAGGCGGCGACACAGATCAACGAACAAACGCTGTCTTTCATTCCTAAAATTCTGGCCGTTGTGGCGACTATCGTGATCGCCGGGCCGTGGATGCTGAACCTGCTGCTGGATTACATCCGTACGTTGTTTACCAACCTGCCTTACATCATCGGTTAATCTATGGTTTCCTTCGACAGCACCCAGTTAGCCGGATGGCTGAGCATGTATTTCTGGCCATTGCTGCGAATTCTGGCGCTGATCAGCACCGCGCCGATCACCAGTGAAAAAGCCGTACCGAAGCGGGTGAAACTCGGTCTGGGGATGATGATCACCTTCCTGATTGCGCCTTCCCTGCCACCGGTGGACACGCCGATTTTCTCCACGCCTGCACTGTGGCTGGCGATGCAGCAGATTATGATTGGCACAGCGTTAGGGATAACCATGCAGCTTGCGTTTGCCGCTATCCGCATGGCCGGTGAAATTATGGGTTTGCAGATGGGGATTTCGTTTGCGACGTTTTATGACCCGAGCAACCGTCTTAATACCCCATTGCTGGCGCAGTTTTTAAACCTGCTGGCGGTGTTGCTTTTCCTGAGTTTCAACGCGCACCTGTGGCTGATTTCTTTGCTGGCCGACAGTTTCCATACCCTGCCCGTCAGCCCTAACCCGGTCAATGCAGAAGGGTTTATGGCGGTCGCCAAAGCGGGCAGCATGGTGTTCAGCGGCGGGATGATGCTGGCCTTACCGATTGTGACGTTGTTGCTGACGCTTAATATGGCGCTCGGTTTGTTAAACCGTGTAACGCCGCAGCTTTCCGTGTTCGTCATCGGTTTCCCGCTGACACTCAGCATCGGCATTCTGGCCATCAGCCTGATGATGCCGATGCTTGCCCCGTTCAGCGAGCATCTGTTCAGTGAAATTCTGGATAAGATTGTGCTGATCATGAATCAGCTGGCGACTGACTGAGGGCTTAACGCCGCACCAGCAGCGCCATCACTTCATAATGCGCGGTATGCGGGAACATGTCGAAAAGCTGAACGCGCGCGATGCGATAATCCGGCAATAAGGTCAGATCCTGCGCCAGCGTTTTCGCGTTACAGCTTGAATAAAGCAGGGTTTCCGGCGCCATGTGGCTCAGATATTCGCACAACGCTTTGCCGATGCCACGACGTGGCGGGTTCACCAGCACCAGATCCGGCACCTCACCTTTGCCGGTCGCGAAACCGGTGGAATCGAGCGCCTGAAACTCCACGTTTTTCAGCCCCAGACGCGCCGCTGATTCTTTCGCGCAGGCAATCGCTTCCGCGCTGATTTCGATGCCGGTCAGTTTCATCTGCGGTGTGGCGCAGTGCAAACCAAAACCGCCCACACCACAGAACAAATCCCACATACTCCGGATATCCCCACGCGCCCTCACCCATTCCCGCGCCGTGGCATAAAGCTTTTCTGCCACCACAGGGTTGGTCTGGAAAAAGCTCTGCGGGCGGATAAACAACGGCACATGGTTAAAATTTTCTTCCAGCCGCTGCACATCAGTCAGCGCAATTTCGGTATCCCCTTCGAGGATCGCCATATGCACCGGCTGGATATTGGCGGAAATCACTTTCAGCTGCGGCAACTGCTGTTGCAGCCACGGCAGCGCTGCGCGCAGTTGCGCCAGTTTGCTGTCTGAGCGCAACACAAAGCGCAGCATTATGCCGCCGTCTTTCCGGCTCTCAGTCAGTAACAGAAATTTCAGTTCGCCGCGTTTGCGTGCGACGTTGTAAGGCGTCAGCCCGGCGCGGGCAATAAAGGTTTTGAGCAGGGGAAAGACAGCGGAAAAACTGGCCGGATACAGCGGGCAATCACACAAATCGACCGGTGTACCGTCGCGGTGCAACATGCCGAGCAAAGGACGTTCCACGCTGCCGCTGACCACCATTTTGGCTTTATTACGAAATGCACTTTCCGCACCCGTCACTGGTTCACACCATTCATCCACCGGCAGCGCTGACAACAAATCGCTGAGATCCTGCTGTTTGTCGGCTAACTGTTGTAAATAAGGTTTGTCGAGCCACTGGCAGGAACGGCAGGTTCCGGCGGTATAAAGTGCGCAATGCATGAAAATTTCCGGTCATCAGATGCTGTAAAAACTGGCGCGCAGTTTATCACTGCGCAGCCGGAAAGACTCACTACCCGAGGCTATTTTTGGCGTGAAAAGTATCTGCGGCTGCTGGCAGGCAGATATAACACCAGCAACACCACGATATCGGGGACTTTTTGCATCAGCAGCGCATAGAGAAATTCGCCCTGTGTTCCGACGTTAAAACGAAAGATACGCGGCCTGAACCCGTCAAATGACGCGAGCAGCATGTAACCTACCACGATTACCTGACAGCCGATAAAGGCCCAACGTCCCCAGCGGCGGCCGCGCATCATGGCATAGGCGGCACGACATTCGATCAATACAATCAGCAGACTGGCCAGCATAATGAAACAGTTCAGCCAGGACTCTGCACTGACTTCGATAAAGCTCATCAGCCCTGAAAAGCCCATGGCATCGAACAGTAAAATAAATTCGAGTAAGCGCGTCGCGACAATTGCCGACGCGCCTATCATCACGGGAACAGGGATAAATGCGAATTTCACTTCCTCATGATTTCCTTATTGTTTTGAATACTCATCCTATCCCCTAAATCATTCGTGCTGCATCAAGGTGGCAACAAAATGACAAATCGGCCAGGAAATGAGATGACGGGGATTAATTCTGCGCTGCGCGCTGTATTTCCCGCCGTCTTTGTTTTTCGGCCCGCGACATAAACCACCAGGCGATCATACCGATGATGCCGACCACCAGCAGGATGAGCGTCGCCAATGCGTTGATTTCAGGGTTGACGCCCATACGTACGCTGGCAAATACCAGCATCGGTAACGTGGTCGCCCCCGGCCCGGCGACAAAACTGGCGATAACCAGATCGTCGAGAGACAGGGTAAATGCCAGCAACCAACCCGAAATCAGTGCCGGGAGGATCATAGGCAACGTAATAATAAAGAACACTTTCAGCGGTGCGGCGCCTAAATCCATCGCCGCCTCTTCGATGGAGTGGTCCAGTTCACGTAAACGCGCCGAGACCACGACCGCAACATAGGCACTACAAAACGTGACGTGTGCCAGCCAGATAGTGAACATGCCGCGCTCGGCCGGCCAGCCAAACGTGTGCCCCATCGCCACAAACAGCAACAGCAGCGCCAGACCGGTGATGACATCAGGCATGACCAGCGGCGCTGTCAGCATAAAAGCAAAACCGGTTGAACCGCGAAATCGCCTGAAACGTACCATGACCACAGCGGCCAGTGTGCCGACCACCACGGCCATGGTGGCGGCAGCGGTCGCAATCGACAGGCTCATGCCGACGGCACTGATCATCGCCGAATCATGGAAAAGCTGAGTATACCAGCGGGTAGACCAGCCAGCCCAGACCGTGACCAGCTTGGAGCTGTTGAATGAATAAATAACCAGCATCAGCATCGGGGCGTACAAAAACGTAAAGCCGAGCACCAGAATAAGAATTCGCCACGGCGAACGAACAACCGGTAACTGATTCATTCTTTCTCTCCCAGCTCTTTGTTTTGGTATTTCTGGAACCACAGGATAGGCATGATCAGCAGCAACAGCATAACCACCGCCACTGCGGAGGCCACCGGCCAGTCACGGTTATTGAAAAATTCCTGCCACAGAACACGGCCGATCATATTACTGTCCGGCCCGCCCAGCAGTTCCGGGATTACGTATTCCCCCACTGCCGGGATGAAGACCAGCATCGAACCGGCAATAATTCCGCCTTTGGTCAGCGGCATAATCACTTTGAAGAACGTCTTCATCGGACGCGCGCCGAGATCCTGCGCCGCCTCTACCAGCGAGTAATCCATACGGGTCAGCGCGGTGTAAATCGGCAACACCATAAAGGGCAGATATGAATACACAATGCCGATATACACGGCCAGATTGGTATGCAAAATCACCAGCGGCTGGTCAATAACATGCAACCAGAGCAGCACGTTATTCAGCACACCGTTATCTTTGAGAATGCCAATCCAGGCATACACACGGATCAGGAACGACGTCCATGACGGCAGGATCACCAGCAACAACAGAATATTGCGCGTCGAGGTGCGGCTGTGCGCCACTGCCCACGCCAGCGGATAACCAATCAGCAGACACAGCAGTGTAGAAACTGCCGCCACTTGCAATGATTGCAAATACGCATCGATGTACAGCGGATCCTGCGTCAGACCGATGTAATTGGCGATATTAAGAGCAATATCCAGCATGCCGTCTGACCAGGTCACCAGATCGGTATACGGGGGAATGGCACGCGCCATTTCAGCAAAACTGATTTTGAAGACAATCAGGAACGGCAATAAAAACAGCAGCAGGAACCACATCAGCGGCAGCAGGATCACCAGCTTGCGGCCATGACGCTGTTGCAGACGGCCGGTGAAAGCTTTAAATCCGCCCGGCGGTTTGCTGGCCGGAATTTCGGAGATTACAGACATTTTCATCCCCCTCAGACAGTCAGCACGACACAACTGTCGGCTTCCCAGCACAGGCGCACTTCGTCGCCCCAGGTTGGCATACCTTTGCGGAAACGGTGACCGTTCTGCAACTGCGCAGTGATCATCTGCCCGCTATGCAACCTGACGTGATAAATCGACAGGTCGCCCAGATAGGCAATGTTCACCACTTCGCCAACCGCAAAATTACAACCATCCTGCGGGACTTCTTCACACAGCATGATTTTTTCCGGGCGGAGCGCGACATACACCGGCACGCCGTCCACGACGGAAACATCCGGATCGACTTTCAGCGGATGCAACAGGCCGGGAGACGTCAGCAGCAGTGCATCGTCCAGACGCTCTTTCAGCACGCCTTCAAACACATTCACTGAGCCGATAAATTCGGCGCTGAACCTGCTGGTCGGGTGCTCATAAATTTCTTCCGGCTCGCCGATTTGCACAAATTTGCCGCGATTCATGATGGCGATCCGCCCCGCCATGGTCATCGCTTCTTCCTGATCGTGAGTCACCATCACGCAGGTCGCACCGACACGCTCAAGAATATCCACGACTTCCAGCTGCATACGGTCACGCAGCTTTTTATCCAGGGCACCCATCGGCTCATCAAGCAGCAATAATTTTGGCCGTTTAGCCAGACTGCGGGCCAGCGCCACGCGCTGACGCTGGCCGCCGGAAAGCTGGTGCGGTTTACGTTTGGCGTATTCCTGCATATGCACCAGGGTCAGCATTTCCGCCACACGGCTTTTGATTTCCGCAGACGGCAGTTTGTCCTGCTTCAGGCCGAACGCAATGTTTTGTTCCACGGTCATGTGCGGGAACAGCGCGTAGGACTGAAACATCATATTGATCGGGCGCTGATAGGGCGGAACCTGGGAAAGATCGATGCCATCAAGCACGATTTGTCCCTGCGTGGGCGTCTCGAAACCCGCCAACATGCGTAACAATGTCGATTTCCCACAACCGGACGCGCCGAGCAGTGCGAAAATCTCGCCTTTGTATATGGTCAGACTGACATCATCGACGGCGGCCTGGCCTTCAAACGATTTGGTCAGATTGCGGATTTCCAGCAAAGGCGTAAAGCCTTTCTGGGACTTAGGCTGCGGGCGGGGGATAGCGTCGTTCACTCAGAGAAATCTCCGGTATCAGAATAAAGCAGTTCAAATAAGCATAACAGTCAGGGGGAAAAGTGCCTGATCTGTATGCCCAAAATACAGCCGGAAACAAAACGTCAGCGGCCCCGCCATCAATAAGCGGAGCCGCGTTAGCGATACTCAAAATCATTCTGGTTGCATCAAGGCGGCAAGTGAGAAGTCCCCGGGAGCTGACTCAAGTCAGTGACCGGGGCGCGTTCACGCAGCCAACACAGAGGCAGCCTGAAGGATGAAGAGTATTATTTGCCGGTTTTGACCTTGGTCCACGAACGGGTGATGACACGGTCAATCTTCGGATCCTGAACTTTCAGGGTGAAGAGTTTCGCCTGAACATCAGCCGGTGGGTAAATGCCCGGGTTATTACGCACATCTGCGTTCACCAGTGGCGTCGCGGCTTTGTTTCCGCTGGCGTAGTAAACGGTGTTACTGATTTGCGCGATAACTTTCGGTTCCATCAGGTAATTCAGGAACTGATAGGCTTCATCCAGATTTTTAGCATCCGCCGGGATCGCAAATACATCGAAGAAGGCCAGCGCCCCTTCTTTCGGAATGCTGTACGCCACGTTTACGCCATTTTTCGCTTCTTTGGCGCGGTTAGACGCCTGCATCACATCACCGGCCCAGCCGATTGCCACACAAATGTCGCCGTTGGCCAGGTCGTTAATGTACTGAGAAGAATGGAAATAACGGATGTTCGGACGCAGTTTCAGCAGCAGATCGTTCGCCGCACCGGTGTAATCGGATGCTTTGGTGCTGTTCGGATCCAGATGCAGATAATTCAGGACGGTTGCGTAGATTTCCGCCGGCGCATCGAGGAATGAAACGCCGCAGCTTTTTAGTTTTTCAAGGTTTTCAGGTTTGAGCACCAAATCCCAGCTGTCTACCGGGGCATCTTTACCCAGAACGGCTTTGACTTTATCGACGTTATAGCCGATACCGGTCGTCGCCCACAGATAAGGGATCGCGTATTTATTACCCGGATCATGCTGCGCCACCATCTTCAGCAGTTCAGGATCCATATTTTTGTAATTAGGCAGTTTGCTTTTATCCAGAGGCTGGAACACGCCGGCAGCCAGCTGACGTTCGAGGAAACTGGCCGATGGCACCACCAGATCGAAACCGGTACTGCCTGCCATGAGTTTGCCTTCCAGCACTTCGTTGGAATCAAACACGTCGTAAACCACTTTAATGCCGGTTTCCTTCTGGAAATCAGGCACGGTATTTGGCGCGATATAATCGGACCAGTTATAGATATGCAGCGTTTTTTCATCCGCAGACGCTGTGACGGACGCAGCCATAACCAGGCCGGCGACAACACCCGATAACCACTTTTTACGCAGGGTGAACATCCGTTACTACCTCCAAGACAGGGAATATAAAATTGAATTTGTATCATTGAGACTGATACAAAACCCTTCACACAACTGCCAGCCGACTCCCATGAAATATGCATAGGAATTCAACGTTGGCGCATACGCTGCCTGCGAATTAACCGTTTGGTTTTACGACGTAATCACGCTTGATGCAGAGTCAGAAGCATAGCGCCTGCAACCCCTGTGTACCAGCCTCCTGAGACAAAACCGGCGTTTATCGATTAATTATGCAGATTTAGTCTATACCGTCTGGCATTTTGCCTTTTAACAAAGTGAAATATCCGGCAACAACCACACAAATGCAGCATAACTTATGGCGAAAGCGGATAAAGGCAGCGGAGCCGCAATAAGCACGGCTCGCAGGAAAGGATCTTCAGAGGGGAAACAATGTCAGGAAAGAGAAAATTAATGCAACAAAGGCAGACTCACGGAAGTGACCGGCGTGCCTTCTTCTTCATCACCAAGGAACAGCAGATCATTGGCATGCGCTTCGAGAATAATCATCGACATCTGCTCTTCAGCCTGTTGCAGGAAGAAAGCAAACTGTTCTTCCGTCACACCCACCGCAATGGTCAGTGACTGGCAAACAATCAGTTTTGGCAGATTATCATCCTGAATATCCACGAATGCTTTAATGGTCAGTGAACTGGCATTAATCGAGCTCAGATCGGCAACCAACGGGATCAGCGCCGTCGGTTTGACTTCAGCCAGTGCAGAAAACAAAATCACATTATCTACGATATCGAGTTTGGCATCAAAAATGCCGTCAAAATTCTGCATATGCGGCAAATGGAGAGCCTGACAGGAATCACACTCGAAAAAAGAGATGCCCAACTGATCCAGCCAGCGCCGTAGCTGCGCTAAATCAGGGACGATGAGCGAATCCATAAAATGCCTCACGAGTTCAACACAACGAAAAAAACAACCCCTTCGTAACGTCAACGGCATTACGAAGGGGTCATAGCTTACGGAATATTGCCGGTTAGCGCTACGATCATTACCGGGTTGATGCTCATTAACGCGATGAAATAAGAATTACCCGCCGGATTTCAGACGAAATCCCGGTCGCGCCCTTTGCTCAATGTAGTCAATCATCATACCGGCGATATCCAGACCGGTGGTGGCTTCAATCCCTTCCAGCCCCGGCGAGGCATTCACTTCCATCACCAGCGGCCCGCGGTTTGAGCGTAAAATATCAACACCGGCCACGTCCAGCCCCAGAGTCTGCGCGGCTTTAACAGCAATATCTTTCTCCTGCGGCGTAATTTTGACATTGGTGGCCGTTCCGCCGCGATGCAGGTTCGAGCGAAAATCACCCGGCTTAGCCTGACGCTCAATCGCCCCTACTACTTTTTTGCCCACCACCAGACAACGAATATCGCGCCCTTCTGCTTCACGAATATATTCCTGAACCAGAATATGCGCGTTCAGACCGCGAAATGCATCGATGACACTTTCCGCCGCCTGCCGGGTTTCTGCCAGCACGACACCAATCCCCTGCGTACCTTCAACCAGCTTCACCACCAGCGGCGCACCACCGACCAGCGCAATCAAATCAGCAGTGTCATCCGGTGCATTGGCAAAACCGGTCGTTGGCAGATCAATCCCTTCGCGCGCCAGAATCTGCATGGAACGCAATTTATCGCGCGCCCGGGTGATCGCCACTGATTCATTAAGCGGAAAACTGCCCAGCATTTCAAACTGGCGCAGCACTGCCGTGCCATAAAAGGTGATCGCCGATCCAATTCTGGGGATAACAGCATGGTATTTATCCAGCTGATGCCCGCGATAATGCACGCTGGGCGCAGCGGGATTGATATTCATGTAGCAGGACAGCGGATCGATAATGTCGATTTCATGTCCGCGTGCTTGCGCCGCTTCCTTCAGGCGCTTACACGAATACAACGACCCGTCACGGGAAAGAATTGCAATTTTCATCCGACACTCCGTCGCCGTTTAGCGTGTTGCCCAACCTTGCCTGTGCAGTGCGTCCAGCATAAACGGACGCTGTTCCTTTTTGAGGGTACGAATAATCAAATCACTCCAGGTATCGCGTCGCGCATTGCTGTCGCGCTGCAGATAATACGCCGATAAAGCCTCGTCATATTGCGCCAGTTGCTCTTTATCTACCGGGTGATAGCTGTTTTCATGCACCAGCAAAGACTGCGGCATACGCGGCTTAACCTGATGATCCTGCGCAGGTGTTCCGATACAAAGACCAAACAAAGGCATTACAAATTTTGGCAGTTTCAGCAAATTCACAACATCTTCCACCTGGTTACGGATACCGCCGATAAACACGCCGCCAAGCCCCAGGGATTCAGCAGCGATCATGGCATTCTGCGCCATCAGCGCGGTATCCACACAGCCTAATAGTAACTGTTCAGCCAGGCCGAGTTCAGCCTCGGGATTGATCTGCAAATTACGATTGAAATCGGCGCAGAAAACCCAAAATTCTGCCGCGCTGGCGACGTATTTCTGCCCGCCGGTGTACTGCACCAGAACCTCACGCATCGCGGGATCGGTAACGCGGATAATGGAATAACATTGCAGAAAGCTTGAAGTCGAAGCAGCCTGCGCGGCGGCAATAATGGCTTCGCGTTGCTCGTCCGAGACCGGCTGATGAGTAAACGCACGGATGGAGCGGTGCGAGCGCAGAAGATCGATGGTCGGCGTCATTAAAAAATTCCTGAACGGGCGGTAAATGAAAAAGGTTTTATCAATCATTCATGCTGTGAGCACGGTTTGCAAGGCTTGCAGTATGAATTGATGCAACAATGTGTGGTGACCAGAAATCACTGCCGGTTCATTCAGATAGGTCAAAGGTATCGGACTGACAGGTAATTCCTGCTTTTTTTTATGATCTGCAACAGGCATAGTATCGACATCAAAAAGGTGATGTGGATAACAAAAAACAAACATTCCCTTTTCATTTATCTCGTTGGCATTAACAAAGGAGTCTCCATGTTTGCAGTAATTTTCGGACGTCCTGGCTGTCCTTATTGTGTACGCGCAAAGGAGTTGGCTGAAAAACTGACTGAAGAGCGTGATGATTTCAACTTCCGCTACATCGATATCCACGCGGAAGGCATCACTAAAGCCGACCTTGAAAAAACCGTGGGTAAACCGGTTGAAACCGTTCCGCAGATTTTCCTCGATCAGAAACACATCGGCGGCTGCACTGATTTCGAAGCCTATGCCAAAGAGCATCTTGCACTGTTCAGTAACTGAACTGAAAAATAAAGACATACACACAGCAAAAAGGCGCTCACTGAGCGCCTTTTTTATGGTTTCAGGTTTCAGTCATGCCTGAACTGCCGGTAAACAACCATCAGCAACTGAACCAGCATGGCGCCCAAAACGCACCAGAATATTGCGCTGGTGGCATACGCCAGTTCCTGAAACAGCGGACGAACGCGTGGATAAAAAGCCATACGCAATAAGAAACACACAGGGATAGAAGCCAGACCACCAATAAAAGACGAAAATATCGCCGAATCACGGGAAATCAGAGCGGTAACCACCCCCGGCAGCAGAAATAATAACAGACCATATTC
>NZ_JAFMOS010000038.1 GCF_019049755.1 Rahnella perminowiae
TTATTGATGCATGCGCTATAGTAAACTCCAGGAGCAGTATTACCCCCCCATGCATGCATTATTTTTATTGAATTCTCGAAGTCGGGATCAACATCATCGAATTGACGATAGAAACGAGTAATTAACCTTTTTACATGCTGATAAAGTGCCTTAGTACTAAAGGTATATAAAATAGTTTTATCGGGATTTCTAAGATGAGTTATTGCCACCTTCATTGCAAGAACGACTGTTTTGCCGGAGCCTGCGAGTCCTCTAATTCTCTCTATGCCATCCACGGCATTAACACAGCTACTAAGCTGCTCACTATCAAAGCGTGAAATTGACGACTCTAATTGGCTAACAATAGCTACTTTAGAGTTTGCAGCAAAACCTTCGATATCGCGATTTTTCTGGCGTATTAGTCCTTTTC
>NZ_JAFMOS010000035.1 GCF_019049755.1 Rahnella perminowiae
AAAGCAGATTGGCAATCAGGGCGCTGCACTGACGGATTACCCGCTGCCGACCGGCAATAACGGTTTGTTTGTGGCGAGTCAGGATCCTTCCAGCCCGTATCTGATCACCACCAACCCGCAACTGGGCAGTCTGGGGAAAACTGATCCTTCGCTGTTTAATGCGCTTAATGATTATCTCGCGCACCCGACGTCCGGCACGCTGACGCCTGCGGTTCAGCCGGGCACGCCGTCCAGCCCGCGCATTGAAACGGCACCGGTCTATACCGACGAGAGCAAATTCCTCGGCTCGGCCTACTTTATGGACCGGCTGAAGCTGACGCCGGACTATGACTATAAGTTCCTCGGCGATGCCGCCTTCGATACCCGTTATGTCGATAACGCCGTGCTCAGTCAGACCGGGCAGC
>NZ_JAFMOS010000036.1 GCF_019049755.1 Rahnella perminowiae
TATCTCCTTTAACTGCCCAAAAGTGTATAACAAAGAACAAAATATAATATTTGAGGCAAAACAAGATACTTTATACAATGCATGCATATCGTGGTTGTCGTATTTAGGTATTCTCTCGGAAATAGAAGTAGGAGATAAAGGTGAGCTTGGTTATAATTTACAAGTCAGGAATGTTAATGATAAAAAATTACAGGGGTTAAGCCATGTCGGGGTTGGGGTAAGTCAGGTTTTACCTATAATCGTAATGCTGTTACTTTCTGAAAAGAATGACATACTTATCTTCGAACAACCTGAATTGCATTTGCACCCTAAAATTCAATCAAGATTATGTGACCTATTTATAGCTTGTTCTATAACGGAACGGCAATGCATAATAGAAACTCATAGTGAATATATTATAAATC
>NZ_JAFMOS010000034.1 GCF_019049755.1 Rahnella perminowiae
GTTTTGTATCTCAGGACTTCAGCAAATCATTTGTACAATACGGCAGTGCCGTGAAGACGATTCTGACCACCGGCTTCGATGATTTTATAAGAGGTTGCACCAGCGGCAGCGGCTTTGGCTGCGAAGGTGGATTCCAGACCCTCTAACGTATTGCCAGAAGCAGATACAGTGCCGATTTCAGCTGCGAAGCTGGCGAAAGAAACCGTGGCGAGTGCAGCAGCAACAACGAAAGTTTTGATAGATTTCATGATGTAATTCCTTCTCAATGTTTGTTTGGGGAAGGCCATGTGCCTTCGATGAGAAGAAGAATAACCCCGTGAAGCTGGCATGAATAGCGAAGTGATTTGCTGATATTGGTTAAAATTTCTGAACAACATCTCAGGGGGCGAATGCCCCGTTCCC
>NZ_JAFMOS010000033.1 GCF_019049755.1 Rahnella perminowiae
ACGATTCCTCTGTAGTTCAGTCGGTAGAACGGCGGACTGTTAATCCGTATGTCACTGGTTCGAGTCCAGTCAGAGGAGCCAAATTCTTGTTTTCATGCCTCTTTGCGAATCCTTATGTGATTTAGATTCAATAAGTTAGCGTGAAAAATCTTCCCGATGCATTTTTAGTTTTCCCTCTGCATCGGGAGAATTTGGTGGTCAGATTTGGGGTCATGTTGGTTCGATGACGGAGTGACCCCCAAATGTCTCTTAACGACACAAAAATCCGCAGCTTAAAGCCATCCGCAAAACCCTTCAAAGTTTCCGATTCTCACGGCCTGTACCTTTTGATCAATCCCGGCGGTTCACGTCTCTGGTATCTCAAATATCGTATCAATAGAAAAGAATCACGCCTCGGCTT
>NZ_JAFMOS010000032.1 GCF_019049755.1 Rahnella perminowiae
TCCTCATATAGCTGATTGAGGTAAAGGGATCTCTGACGATATTTTTTCTCTGTTCTAAGATCAAGATTTTTCCTGAATGGGTATTTAATCCTTGCAACTATGCTATACTCACAAAGGTCAGGGTATTTAATTAAGAGTTTGTCTACCCCATACGTGCTATATCCATAATAACAACATGAAATGTAGCATCTACAAATATCATCTGGTGTTGATGCATTTCTTATTAGAATAGCCAGTATCTGTTCTCTAATCTTTCTTCGTATAGTTTTTTCGTACCTTTTAGTTATGGTTCTGATAAGCTGTTGTTCTATTGTACTTGCTCCTTGATGTATATTCTTAAATATTTTTAGATAGATCGTTCTAATAATAGCGATTGGGTCAACACCCATATGTAATAA
>NZ_JAFMOS010000031.1 GCF_019049755.1 Rahnella perminowiae
TGTAACATTCTACACTTCCAGGATGGTTTTAGAAGCGTTAGGTGTTTATGACTTTGGTTTGTATAGCGTTGTTGGCAGTATAATTATCTTATTTTCATTTATCCAAAACGTATCTGCTTTAGCAACTCAGAGATTTTTATCCGTAGGTCTTGGAAAGAACGACTATACTTGGACTAACAAGGTTTTTAATACAAGTTTTTTAGTACATTTAACTATTTGTGTGTTTGTTCTTCTTTTTGCGGAAACAGCTGGATTATGGTTTATTTTACATAAAATGAATATACCAGTTGACAGAGTGGTGGACGTCTTTTGGGTATATCAAATATCAATTGTCTCCCTACTTTTTCAAATAATGCAAACACCTTTCATGGCTGCCCTGATAGCCTTGGAG
>NZ_JAFMOS010000030.1 GCF_019049755.1 Rahnella perminowiae
ATTTATTACTGGCCAGCACCCAAATAACCACTGTTTCAGGCAAGGATTTAGATATGTGCGCTGGGGTAACTAACAGTGATTTCAGCTATGGGTACGATGACGACATTAAAGAATTCATAAAAGATAAAAAATATCCCTACGGCAACTGGTGATGGGTTTCAAGGAGATAAATATATGCAGGGAGAACGAGCATGAAAACAATAACAGGTCTGCTCAGGATATTTCCAGCCGGGTGACAGGTCCTATTCTTGAACATCTTCATGAAAATTTCGCCACCGCATGGTGTAAAGAGACCGGGGAAGACCTGATAAAGCACCGCAATGCCAAAGAAGTCGCTAAGAAACTTAAGCCGCGAACTGGTTTTGGCACGCCACTGATGGCCCAACTCC
>NZ_JAFMOS010000029.1 GCF_019049755.1 Rahnella perminowiae
CTCAAGGGTTGTCATGCTTATGGCTGGAGCTTCCAACTCTAAGTTGCCTTCTTGGAATTCTAATAATTTAGACATTGATAAAATAAACTCCAAAGTGCCATCTTTATGATTAGAATCACTATTTACTGTGCCAATAAGAAGTTTGTGTACGTCGAGGCTTATTGCCTTCATTGCAACTAAAGTTACTAACATTTGGTTTCTATAAGGCCACCAGTCAGTTTCAGGAGCATTTTTGTCAGAAGTCTTACCTGCCATGTCCCCAGATCCAAGACTACTACAATCAACCCTCAATATATGATGTTCTATATTAAGAAGTTTACAAATTTGCTCAGAAGCTTGGATTTCAGCATCAGCAGCTTTTTGTCCATAATCAACTGTGAAAGCCAC
>NZ_JAFMOS010000028.1 GCF_019049755.1 Rahnella perminowiae
ATAAGAGAAATATATAATAAAATGGAATACACTGAAATATAATCAGCAAACGAAATTTCATACGCATTTAGTTTTGCTAACAAGCTTTCACTTACCATATTACATGCGCCTTCTGGACCAAAATTTATAACCGGCGATCAACCTGTAATAAACTTGAAACAGAATGAACGTGATGAGCAGGGTAATGTTCTTGAAGTGGTTCTTTATTATCCTTTAAGTCAAGATATTGCAATTTTACTCAAAAAGGATACAGAGCATAGAGTGTATGAAGAAAATATAACGTTGGAGAAAATAAGAGAACTTAATGGTTTTGTTTTTGATAACTCATTTGAGCAAGTGTATGCTTCTTCTGAAGAAGAACTATTATCTTTAATGTAATTTATTG
>NZ_JAFMOS010000586.1 GCF_019049755.1 Rahnella perminowiae
GTAAGCGGAGAGAGCAGTACAGGAGTGGCAGGACCTGATTTTTATTGGTGCAGTCTCTGAAGGAGGATGATAAAATTACGGGAGGACAATGATATGCAGAGCATAAGGAGATCAAAATGCCATTTTTTCCGCCATTCAAAAAGCAGTTTGAGGAAGGGGATTTGGTTTACGGGATGCATGAGCAAAGGGGGATGTATTCTAATAAATTCGAATTTTTCAAAAATTCGGCTACCCCTAAGAATATTTCAACGATAGACCAATATGCCGCGACAAAGGTTGAACAGACGCTCCAGCATAAATACGAGAGAGTAAAGCCTTTAAAGCAGGCTGACTATTTGCGTACGTTATCCTCTCATTCAAAATATAAAACAATATGTGAGGCCCAAGGTTTTAATATGAATGGCAGAGCAGTACATCATCACCAGGTTATTGGGAGAAAGTGTAAGGCAGGATTATTTTGGGTTTCTACGTTACAGGATAATACCACGGTTCATTTTATTCTTGATGAAATAGATTTGAATATGGTGGCAGAAAAGTCTCATCCGAGGGATCAGCACGGGAGATCTTTCACGGGCGTGGAGTTAAGATGGATATATCGAAACAGGCATAATCCTCAGGTAATGAAAAAGATCCAGTTCTGGTTAAAAGGTTCTCCGACTGTACCACCCTGGGCGAGTGATAACAGCGGGTTCTGGCAGCAATATATTCCTCGCTCAGAACCAGACTGGTCAGCATCGTTATCGAGATTATTTCATTTAGCGTAGCGGTAGCGTTCCATAATTAATCTGTGTAAAAGGCGGGGAGCGCCAGTGCAATTTAGGGGTTAAAAAGCATTGCGGCTGTTCTACGGGTTGTTCATTCATCAGCCCACTTATCATACTAAAGCAGTGCATGGCCAGTTCACGGCAGTCCTGTGCGACCGTGTCAATTTTCACAGACAGGGAGTCATAAAGATAATGGTCGTCAAAACTGCACAGGTGGATATCACTCTCCAGCAACTGATGCTGGCTCATATATCGCAAAACACCTTCCATCAAGCCACATGACGCAACGAAGAGGGCTTTGGGCGGGCGTCCAAGGCGGGCACAAAGTTGCGCAAACATTTCATAACCGGAGCTGGGATGGTAATTACCATACAGAACCCAATCGGGATTCAGGCTGACACCTGCACGTTGCAGCCCAAGCTGATAACCCGCGAGACGGTCACGGGTCGGTGAAATTCGCGGCTGTCCACCGAGAAAATAAAACTCATCACGCTGGATTTGGGCTATCCGGGAGACCAGCTCTGCTGAAGATTCTATGGCTTCACAGACAACCATAGGGAGCTGTGTGTCCTGCATATGGCGGTCAAATAAGACTACGGGTAATTGCTGACTGATTTTTACGTATTCCGCATCACTGAGCATGCTTGATGCCACAATAAGCCCGTCGACCTGCCGCTGGATAAGATTATTAACAACCATCGTTTCCTGGCTGGTGTTTTCATCCGTACAGGCAATCAGCAACTGCATGCCGTTCTCACGACAAAGCATTTCAAGTTCGTTAGAGCAGGCGGCAAATCCATAGTTGGTCATTTCCGGCACCACCAGCCCAAGCGTGAAGCTGCGGGTGACATTGAGCGAACGGGCGTGAATGCTCGGCTGATAATGATGTTCTGCTGCCACGGCGAGTACCCGATCCCGGGTGAGATCGGAGATACGAAACTTCTTGCTGTGTCCGTTAAGCACCTGGCTGGCAGTCGATTTCGACACGCCAGCCAGTTCGGCTATGCCACTGATAGTGATGCGTTTGGTCTTTTTCACTGCGCCATATTCTGTTATCCGAAAGGGCATTTATTCTATCACGCATTCAGCCAACGACCAGTGGCGCAGCGCAATCTGATGAGAACCCCGTACGGTCAGTTGGGCAGGTAAAGCAGGGAAATAGCGTGAGGACATCACAGCTTCCCCGTCATTAATGAAAATCTCAAGGCTCGACGCATCGCTTAATACCGTCAGCTTGTGCAGCGCGCCGCGCCAGACACGGTGTTCCGGCAAACCAGTACGCCGGTTTTTTCGTGTTAAACGCAGCCATTCTCCGTCGAAGCTGAGCGTCATGTTGCCACCTAAATCCGCACTGAAAGCGTGTTCAGTGATAATTTCCGTCTCGGCTTTTGTGATGTCCAGATGAGGGCAATCGTCGGCAGTTCCCTGCCATGCCTGCTCATCACGACGGAGTTGTTGCAGTTCCCGTGCCGGTTTTTGCATGATTTTACCCGCCACCATCGTCAGTTCGCGCGGGCAGGTCATTGTATGCAGCCAGCCATTTTGTATTGTCGGCTGGAAAAATTCATCACTGTCCGGTATGCCCATCCACCCGATGAGCAGGCGTCGCCCGTCATCCGTTTGCGTAGTTTGCGGCGCATAAAATTCGAACCCCAGATCTAACTCAGTGAATTCGCCGTGCTCAAGGGTCGCATTGTCGTAATCCAGTTGCCCGACAAAATAACCCGACTGGAACGTATTCAGATAACGGTCAGATTCCGCCGCTAAACCTTGCGGACAGCAAATCAGAATGTCGTTATCGCCCAGCCGGAATAAATCCGGGCATTCCCACATGTAGCCGAATTCACCCAGCCCGTGTAAACCTGAACCGGCCATTTCGCCGAGAAGATCCCAGGCTAATAAGTTGTCGGATCGTAACAATAATACTTTGCCCTGAAGGTTAAGATCCTGAGCCCCTAACACCATGTACCAGTGGTTTTCATGTCGCCAGACTTTGGGATCCCGGACATGTCCGGTATAACCTGCCGGCAGGGAGAGTACCGGGCCGGTTTTATCAAACTGGCCCTCTGTGTTTTCGCGTGCCAGACATTGAAATGCCGTGCGGCTGCCATCGGGATATTTCACATTACCGGTGTAAATGAGTGTCAGCTGGCCGTTATCGGTCACGGCTGAACCGGAATAGCATCCGTGGGTTTCGAATTCTTCTGACGGCACCAGCGCGAGCGGTTCATGCTGCCAGTGAAGCAAATCTGCTGAGCTCCAGTGCCCCCAGAACTTGGCACCGTGCGCGCAGGCCAGCGGATTCCATTGGTAGAATAAATGGAAACGTCCGTTATGCTGGATAAAACCATTCGGGTCATTGAGCAACCCGACCGGCGGCGCGAGATGCCAGCCGGGACGGTAAGGATCTGCCGCCGCGTTAACCTGACCCGCCACCACGCTGTGCAGCGCTTTTTTCAGCAATCCGGCTTCCGTCATTTTTCACTCTCCGTGTTGTATTTGAGCAGCAATGACAGCAGGAATGCGCTGCCAAAGGCAATCACCATCCCGATCAGATAGCTGAGAATCGAACTGGATTGCACGATGGCCAGCCCCGGAATACCGGTCAGACCAACCGCTGTCATATTGACATGCATTGCCACCACCCAGGCACCGCCGAGCGCACCGCCTGCCAGCGCCGCGAGGAAAGGTTTCATAAAGCGCAGGTTGATACCAAAAATTGCCGCTTCGGTGATGCCCAGCATCGCGGAGAAGGCCGAAGGCACCGCAATGGCTTTAATTTTCGCATCACGCGTTTTGAAATAGACGGCAAGACAGGCCCCGCCTTGTGCAACGTTGGCCATCGACCAGATAGGCAGCAGGAAATTCACGCCGATATGCGGATTCCCCAGCAAACCCGCTTCAATTGCATGGAAGCTGTGGTGAATACCGGTGATCACGATCACTGAATACAATCCGCCGAACACCAGCCCTGCCACCCAACCGGCATGGGAGATTAATGTGCTGAGAATAAACGAAATACCGTCACCGAGCGCACGACCCGCAGGGCCGATGATCAGGAATGCGATAAAACCGGAAATAATGACCGTCAGGAACGGTGTCAGGATCAAATCCAGTGCATCGGGGATCACTTTGCGCAGGCGTTTTTCAATGAAGCTCATGAACCAGACGGCCAGTAAAACCGGGAAGACCGTGCCCTGATACCCGATCATCGCAATCTCAATACCAAAGAAATTCATGGTATGGAAACCACTGGCAACGCCCCAGGCGTTGGTCAGCGCCGGATGTGTCAGAATACCGCCGAGGGTGGCACCGAGGAACGGATTGCCACCAAATTCCCGTGCGGCAGTAAAACCAATCAGGATCGGCAGAATGATAAATGCCGCCGAGCTGAACATATCAAGCATGATAAAAATCGCGCTCTCAGGGTTGGCCCAGCCGTAGGTCTTCACCATACCGAGCAGCCCCATCAGCAGGCCGGAGGCGACGATTGCCGGAATAATCGGCACAAAGATATTCGACAGTACGCGCGCAAGTCTCTGGAAGGGATTGAGTTTCCGTGCCGCAATATCGGCGGCTTCGGATTTACTTGATTCGCTGATACCGGCCACTTTAATAAACTCGGCGTACACCTTGTTCACTAACCCTGTACCGAAAATGATCTGAATCTGTCCGGCATTGCTGAAACAGCCTTTTACGCCTTCCACTTTTTCGATAGCACTTTTGTTGATCAGACTGTCATCTGCCAGCACCAGGCGCAGACGTGTGGCACAGTGTGCCGCGCTGGCAATATTGTCCTTCCCACCCAACAGCGGAAGCAGCTCAGTCGCGATTGCATTGATGTTCATAGAATCCCTTAATTTATCATTATCGTTAACGCCCGGTCAGGCCGGGCGCTTTTTTTGAATCAAACCCTGCTGTTTAGAACCAGGTTTCCATCTGGATGCCGAAATTCCACTGTCCGCCCGCTGTAAAGCCATCAGTACCAAAGGAATCGCTGGAGGAGTAACTGTCAAGTTCTTTGCTCCAGTCCATATAGGTGGCGAAGAAGCGTATTTCAGGACGGCTCAGCATGTTGCTGATATCGCCCACCTTGAAAGTCGGTGCAAAGGTTAGTTTGTAGAAACCCCCTTTCACTTTGTTGTAATCGCTGTAACCTTGCGGATCGAGATCCATATACTGATAGCTGCCTTCATACGCCAGCTCGAAATTCTCAGTAATTTGCTGGATCAGCCGGGTATTAAACGTCAGCCATTTATAGTTATCTCCGGAGACATAGCGGTCTTTACTCTGCTGAGCCAGAACAGCCGGTGCGATGCTCCAGTTTTTGCTGATCGGCGTGATACCGTATGTGGCCAGACGAAGCGTACTGGCATCGTCAGTCAGATGTCCGTCAGAGCCCAGTGCTTTCACCTCTGCTCCCAGCCCGTGACCATAAAGTAGTGCTGTTTTGGATGTCCCTTCACGCAGGCCGTAAAAACTGTCGCCGTGGTACGCCAGCAGGGTATGGAAGCCGGTATCCGCCGCATTGGTGACCCCCCTGGTGCCGGTATTTTCGCGATCCTGATTGTTTTTGGCCCGCAGCCCGCTTAGCATCCACTGGAAAGGTCCGGCATAGTTATTGGCCGTAACAATGTAATTCTCGATGCGGGTATCATCGCTATTCTTGTCTTCAAGATCGTCAAAGTTTCTTCCGTAGAGCGAGAAGTTACTTTTCAGGTTCTCCCCCCATTTAACGTCGTAAATCCCGCCGCCTGTGCCTGCCAGGAAGATGATGTCGGAATCAAGCCAGTGAATGTCGAAATTATCGCGGTCAAAGCGCTTACCCGCCCAGAGGGTGGAATCTTTCCAGGGGCCGCTGAACGTGGGTAAAGAACCGAGTTCAACAAAGGCCTGACGGATATTTAATTCACTGGTGGCTGCGGTCCAGTCGTTGTAGCTGCGCTGACCATCAGCCAGCATGACTTTGTAACGGGAGGTCGCGCCGCTGGCCATCGTCTGGTTATGCTCCAGATTCAGCTCGACGTAGGTATTATTTTCATTGCCCAGACGTCCTACCGCACCGCCAGTTTGCCCGGCAGGCGTAACATAAGGACCACTTTCTGTTGAGGTCCCCGAATCATTCATGATCACGCCTGAACGTGCATATCCCGTAAATTTGAACCCGCTGTTATCACTGCTGTTTTTATTGTTGTCAGCGACTAACGTTTCAGTACGTTTAGCCACCTCTGCTGTTTTTTGCCCGGTCGTCTCAACATCCTTCGCCACGAGCCGTGTCTGTTGTTCATTACTGGTTGTGCGCGCTTCCAGTGTTTTGACCTGCTGTTCAGCTTCAGTGGCACGTTTCTCTGCTTTGGCGGCGCGATTTTCGGCGACTTGTAGTCTTTTTTCTAACGCGGCAAAGCGGGCTTCAATGGCACTGGCTGAAATATCGGCGCCCTGGGCGGTGCATGACAAAATTAATCCAATTGCAACAGCAAGATAGCGGGGTTTCATCATCATTTTTATCACTCAGAAGAGGTTTAATTATTATGGGGAAAACTGTTTAGCTAAATTGCTAAACTGGTTTTCCTGAGCACAATAAGCATTCGCATGGCATGCAGGCAATGAATTTTTAAGGTCTTGTCGTGGGATTGTGATCTTGCTGGCAAAATGTTCTCTAAGCCTGAAATTTCATTTGCACTTGAATAGCTAAACCGGTTCTTCTATTTTATCAACAGACGATTTATCAGGATTTAAAAAAGGAATGAAGATGACTAACCGGGTTTGGGTATTGGGCGATGCCGTGGTGGATCTGATCGCTGAAGAAGATGGCCGCTTATTAAAATGTCCGGGCGGGGCACCGGCGAATGTTGCCGTCGGGATCCGCCGCCTCGGAGGTGACAGCGCATTTATCGGACGTGTGGGTGACGATCCGTTCGGAAAGTTTCTGCGAAAAACACTCAGTGATGAGGGGGTGAATATTGATTGTATGTACCTTGATGCTCATCACCGAACCTCCACCGTCGTCGTGGAAAACGATGCTGACGGAGAGCGAACCTTCACATTTATGGTACGTCCGGGCGCTGATCTCTTTCTGCAGCCCAACGACATCCCGGCTTTCAAGCCCGGGGATTTTTTACATTTATGCTCGATAGCGTTATCTGCGGAACCTTCACGTTCTACCGCCTTTCTGGCTATGGCAAAAATGAAAGCAGCAGGGGGGTATATTTGTTTTGACCCCAATATCCGGCATGATTTGTGGTCTGATGAAGGCCTGTTGCGTGACAATCTTGCCCGCGCCTTGTCGCTGGCTGATGTGATTAAAATCTCAGAGGATGAGCTGGAATTTCTGACGGGTGAAGCGTTGTTATCAGAAGGGGTGCTACGCCTGTGCGACGTGTATAAACCCGAACTGCTGTTGGTCACGCAGGGGAAACAAGGGGTTTCGGTCTACCGGAAATATAATGCGGGTCTGAAACACTACCCCGCGCCCGAAGTGAAGGCCGTGGATACCACCGGTGCCGGAGATGCATTTGTTGCCGGATTGCTGGCCGGACTGGCGCAACACTGGCCGCTGAGGTCGGACAATGTCTGGCAATCTATTATCCGGCAGGCACTGGCATGCGGGTCACTGGCCACCACTGCCAGAGGCGCAATGACCGCATTACCCGATAGCGATACCTTAAAGGCATTTTCGTCTTAAACCGGGTCCGCGCCCGATGAATTTACGCGGACTGCAACTGTTCTTCCGGCGAAAAGAATGTAAGTAATGCGTAATCCAATGTCATGTTTTACGAAAATCAAAAGTTAGCCGCTGAACCTCGCCTATATCTCACAGTCTGTTAGCGAGGTTATTTCTTCTGCTAGCAAAATCTTTTGTTAACAGGAATTTTTGTGAGTTGAAAAACGGCGAGCACGGATCACATGACAATGAAAAAATTACTCTTAGCGTCGCTGCTGTTCAGCAGTGTCCCGGTTTTTGCTGCCGGCGGGTTTGTCGTAAAAGACATTCACGTCGAAGGATTGCAGCGGGTCACTGTGGGTGCGGCGTTGCTGAGCATTCCTGTGCGCGTGGGAGATACGGTATCCGATGACGATATCAGCCAGACGATCCGTGCATTGTTTGCGACCGGCAATTTTGACGATGTGAAGGTGCTTGAAGATGGCAACACGCTGATTGTCCAGGTGAAAGAACGGCCGACGATTGCCAGCATTACGTTCTCAGGCAACAAAGCCATAAAGGACGAGATGTTGCAGCAGAACCTCGAAGCCTCAGGGATCCGCGTCGGGGAAGCGCTGGACCGCACCACCATTTCGTCGATTGAAAAGGGGCTGGAGGATTTTTATTACAGCGTCGGCAAATACAGCGCGAGTGTAAAAGCGGTGGTGACGCCGTTGCCGCGTAACCGCGTGGACGTGAAACTGGTTTTTACCGAAGGTGTGTCGGCAAAAATTCAACAAATCAATATTGTGGGCAATAAAGCTTTTACCAGTGACGATTTAATCGCCCATTTCCAGCTGCGCGATGAGGTGCCGTGGTGGAATGTGATTGGCGATAAAAAATATGAAAAACAAAAATTATCAGGTGATTTAGAAACACTTCGCAGTTTTTATCTCGACCGCGGTTATGCCCGTTTTAATATTGATTCCACCCAGGTCAGTTTAACACCGGATAAAAAAGGAATTTATATTACCGTCAATATTACCGAGGGTGCGAAATATACCGTGTCCGGCGTGGTGGTGACCGGTGATATGGCCGGACATTCTTCCGAAATTGAAACACTTTCCACTATTCCTGCCGGTGAGTGGTATAACGGCGCGAAAGTCACCACAGTGGAAAGTGATATCAAAAATCTGCTGGGCCGCTACGGCTATGCCTATCCGCATGTCACGACGCAAAGCGACATTAATGAAACGGATAAAACCGTGAAACTGCGTATCAGCGTGGATACCGGCAACCGTTATTCGGTGCGACGCATTCGTTTTGAAGGTAATGACACCTCGAAAGATGAAGTGTTGCGGCGTGAAATGCGCCAGATGGAGGGCGCGTGGCTGGGCAATGATCTGGTGCAAAAGGGCAAAGACAGGCTGAACCGTACCGGCTATTTCGAGTCGGTCGATGTGGATACGCAGCCGGTACCGGGTTCACAAGATCAGGTTGATGTGGTTTACAAAGTCAAAGAACGCAATACCGGTACATTCAACGTGGGTGTGGGTTACGGCACTGACAGTGGCATCAGTTATCAACTCGGTGTGACGCAGGATAACTGGCTGGGCAGCGGTAATACGGTCAGCTTCAGCGGTACACGCAACGCTTATCAGACTTATGTCGAAGTCTCGGCGACTAACCCGTATTACACCGTTGATGGTATCAGCCTCGGCGGTAAAGTGTTCTACAACCATTACGACGCGGAAGATAACGATCTGGCGGCGTATAACCTGCAAAGTTACGGCACGGGCGTGAATCTCGGTCTGCCGGTCAGCGAAAATAATACGCTGAATCTGGGGCTGGATTACGTTCACAGTACGCTGAGTGATATGGAGCCGCAGGTAGCGGTCTGGCGCTATCTCAATGCCAGCGGCGTACAGCCGGGGCTGGTGACGACGTCTACCAGCAGCGATGCACAACTGAGCACCAATGACTTCTTCGCCAGCGCCGGCTGGGCGTATAACGATCTTAACCGCGGCTTCTTCCCGTCATCCGGCACGCGCGCCAGTCTGGTAGCAAAAGTCACCACGCCGGGCTCGGACGACAGCTATTACAAAATCACCTTCGATGCCAACCATTACATCCCGCTGAGTGACAAATCGGACTGGGTATTAATGGGCCGCGCCAAAGCCGGTTATGCGGCAGGCATTGGCAGCAACGAAGTGCCGTTCTACGACAACTTCTACGCGGGCGGCTCCAGCTCGGTTCGCGGTTTCTCCTCCAACACCATCGGGCCGAAAGCGGCGTATTACAAATGCAGCAGCGCTGACAACTCGTATTCCACCTGTCCGGTGACCAAATCGACTGATGCGGTGGGCGGTAATGCGATGGCGATTGCCAGCGCGGAACTGTATGTGCCGACGCCGTTCATCAGCGAGAAATACGCCAGTTCGGTCCGTACATCACTATTTGTCGACTCCGGCACGGTGTGGGATACAAAATGGAAAAATACCTCAGCGACCGAAGCCGCGGGTATTCCGGATTACAGTGACCCGACACATATTCGTGTTTCCAGTGGTATAGCGCTGCAATGGCAATCCCCGCTTGGCCCGCTGGTATTCTCTTATGCGCAGCCGCTGGTGAAATATGAAGGGGACAGCGCTGAGCAATTCCAGTTTAATATCGGTAAAACGTGGTGATAATAAATCCGTCTTACAAAGTTATTACTTTTTACAGACGCAATGAGAATAGAAAATAAATCAGATTCAATTATAATGCCGGCATGATGTTTATTGAGCAACCCTTAGGGTAAAACATCATGCCATTATAATATTGTTGGAGTTCTTCCTTTTAAGGGCTGCCCCTGTGCGGCCCTTCTTTTTATGGGTTTATCACATCAGAAATAAGCGATTATTCTGCTTTGTGGTAATTTCCCTGCGCGTCGGCACTTTCAAAAATCATTGAAACGGAGTTTACACAATGGCGCAGATTCTTCTCGGTCAAATATTCTCCCTCAAAGACATGCCCCAGATGTGCCTTACAGTTCGCACAAACAATTTCTGTTCTGCGGCCATCGGCATCCGGCACACGTTCTACCGCACCCGGAATTTCATCGTCGAAAGCTGGCCAGCCGCAATGGGATTCGAATTTGTGTTCTGAGGAATACAGCGGCGCAGAACATCTTTTACAGACGTAACGGCCCGGTGAAAAGTGGTCGTTATACTCACCGGTATTCGGGCGCTCTGTCCCTTTGTTTTCGATGACAAAACGTTCAAAATCATTCAGTTCTCTGTTCATTATCATTGCTCCTGGCAGGTGACATTGCAACTTTATAGTGTAGCTCTATATTGGGGCGATATATCAAGCTGCAAGTGCCTTCATGCCAAACCGTGCTGTTTGACGCCGCTACGCAGCGTCTGCCACGGGGTGATACGGTTTTTAAAATCGGTCTGCTGCACAGGGTGATCAGATCAGCCTGCGCCGACTACAGAGAACGCGGCTCAGCCAGTACCGGCAGATAATACAGATGGCGTCAGCGCTGCTTCAGAGAACCTGATAATCAGAATGGGATCCTGGCAGGGGATCCCCTCCTGCCGCAGAATAAGGCATTTTTACTTCATCGCTTCTTCCATGACTTTACTGACTTTTTGCAGGGTGGATGCGACATCCTTAACACCAGCGGCTTCCTGGTTCTTCACCCAGTTGGCCTGGATGTCCTGATAGCCAGTCACTTCCTGCCAGTACGTGACTTCACTGTGTTGCAGAACGCGGACATTTGCACCGTCTTTACGCAGGGCATCCAGTTGCGGTTCAACGCTGTGATCCATCATCGAACCGGCAACTTTATAAGCGGTATTAGCGGCGCGGGTGATGGCGTCCTTATCTTCCTGCGCCAGTCCGTTCCAGACTTTATGGTTCATCACCAGAAGGTAAAGATGACCCAACCACAGTTCTTTCGAGACTATAACCTCCGGTGCCATCTTCTGGATTTTCAGATCATAACCGCTGTCAATGTTGACCAAAATGCCGTCGAGTTTACCGGTCTTAAATGCATTTACCGTTTGTTCGCCCCACGGTGTGGTCACTGGGGTCGCGCCCGCATTACGCAGGAAGTTCTGATGCCAAAAACTGGCTGAACGCCAAGCGGTGCCTTTGATATTCTGCAGTTTCTCCAGCGGATGTGTGCTGAAAAAGGCCACCGGATAACCTGTTGAGAGAAAAATATCTACCACACCATTCTTTGCCAGTTCAGCGGGGAAGGCTGGGATTTCGGCGTATACGCGGCGGAAGAACGCTATCTGTTTATCGCCGGATGGCCCTGTCGGAAAACTTTTGAAAAGCTGATGCAGTGGTAACTCTTTGGCGGTATATTCCGGCACCACAATGCCAATATCTGCATTGTTTCCTTCGCGCACAGTGCGCAATGCATCGTAGCCGGTAGAGAGTTCGCCACCCCAGTGCTCTTCAATTTTCAGGCGCCCATGGGATTCTTTTTCAATCGCCGGAAATAATACATCTTTGATAAAGCGGGTGCGCATTGCGCCCAGCGGTTCGTGATCGGTGTATCGCAAGGTCGTGGCAGAAACAACCGCCGGTAACAAGAGTAAAGCGAGGGCAAGTGCCAGAGGTTTTCTGATTAAGTCCATGTAATCTCACATTTCGGTTGGGTAAAACCAGAGTTTATCTGCTGAACCCTAATGTGGACGTGCGTGAAAACAGGTTATTTGCGTAAAATTAAAAAAGCGTCATGTTTGCACATGACGCTCCTGATTTTGCCCGGTTGAGTATTATCGGTTAGAAATCGACGTTCACACCCAGCTGGAAGCTGCGTCCCGGCATCACGGCCAGCGCTTTATTGTATTCATCCTGATTAGTGGTTTCGGTCAGCGTACGGCTGCTCAGATAATCCCAGTATTTGCGGTCGGTGATGTTGTAAACACCGCCGCTGAGCTTGACGTTCTTCGCGACTTTCCAGTAGGCCGTTGCATCCACCATACCGTAACCCGGCACATTCATGTATTCGGTGGTGGAGCCGGTGATTGGCGTACCGGCATTGGTATAGCTCTGTCGGCTGGTCGCTTCGGCTTTTTTGCCTTTCACGAAGGTTGCCGTCAGGGCGGTTCCGTAGACGCCGGATGGCGCATCCCATGCCACGCCTGCCACAAATTTCATTGGCGGTACGCTGTCGAGATCCACGTATTTGTCACCGTCGTAGCTGGATTTCGATTCACCCTTGGCATAACCCAGTGCGAAGGTGGTGCTCAGGCCATCAACGCGGCTAAACCAGGTGCCGTAGTTAATTTTGGTACTCAGATCGCCACCGTAGATAAACGCTTCATCGCGGTTTTCTGCCTGATAAATTGTATAGATATTGGATGGCACGTTGGTGAACATACCCGGGCTGCCCGCGCGGGTGTAACGGGTATTAGCAATGAAATTTTTGTAGGTGTTATAGAAGAGGGAAGTCCTGAAGGTCACGCCTTCCGTGGCTTCGCCTTTCATACCCCATTCAAAGTTATTGCTGGTTTCGGTTTTCAGGTCAGTGTTACCGATCAGCGCATACTGACCACGTCCTGCATAGTTAGAACCGAGGTTCCAGGAACCGTAAAGCTGGCTGGCATCCGGGAACTGCGCGCCGCGCTGGTACTGCAGATAAGTCATCAGTTTAGGGGTGATGTCATAGGTGAAGGCCAGCGATGGCAGAGCCTGCGTATCGGAGTTGGCTTTACCGTACAGGGTGGAAACCTGATCTTCAGAAACGATGCTGTTAGACAAGTCTGACAGATTTTGTGCCTTGGTATTCTGATATGCGACACGCACCGCAGGCACTACAGAGAAGTTATGGCCGCCTAGGTCAAACTTAACGGTGTCTTGCAGGAAGCCGCCGAGGATATACGTCCGGCTGTTGGCTTCCGGTTGCATGATGGTCGTGAAAGCACTTTGGTCCGGGCTTTCGCGGAACGGACGTTCGGTGTTGGACACGCGACCGTTGATACCGGCACTTAACTCATGGCGACCCAGCGTTTTCAGCCAGCTGGTTTCTGCGCCGTAGGTGTTTACGTCGTAGTTCGAGTAGACATTCATCATCTGCTTGCTTTCGTTTGGCAGATAAGTGTTGTCGTGCGCCTGAGTATATTGGTAATAGACTTTCGAGACGATGGCATCCACGTAATCGTTGAACGGCGTCCATTCGTCTTTCAGGCTTGCACCCCAGCGGCGGGTGTTACTTTGCTGCTGTGCGGTGCCGAGAATCGCGCTGCCCGCGTTGTTCCAGGTATCGTAATGGGTGTGGTTTACTTTTTCGTAGTAATCAAGGGTGCCTGTGACTTTATGGGCGTCATTAGGCTGCCAGATTACCGACGTCATGATGGCGTCAGAGTGCCAGTTGGCCGGATACGCATCCAGCGTTCCGCTGTTGTTGCTGGTTTCCTGACCGTCGCGGCGGCTGATGGCGATCAGGCCACGCAGGGTTTCGTCACCGGCGGCAGCGGTGATGCCGTTGTGCCAGGAACGGTCTGAGGAATCATAATCAGACTGGTAACCGAAATAAGTTTCCTTGCCCGGACGCAGGTAATCGTCGGCAGATTTTGGCAGGAAAGAAACGGCACCACCGATGGAGGTGTTGGCACGGTCGGCTGATGTGGCACCGGATTCAATATCCACCTGACCATAAATATACGGGTCGATGTAATCACGGCCAATACCAAAGGTATTCAGCCCCGCACGACTGACGTAGCTGCGCCCGGTGGCGCTTGGCTGCGGAATACCGTCGACATCAATGCCTACGCGGTTGCTTTCCAGGCCGCGAATGTTATAGCCGGTATAACCGCTACGGTCAAAACCGCTTTTGCCGTTGCCGGAGCCGCCACTCGCGCCGGTCGCGGTGATCAGCGGCTCATAACGCATAATAGTCCCGAAATCATTACCGCCTTTGCGCTGCATTTCGGCTGCTGTGAGGGTGGTTTTCGAACCCGGTTTTTTATCCGGCATCGTTTCGGTGACCGTCATGACTTCTTCATTGTTCTGCGCCAGATCCTGAGCTGTACGCACCGCCGGTTTTTTTTTGATGGCTTCAGAAGATTGCGTATTGTTTGCGGTGAGATCGGTATTGTCTTTCACGGCTTCCGCTGCATTTACATGAAATGTGGTGGTGAGAATCGTCCCCATGAAAATGACGTTTTTCACTAAACCCTGCTGTGTAAAGGATGTGAACATTTGTTTTTGTCCTGCACTAATTTTTAGAGTTCTGCTCGCATTTACTGCCTTTCGACAAAACAGACGCACTGATCATCTGCATTCAATTCTTCCCTGAAAAAGCCATTATCCTTATAAAGTATGGGCTTACCTGGCGTCAACGCCCACCCTGGCTTTTTGAGAATGATAATGATACTGATAATTGTTATCAACAAAATGATATAAAAAAATGCATTCCTTAACAAAATTTATCCCGTCTGTTCTCAGGGAGAGATAAAGGTGAGGTGAAAAACACAGGGAAAAGAAGACAGCGCATTACACTTTGTGGGGTTGAATAAAATATAACTAAGATATATCTTTCAACAAAACTTACGCATAAGAGAGAAACTGATGGCACAACATCGCACTGAAACCCCTGCCGCAAACTTGCCGGTCCGTGTCAAAAATGATCTGGTTTTCCGTCATATCACGGTCAAACAGAGTGAAAAACTATCCGCCTGTTTTAAAAGGATTATTTTAAGCGGTGACGCGCTGAAAGGTTTTACGTCAGGCGGCTTTGATGACCATATCAAATTGTTTTTTCCGGCAAATCCGGGGGATGTGATTACGCCACCGGCAGTGACCGAAGAAGGCATTGTGTGGGGTGAAGGAGCACGCCCGCTGAACCGCGAATATACGCCGCTGCACTTTGATGCTCAGAGCAACGAACTGACACTGGATTTTTATATTCACGACGGTGGTGTCGCCAGCGAATGGGCGGCCGGCGCAAAGCCGGGCGATAAACTGATCATTGGCGGACCGCGTGGTTCACTGATTATTCCTGCCGGTTACAAATGGCAGCTCTATATCTGCGACGAAACCGGTCTTCCGGCGGTGAAACGCCGTCTGCGCGAACTGAAACAGGCCGGTTCAGATGCCAATATCACCGTGCTGGCGAAAGTGAGAGATGTGAGTTGTGTCAGCTACTTAGATGAAGAAAATGATGTCAGCATCGACTGGATTATCAGCGATACGCACGGCGGTTATCAGGAAGAGGATGCGGTCGTGAAGAAGGTGAAAAGCCTGCTTCTGCCGGAAAGTGATTACTACATCTGGGCGACCGGTGAAGGCAAATTCGCGAAAGGGCTGAATGACTATTTCGTTGAAACCTGCGGACTCGATCCAAACTTCGTGCGTTGTGTGGCTTATTGGCATAATAAGTAACGATGATGAATCATAAACACCGCCGTGAAAGAATGTTCGAAACGGGTGATATCCGTCTGCTGATGCTGCATTTTTTGCAGCGGCGTTGCGCCCATGGTTATGAGCTGATCAAAGCCATTGAAGAATTATCTAAAGGTGAATACACGCCGAGTGCCAGTATCATTTATCCGAATCTGACATTTTTAGAAGAACAGGGGCTGATTTCAGCCAGCCAGGAAGAGGGCGGGAAGAAGCAATATTCGATCACACCGGAAGGTGCGCAGTCACTGGCCGGGCAGGAAGAACTGCTCGGCTCAGTGACAGAGAAACTGCATTCACTGGCGATTTTGTCAAACAATCGCAGTATTCCGGAAATGCAGCGTGCGATAAATAATATCCGCATGGCGCTTAATCTGCGGCTGGCGAAAGGCCCGATCGAACAGGAAACCTTGTATAAAATCACGGATGCATTAGATCGTGCGACCAAAGAAATTGAGCGCAGTTAAGCCGCACCTCAGAAAGAAAGTATAAAGCCTTCCGGTCGGAGGCTTTATACTTTCAGGATAGTCACATCTCTTCAGGCCACGGCGTTAAGATCTCGTAACCGGTTTTCGTTACCGCAATCATATGTTCCCACTGTGCGGATAACGAGTGGTCTTTGGTGACTACGGTCCAGCCATCGGGCATGACTTTATTTTGTTTTTTACCGGCATTCAGCATCGGTTCGATGGTAAATAACATCCCTTCCTGTAAAACCAGTCCGCGGCCTTGCTCGCCGTAATGCAGCACTTGCGGATCTTCGTGATAACCCATACCGATGCCGTGTCCGCAATACTCTTCCACGATGGAAAAACCTTCGCGTCTGGCGACAGCGGCAATCGCATAACCCACATCGCCAAGCGTTGCACCCGGACGCACCACTTCAATGCCCGCCATCATCGCTTCAAACGTGGTATCTACCAGACGGCGGGCCAGAATACCCGGCTCGCCCGCGTAATACATGCGGCTGGTGTCGCCGTACCAGCCGTCTTTGATAAGCGCCACGTCGATGTTGACGATGTCGCCTTTTTTCAGCGCTTTGTCAGAAGGAATGCCATGACAAATGACGTGATTGACGGAGGTACAGGTGGTTTTCTGATAGCCGTGATAACCGATATTGGCCGGGATCGCCTGCAATTCATTGACGATAAAATCGTGGCAGATGCGATCCAGTTCATTGGTGGTGACACCCGGTACAACGTAGGGTGTGATCATATGCAATACACGCGCTGCCAGTTTGCCGGCAATACGGGCTTTATCGAGGCCTTCCGGCGTTTTGACCATGCGGTTATTATTGACGAAATACCGGCTATCTAAACCATTATTCATTGCTTGCCTTCCTGTGTGTGGCGCCCACGTTTAACAACGTGCGGATACTGCCTGCGTTTTCATCCGATTCCACGCTACACCGCACCAGCAATTGCGAAATTTCGCTGTGCGTCATGTCGGGGTGCGTTTCCATCAGCATGCCAATTTTCATCCAGTGCTCGGCCTGTGCGTTCATCGAACGCGTATAAGCCATGCTGGCAATACGCAAATTCTCGTGCATCAGTTCTGAAATCTTAATGATACCCATGGGTTGCCTCAGCAGTATACGAATCATATATATTTTATATACTACGCATAAAATAGATTAAACTCAACCGGCACGTTTCATGACACCTTTGGGACATTGGCGTATATTGTGGTGACTTTTCAATCTCTTATCTGAAATTTTCACTCTAAAAGGTTCACATGAAATCTACAAGTAAGTTACTTATCGGCCTTGTTTGTGTCATGGCGCTTTCTGGCTGCGCGCGTACCGAGCCGGTATCCACGCCGCATACCACGCTGGTAACACATAATTCAGAAAGTCAGATCAGGACCGCTATTATCGACGCAGGACAAAAACGTGGCTGGATAATGACGGATGGCGCACCGGGCGTAATTAACGGTCATCTGAATAACCGTGAGCACAAAGCCGATATCCGTATTACCTATAACACCAGCGGCTACACCATTAATTATGTCGGCAGCACTAACCTGCTGGCAGAGAAAGGCGAGATCCACCGCAGTTATAACCATTGGGTGAATAATCTCGACAATGATATTCAGATTCGCCTGGCGTCCAGTGCCACAAAGTAATGAATATTTGAATTAAGTCTTCATCATCGGGTTATTCAGGTTTAACAAAAAGCAAAACGCCCCCGCTGAACAGACGGAGGCGTTTTGGCTACAGAGTCGAAGGGGAAAGCGCTTTACTGGCTCATTGCCCCTTTTTTCATGTTGTCTTTGGACATGGAATCTTTCGACATGCTGTCTTTCTTCATGTGATCTTTCGACATACAGTCTTTGCCCATACTGTCTTTCGCCATGTTGTCTTTGCTCATGCTGTCTTTTTTCATGCAATCTTTCGACATGTGGCCCATGGTGTCTTTCTTCGCCATTGCGTCAGCGGCATAAGTGGTGCTCACTGCGCCCATCATCAGACAAGCCGACATCATCATTACAGTTAACTTTTTCATGGTAAATCCTTCTCTTAGGTTTTGATATACAAAGGGTTTTATGGATAATGTTCAGCTTCCGCCGAACCAGTTGTAGCCCTGATCCTCCCAGTAGCCACCGGTAAATTTGTTTGTAATTTCAATCACTTCTATATGTTTTGGATTCTTGTAGCCGAGTTTGGTTGGCATTCTGAGTTTCATCGGAAAACCGTATTTACGCGGTAAAATCTGGCCGTCATAAGTCAGCGCCAACAGGGTTTGCGGATGCAGCGCCGTCGCCATATCAATGCTGGTGTAATACTCGTCGGCGCATTTGAAACTGACATATTCCGCCGTGAGATCTGCCCCAATCAGGCGCAGAAAATCACCGAACGGCACGCCGCCCCATTTGCCAATCGCGCTCCAGCCTTCGACACAAATGTGTCGCGTCACCTGACTGACCTGCGCCATTTTGTACAGCGCTGGCAGTGACCATTCGCGTTTATCCAGTGCCAGACCGGCGATTTTCAGGCGATAGTCGTTGCCGTCGACTTGTGGCGCGTCGTCTTCGGCATAGAACGCATTAAACGGAAACGGACGGGTGATCATCGATTCGGCATACACCGGCGCGAGACGCGTTGAGCCGAACAGCCAGCCCTGTACGCGATCATTGAAACCGGAGATTTTGCCGAGTGCGTTTTCCACGCTGGCGTTATCGCTGATATCGCAGCCGGTCAGCATCGCGACGCCGCCGAGCGTCAGCCCGCGCTGTAAAAACAGGCGACGGGAAGGCGCATCCAGTTCGCGGATAATCTGTTTTTTGGCTTCCTGTACAATCGCTTCGCTGTCGGCGGTGCTGAAAATCTGGCTGATGCTTTTTTTAATGAGTTTTTTCATGGGTTTTCCTCAGCGACCGCGCAGCATGGCAATCAGCGTTTTCGGCACCAGTGCCACCATCACGATATGCAGCACCACAAATGCCACCAGCGAAGCCATCGCCAGAAAATGTACGTAACGCGCTGTATCGAAGCCGCCCATCAGTTCGCGCAGCAACGGGAATTGCACGGATTTCCACACCACCAGCCCGGAAAGTACCAGCACGATGCCGTCGAACATCACGAACACATATGCCGCGCGCTGCACCATGTTGTAGTGACGTAAGTCGTCGTGTTTCAGCTTGCCGCGCAGGGCAGCACACAAATCATTGAAGATGCCGCGCGGCGTCAGCGGCCAGAATTTTCTTTTCATCCGCCCGGTAAAAATGTTCATCAGCAGGTAAAACAGGCCGTTGAAGCCGAACAGCCACATACCGGCAAAATGCCACTGAATTCCGCCGCCGAGCCAGCCACCCAATGTGACCCCCGGCGGGAAAGCAAAATCAAACAGCGGTGAGGCGTTATAAATCTGCCAGCCACTGGTCACCATAATCAGCACCGCCAGCGCGTTCAGCCAGTGCGACAGCCGCAGCCATAATGGATGCACGATGGCGGGTTTTTGTTTGGCCTGATCGGGTAAGTCCGTGTGTATTGTCATGATGAAATCCGGCTGTCCGTCCTGTGATGTAGCGAGTATTGAGCGGATTTGTTCCCCGAGACCTCACGCAAAGTTAAATAAAATGTGATAACTCGGCGGGCTGTGCTTGTGTAGACTCAAACCATTGGGGAATGCCACGTTTTGGGATAACACATGGATAAGACGAAGAAGATCCTGATCGTTGAAGATGACGGGGATATCGCGGAACTGCTCAGCCTGCATCTGCGCGATGAAGGCTATGAAATTACCCATGCTGCTGACGGCAATCTGGGCGTGGCACATTTGGAAAAAGGCGGCTGGGACGCGCTGATCCTCGACCTGATGCTACCGGGTATCGATGGTCTGGAAATCTGTCGCCGCGCCCGTAATATGACGCGTTACACGCCGATCATTATTATCAGCGCACGTTCCAGCGAAGTGCATCGTGTCCTCGGGCTGGAGCTGGGCGCGGACGATTACCTGGCCAAACCTTTCTCCATGCTGGAACTGGTCGCACGGGTCAAGGCGTTGTTCCGGCGGCAGGAAGCCATGAGCCGTAATATGAAAATGGATGCCGGTACGCTGAGTTTTTCCGGTCTGGTCATCGACCCGATTGCACGGGACGTGATGTTGAACCATCAGCCGGTTGAACTGACGCCGCGCGAGTTTGATCTGTTGTACTTCTTTGCCAAAAATCCCGGCAAAGTGTTCTCCCGGCTCAGCCTGTTAAATCAGGTCTGGGGCTATGAACATGAAGGGTATGAACATACGGTAAACACCCATATCAACCGTCTGCGCATTAAGATAGAAGCCAATCCGGCCGAGCCGGAACGTATTCTGACCGTGTGGGGAAAAGGTTATAAATTCGTGTCTTCTGCTGAAGAAGCACAAGGGTAAATCATGAAAAATCTCACGCTGGCGCAAAGACTGACCCTGGTGTTTATGGTGCTGCTGATCGCGTGTTGCGCATTTTCCGGCTACATGCAGGTGCGCTCGAGTAATCAGTACAGCCAGTCGGTGATCCAACGTCTGTCTGCCAATCTGGCGACGCAGATTGCAGCAAATAATCCGCTGCTCAGCCAGGGAAACTGGGATCCCAAAGCGGTACATACGCTGTTTGATCAACTGATGGCGGTGAACCCGAGCGTAGAAGTGTATCTGCTCGATAAAGACGGCAATATCGTCGGAAATGCGGCACCGCCCGGGCGACTGCAACAGCAGAAGATCGACTTAACACCGGTTAACGCGTTGCTTAACGGTGCGAAAATGCCGGTATATGGCGAGAATCCGCGGGATCCGCAAACGCGTCAGGTATTCAGCGCCGCCCCGTTACGGGTAGACGGTATCATCAAAGGGTATGTGTATATCGTGCTTCTCGGTGACCAATACACCGCGCTGACCAGCGACGCGCAGTACCAGTCGGCGATTTCTCTGGCGCTGCGGTCTATGGGGTTGGTGGCGCTGTTTGGCCTGCTGGCCGGTGCGCTGGCATTCCGCTGGGTGACGCGCCCGGTGCGTAAACTGACCTCGCAGATTGCCCAACTTGATACCGGTGGCATGGAAGCGATCCAGGCGCTGGCAAAAGGCGATGCACCGGCAGGCGCTGCCCGCGATGAAGTCACGCAGTTGCAACAGGCGTTTGTCGCACTGGCAAAACGCATCGATCAGCAATGGCAAAGCCTGATGGTGCAGGATCAGCAGCGACGGGAGTTTATCGCCAATATTTCCCATGATCTGCGCACACCGCTGACTTCCCTGCACGGATATCTGGAAACGTTGTCGGTCAAATCAGACCATCTGAGTCATGAAGACCGGCAGCGTTACCTGAATATTGCCCTGATGCAAAGTAAAAAAGTCGGGCGACTGGCGCAGGAATTATTTGAGCTGGCACGGCTGGAATATGGCGTCGTGAAACCGCAGAAAGAACCTTTCTCACTGAGTGAATTAGTGCAGGATGTTTTTCAGAAGTTTGAACTGGCGACCGAAACCCGCGGGCAAAAATTACTGGCCGATATTACGCCGGGTATTCCGCTGGTGAATGCCGATTTGGGCATGATTGAACGGGTGCTGACTAATCTGCTGGATAACGCCATTCGTTTTACGCCGCAAGGCGGGGTGATCGAAATAAAACTGTGGAAACAGGAAGGGCAGGTGATGGTGCAACTGAAAGACAGCGGGCCGGGGATTGCGCCGGAACTGAAAGACAGCCTGTTCGTACGTCCGTCAATTCTCAGTACCAACAAACACCGCGCGGGCGGGCTGGGGCTGATGATTGTCCGCCGCATTCTGCAACTCCACGGCAGTGATATCCGACTGATTGAACAACCGAAACACGGTGCCTGTTTTCAGTTTTCCGTCCCGGTTTAAAGTGTTTTCCATTAATTCGGAACGGAACCGAAGGGGAAACTTTTCCGCCCGGGGCGTAGATTTTGTAAAGTCAGGAAAGAGTGAACTATAATCCCCACTCTTCATGCTGACTGGACGACCAGAGACTCAGCCATACTGATGCAGGGACGACCTTGCGTGTTTTAAGGAAATTTTATGGCCTGGGTTTATCTGCTTTTCGCCGGTATTTTCGAAGTGGTCTGGTCGACCGCGATGAAAGAATCTCATGGTTTCACCCGTCTTATTCCCAGTATTCTTACCGTTTTCTTCATGATACTCAGCGTCGTTTTGCTGGCGATTTCCATGAAAACGCTGCCCCTCGGCACGTCTTACACCATCTGGGTCGGCATCGGCGCCATCGGTGCATTTATTCTCGGTGTAGTGATGTTCGGCGAAAGCCTTAATCCACTGCGCGTCATCGCCGTCCTGCTGATTTTCGCCGGGGTCATTTTGTTGAAAGTGGCGACGAAAGGATAGCAGCGGGAACGCGAAACATGACAAAGCCGCTCTGTAAAAGGAGCGGCTTTTTTTACATCTTACTCACTGCTCTCAAAGAGAGTCCTGAATATCTGCTGAGAAACAGGCACCAGCCCGACTTTCAGACCAAAGGGTTTGAACAGTCTGTTGATGATGTCAGGGGTATAATTTCCTTTATCATTTTCTACTTCTGACAGTGACTTACGCGATACGGAAACCAATTTCGCAAAAGTGTCCTGCTTTAATCCCAGCACAGTGATCCGCAATGCTTTTAACGCTTGTCCCTGCGTTATTTCACCCAAAAGTAACGCCCGCATGATGTTGAGTCGGGCTTCATTTCTGTCATTGGCGCTGACCGGTTTCGTCAGGCTTGATACTCTTCGCCGGGTTTGTTTTTTTACCGTGGAAGAGGTTTTTCCCTGAGCCAGCATTTGTCCGGCATCACGCCGCGAATGATTCGCGTCATTTTGTTTCGCCCGTATTTTATCAATGGTATTTCTCGCAGAATGAGCCGCGATGTCTGATTCTTTCATAGCAACCCCCAGCGGCGTAACTTTTCAGGGATAAAACTGAAACTTATCGCAGGCATGTTCAGGATCTGTTGCGGTATGCCACGGGCTGCTGCACCGCGCTGTTGTGCGTAGTCCAGAAAGTCACCTGCCCGGTTTTTAACATCCTCTACAGTGAAGAAAAGCTTTTCAGCCAGCGGGTTATATTCGGGTAATGACTCTTTTATGCGCAGATTACCGACACGGGACAGGGTGCCATGCTTGAGCAATACAAAATTTTGCTCATCAGCGGTCAGCCCTTCGAGGTCAAGATAGTTGGCCCAATAACGACGGCTGGAGCCGCTGGGAATGATGTCATCGAGAAACTTCAGCCAACCGCGCTGACCGTCATCCTCAAAAAAGAGAGCAACCGGATGATTAAGTGATACGGCGCGGTTATCGTCCCGGTCTAGGTTATCGATCGCATAATCGAAAAGATAATTAAGTTCAGTCAGGCGATAGTTGTTTTGTTCGCTGTCGGGAAAGGTGATGTTAGCAATATCAACCCACTCATTATTGAGAAAAGCTTGTAACGTTAATTCTTCCATAAGGTCCTCTTTACTTATGAGTGGTATATTACTCGTTAATAAAGAATAGTCTATTTAACGT
>NZ_JAFMOS010000027.1 GCF_019049755.1 Rahnella perminowiae
CTGGTTTTGCGAGATTATTGATGACGCTGGTGGTGGGCGCAGCGCAGGCAAAAGAGCCTCCGGCGCAGGTGGTTTATCGCTTTGACGATCACAGGTATCTGGAACTTAAAGGCTGGAATTGCGAAGGCGAACTTTGGTACATCGATACCAAATTAGGGATACGCTCGGAAGTGGCCAGCCAGTTTTATCGTATTTTTACCCATAAATATGTCCATCCCTCTGAACGTTATATTGTTATCCCCTGGTGGGGAGCAGGGATAAGTGGCTTTACAGTGTCGAAAGACTATGGGCAAACCTGGGAGAGCGGCGGTGGACGGATGTCTCCTGGCCCAAATGAGCCTAATGGGGATAACGCCCCCCCT
>NZ_JAFMOS010000026.1 GCF_019049755.1 Rahnella perminowiae
AAGATGTTTACAGCGCCAGCAACCATGTGACGCTGATCCCGGCGGGAACGGTCGCCCGTGGCATCTACCGCACCGGGGCGCTGCAACACGGACGCAGCCGGATGTTTGTGCTGTGGACGGAGCTGCGCACGCCTGAGCCCGGCAGCCTGCAAATCCCGCTAACTGATACGCAGGCCAGCGGCCCGCTCGGCGAAGCGGGGATCTCAGGTTGGATCGACAACCATTTCTGGGAGCGCTTCGGCAATGCCCTGATGCTCAGTACCGTGCAGGACGTGGCAGCGGCGGCGTCGGATGCTGCCCCGGGGAAAGACCGCAATACCGACTACACCGAAAACACCCGCGCCGCCACGG
>NZ_JAFMOS010000024.1 GCF_019049755.1 Rahnella perminowiae
CATAGACGTCAGGATCAATCTGCGAGGGTTTTAATGTGGTTTTAGTTGCCTCGCGTAAGGAATCATTATTCCAAAAGGAGGCGTTAACCGGATCGCTGAGGTCTAAACCGTCAACATGTGTCTTGCCTCCCCTGGGACTCACGAAATCAATTTCATATCCTTCTTTTGTGAGTACATCGTAGGGGTGAGACACCTCAGAAAGATAGAAACCACTGGGTGCGGCATCTTTACTCTCGGCTTGACCTTTACGGTCATGGCT
>NZ_JAFMOS010000025.1 GCF_019049755.1 Rahnella perminowiae
CATAGACGTCAGGATCAATCTGCGAGGGTTTTAATGTGGTTTTAGTTGCCTCGCGTAAGGAATCATTATTCCAAAAGGAGGCGTTAACCGGATCGCTGAGGTCTAAACCGTCAACATGTGTCTTGCCCCCCTTGGGACTCACGAAATCAATTTCATATCCTTCTTTTGTGAGTACATCGTAGGGGTGAGACACCTCAGAAAGATAGAAACCACTGGGTGCGGCATCTTTACTCTCGGCTTGACCTTTACGGTCATGGCT
>NZ_JAFMOS010000023.1 GCF_019049755.1 Rahnella perminowiae
AGTTGTATTGCTCTCGCAGCTTAATGGCCAATCCTTCATTACCCAAGATCGACATCATTCTTTTCAGGTTATAAGCCAGCACATGCAGACTGATTTCGGTGCTGACGTTTTTAAATCGTCGCATCAGGAAATGGGTTGCCCCCATCCACATTTTAATTGTTCCGAACGGATGCTCTACCGTTTGCTTTCGCACGACAGCTGTTTGTGGCGATGCATCAAGCCTGGTCTGCATATCTTCCATTTCAGCTTCATGAACCC
>NZ_JAFMOS010000022.1 GCF_019049755.1 Rahnella perminowiae
GTGTGTAAGTGCAGCGATGCATTGAGCTAACCAGTACTAATGACCCGAGAGGCTTAACCTTACAACACCAAAGGTGTTTTGATTTGAGAGACAGGCTCGAGAGAGTAGATTTTCAGCGGAATGTTCCGGGATTGGTTCGTATGGCGGCGCGGGGGTGAGCAACCCTGATGCGTTGCGGTACGGATGAAACAGAATTTGCCTGGCGGCACTAGCGCGGTGGTCCCACCTGACCCCATGCCGAACTCAGAAGTGAAACG
>NZ_JAFMOS010000021.1 GCF_019049755.1 Rahnella perminowiae
CGAGATTCCCCCAGTAGCGGCGAGCGAACGGGGAAGAGCCCAGAACCTGAATCAGTTTGTGTGTTAGTGGAAGCGTCTGGAAAGTCGCACGGTACAGGGTGATAGTCCCGTACACAAAAATGCACAGATTGTGAGTTCGATGAGTAGGGCGGGACACGTGACATCCTGTCTGAATATGGGGGGACCATCCTCCAAGGCTAAATACTCCTGACTGACCGATAGTGAACCAGTACCGTGAGGGAAAGGCGAAAAGAAC
>NZ_JAFMOS010000006.1 GCF_019049755.1 Rahnella perminowiae
GATGGGAAGCTGGTTAATATTCCAGCACTTGGTGTTACTGCGAAGGGGGGACGGAGAAGGCTAGGCTGGCCGGGCGACGGTTGTCCCGGTTCAAGCGTGTAGGGGGTGTGACCTGGTAAATCCGGTTACATACTAACCCTGAGGCGTGATAACGAGCCACTACGGTGGTGAAGTAGCTGATGCCATGCTTCCAGGAAAAGCCTCTAAGCTCCAGGTAACACGAAATCGTACCCCAAACCGACACAGGTGGTCAGG
>NZ_JAFMOS010000007.1 GCF_019049755.1 Rahnella perminowiae
TCCAGACTCCTACGGGAGGCAGCAGTGGGGAATATTGCACAATGGGCGCAAGCCTGATGCAGCCATGCCGCGTGTGTGAAGAAGGCCTTAGGGTTGTAAAGCACTTTCAGCGAGGAGGAAGGCATCATACTTAATACGTGTGGTGATTGACGTTACTCGCAGAAGAAGCACCGGCTAACTCCGTGCCAGCAGCCGCGGTAATACGGAGGGTGCAAGCGTTAATCGGAATTACTGGGCGTAAAGCGCACGCAGGCG
>NZ_JAFMOS010000585.1 GCF_019049755.1 Rahnella perminowiae
CTGCCTCAGTGTGCTTGTAACCTGTAAAAGAGAATTGCGTAACAAATTTGCAAAATTTATTGGCGCCTGTATCTGGCTTCTGATAATTTTCAAATCGCCTTCAAAAATGGAATTTTGTTAAGCGGAATGCTCTGAGTGAGAACGAATCTTGCTAGAGACAGAAAGATTGAAGCCATTTTATTTGTTTTTGGAGAGTGTCGTGTCGCCATGCGGAACACAAAATTATCATCAGGCGCTTTTTGCCAAAAGAAAGCCGGACATTCGGCGGGCAGGATTACACGGCCTTTTGTTGAACCTGCCGCTTCAGCGAAACAAATCTTCAGATCTTCTTCTCATTAATTGAATTCTCACGCTTAACAGTGAAGGACCTTCTATCGCTGTCAGTCAGGCGAATAAGAAAATAATATTGTTAAGGTTAGGAATAACAGTATGTGATTACCCGGTGTGACGCAGAACCTTTTTTTGTTGTACACGGGGTAAATCAAATGGGGTGGGATCAACCTTAAGGATCCCGGAAACCAAACGGCGAACAACAGCCTGACGTTTCCAGCGTTATCGAGTAATACATGCAGTAATAGGGGACAGCCATCTGCGGATGGCCACTACATGGGGACCTTTCTTAAGCAATTCGTTCCTGCTTTTGAAATCCGTTGGCCCAGCAAGGGTTTATCTTGCACCCGAGCGTGCAAGTTCATAATAAAAACTGGAGTTGAATAAAAATGACCAACATCACAAAAAAAAATCTGCTGGCTGCCTGCATTATGGCTGCGGTCGGCGCGGTGTCAGTAAATAATGCATTTGCAGCTAATGTACCTGCAGGTGTAACCCTGGCAGCCAAACAAGAACTGGTTCGTAACAATGGCTCAGAAGTGCAGTCTCTCGACCCGCATAAAGTCGAAGGCGTACCAGAATCGAACGTTATCCGTGACTTGCTTGAGGGTTTGGTGAATACCGACAGCAAAGACGGCAGCGTTATTCCTGGTGTAGCAACCAGCTGGGAAAATAAAGATTTTAAAGTCTGGACCTTCCACCTGCGTCCGGAAGCAAAATGGTCAAATGGCGATCCTGTAACAGCTGAAGATTTCGTGTACAGCTGGCAGCGTCTGGCTGACCCTAAAACCGCCTCTCCTTACGAAAGCTATCTGCAATATGGTCATATCGAAAACATCGATGACATCATCACCGGTAAGAAAAGCCCGGATACTCTGGGTGTAAAAGCGCTCGATGATCATACCCTGCAAGTGACGCTGACCGAACCGGTTCCGTATTTCGTTAAAATGCTGTCTCACACCGCAATGAAGCCGGTAAACAAAAAAACAGTTGAGAAATTTGGCGACAAATGGACCCAACCTGAAAACTATGTGAGCAACGGCGCGTATAAACTGAAAACCTGGACCGTTAACGAACGTATTGTGCTTGAGCGCAGCCCGACCTATTGGGATAACGCCAGGACAGTGATCAATCAGGTGACTTACCTGCCTATTTCTTCTGAAGTTACTGATGTTAACCGCTACCGCAGCGGCGAAATCGACATGACTTATAACAACATGCCGATTGAACTGTTCCAGAAATTGAAAAAAGAAATTCCTACCGAAGTCCACGTTGACCCGTATCTGTGTACTTATTACTACGAAATCAATAATCAGAAAGCACCATTTACTGATTCACGCGTCCGTGAAGCCCTGAAACTGGGTCTGGATCGCGACATCATCGTGAATAAAGTGAAGGCGCAGGGCGATCTGCCGGCTTATGGCTATACCCCTCCTTACACTGATGGTGCAAAACTGACGCCTCCGGCCTGGTTCAAAGAGACTCAGGTGCAGCGTAACGAGCAGGCTAAAAAATTGCTGGCTGAAGCAGGTTATACCCCGGCTAAGCCGCTGACCTTTGAATTGCTGTATAACACCTCTGATCTGCACAAAAAACTGGCTATCGCCGCTGCCGCTATCTGGAAGAAAAATCTGGGTGTTGACGTGAAACTCGTTAACCAGGAATGGAAAACCTTCCTGGACAGCCGTCATCAGGGCAACTTTGATATCGCACGTGCCGGCTGGTGTTCTGATTACAACGAACCTTCTTCCTTCCTGAATACCATGTTGTCTGACAGCAGCAACAATACCGCTCACTATAAGAGCCCTGCCTTTGATAAAGACATCGCGGACACTCTGACCGTGAAAACTGACGAAGAACGTGCAGCGCTGTATCAGAAAGCGGAAACCCAGCTGGATAAAGACTCTGCCATTGTTCCTGTTTATTACTACGTGAACGCGCGTCTGGTGAAACCATACGTTGGCGGTTACACCGGTAAAGATCCGCAGGATAACGTCTACGTTAAAGACTTATACATCATCAAACACTAATTAATCAGTGTCAGGGCAAGGCAACCCCGAGCTGCCTTGCGCCTTATTTATTGATGAAGGTAATGTTTTTAGTGCCGGTTTTCGGTGCTGAAACAAAGAGCCACCACGGCGGCCATCACCCGATAGCCGCCGTGAGCAAGCCAAAACTATCAAGCTGTAGTGACAGGCTTAGAAACAGGTACGGGCAATGTTAAAGTTTATTTTACGCCGCTGTCTGGAAGCGATTCCGACGCTATTCATTCTGATCACCATTTCATTTTTTATGATGCGTCTCGCACCCGGCAGCCCTTTTACGGGTGAGCGTAATCTTCCGCCAGAAGTGATGGCGAACATTGAGGCGAAATATCACCTCAATGACCCAATGTATAAGCAATATTTCCATTATTTAGAACAACTGGCGAAAGGCGATTTTGGCCCGTCGTTCAAATATAAGGATTACACCGTTAATGATCTGGTTGCGGCCTCTTTCCCGGTTTCTGCGAAACTCGGTCTGGCGGCATTTATCATGGCGATTGTGTTTGGAGTGAGTGCGGGCGTTATCGCAGCACTGAACCAGAACACCAAATGGGATTACACGGTAATGGGTGTGGCGATGACCGGGGTAGTTATACCCAGTTTCGTGGTTGCGCCGTTACTGGTACTGATATTTGCCATCACGCTTAAATGGTTGCCTGGCGGCGGCTGGAATGGTGGTGGTGCCAAATATATGATCTTGCCGATGGTGGCGTTGTCACTGGCTTATATTGCCAGTATTGCGCGTATTACCCGTGGCTCAATGATCGAAATCCTGCATTCCAACTTCATCCGTACCGCACGTGCGAAAGGGTTGCCACTGCGTCGCATCATTTTGCGCCATGCGCTGAAACCCGCGCTGCTGCCGGTATTGTCATACATGGGACCGGCCTTCGTTGGGATCATAACCGGTTCGATGGTCATCGAGAGCATTTTCGGATTGCCAGGCATTGGCCAGCTGTTTGTTAACGGGGCATTAAACCGTGACTATTCACTGGTCCTGAGCCTGACCATTTTAGTGGGCGCACTGACCATTCTGTTCAATGCGATCGTCGACGTGCTTTACGCCGTCATCGACCCGAAAATCCGTTATTAATGCCGGAGTACGTCAATGATGTTAAGTAAGAAAAATAGCGACGTCGTGGAAAACTTCAGCGAAAAACTTGAAGTTGAAGGCCGCAGTCTGTGGCAGGATGCACGACGCCGTTTTATGCACAACCGTGCGGCGGTCACCAGTCTGATCGTGCTGGCATTTATTGCCTTATTCGTGGCATTTGCGCCGATGTTATCCCAGTTTTCCTATGATGATACCGACTGGAATATGATGTCAGCCGCGCCTGACTTTGCTTCTCACCATTATTTCAGGACTGACTCTTCAGGCCGTGATTTGCTGGTGCGTGTGGCGATCGGCGGACGTATTTCCCTGATGGTCGGTGTGGCGGCAGCGTTAGTGGCCGTTATTCTCGGCACGCTTTACGGATCATTGTCCGGTTATCTGGGCGGTAAAATAGACTCCGCAATGATGCGTTTGCTGGAAATTCTCAACTCCTTCCCGTTTATGTTCTTCGTTATCCTGTTGGTGACCTTCTTCGGGCAAAACATCCTGCTGATATTCGTGGCAATCGGGATGGTGTCCTGGCTGGATATGGCGCGTATCGTGCGTGGACAAACACTCAGTCTCAAGCGTAAAGAGTTCATCGAGGCGGCGCTGGTGAGTGGTGTGAGCACGCGCAATATCGTCCTGCGCCACATTGTTCCCAATGTGCTGGGCGTTGTCGTGGTCTATGCATCGCTGCTGGTGCCGAGCATGATTTTGTTTGAATCCTTCCTGAGCTTCCTGGGACTGGGTACGCAGGAGCCACTGAGCAGTTGGGGCGCGTTGTTAAGTGATGGCGCCAACTCGATGGAAGTTTCACCGTGGTTACTGCTGTTCCCGGCAGGCTTCCTGGTGGTAACTCTGTTTTGTTTCAATTTTATCGGCGATGGCTTGCGTGATGCCCTCGACCCGAAAGATCGTTAAGGAGTGCCACCATGAGCACCATTGAACATTCCACTTTTGCGGCACCCGCTGCGGTTGACGGTAAAGTCCCGCCAATCTTGCTTGACGTTCAGGATCTGCGCGTCACCTTCGAAACACCAGACGGTGATGTGACTGCGGTCAATGACCTGAATTTCGATCTGCGTGCCGGTGAGACGCTGGGCATTGTGGGTGAGTCCGGTTCAGGTAAATCACAGACCGCTTTTGCCCTGATGGGGTTGCTGGCCAGTAATGGCCGCATCGGCGGTTCGGCGAAATTTAACGGACGCGAAATCCTCAATCTGCCGCAACAACAGCTTAATAAGTTGCGCGCAGAACAGATTTCAATGATTTTTCAGGATCCGATGACCTCTCTCAACCCGTACATGCGTGTGGGCGAACAGTTGATGGAAGTCCTTATCCTGCATAAAAAAATGAGCAAGCGTGAAGCGTTTGAAGAATCCGTACGCATGCTGGACGCGGTGAAAATGCCCGAAGCCCGCAAACGTATGAAAATGTTCCCGCATGAATTCTCCGGTGGCATGCGCCAGCGTGTGATGATCGCAATGGCGTTGCTGTGCCGCCCTAAATTGCTGATTGCCGATGAGCCAACCACAGCGCTGGACGTGACCGTGCAGGCGCAAATCATGACATTACTGAATGAACTGAAATCTGAGTTCAACACAGCAATCATTATGATTACCCATGACCTTGGCGTGGTGGCCGGTATCTGCGACAAAGTACTGGTGATGTATGCCGGGCGCACCATGGAATATGGCCGTGCACGGGATGTGTTTTATGAACCTTGTCATCCTTATTCCATCGGTCTGCTCAATGCGGTTCCCCGCCTTGATGCTGAAGGTGGCGCGATGCTGACTATTCCGGGCAATCCGCCAAACTTGCTGCGTCTGCCTAAAGGCTGTCCGTTCCAGCCCCGCTGTCCGCATGCGATGGATATCTGCTCTTCGGCACCGCCGCTTGAGCGTTTCGGCGATGGCCGTTTGCGTGCATGCTATAAGCCGCTGGAGGAACTGGTATGACAGACAACACAATCATGAACAGTGCGGCAATAAATACCCATGCGCCTGAGAAAAAAGTTCTGCTCGAAGTGGCAGATCTTAAAGTCCATTTCGACATCAAAGACGGTAAACAGTGGTTCTGGCAGCCTTCGAAGACCCTGAAAGCCGTTGACGGTGTGACCCTGCGCCTTTATGAAGGGGAAACGCTGGGCGTGGTGGGGGAGTCAGGTTGCGGTAAATCGACCTTTGCCCGTGCACTGATTGGTCTGGTGAAAGCCACTGACGGCCGTGTTGCCTGGCTGGGTAAAGATCTGCTGAATATGTCGGACAGCGAGTGGCGTCATACGCGCAGCGATATCCAGATGATTTTCCAGGATCCGCTGGCTTCCCTGAACCCGCGGATGACCATCGGCGAAATCATCGCTGAACCCCTGAAAACGTATAATCCGAAAATGCCTCGCCTTGAAGTGAAGGAAAAAGTGAAGGCAATGATGTTAAAGGTCGGGCTGTTGCCTAACCTGATTAACCGTTATCCCCATGAATTCTCCGGGGGGCAATGTCAGCGTATTGGCATTGCGCGTGCACTGATTCTTGAGCCGAAACTGATTATCTGTGATGAACCTGTCTCGGCACTGGATGTGTCTATTCAGGCGCAGGTGGTTAACCTGCTTCAGCAGTTGCAGCGTGAAATGGGGTTGTCACTGATTTTCATCGCACATGATCTGGCCGTGGTGAAGCACATCTCTGACCGTGTTCTGGTGATGTACCTCGGGCACGCCGTTGAACTGGGCACTTATGATGAGGTCTATAACAATCCTCAGCACCCGTATACCCGTGCACTGATGTCTGCAGTGCCGGTGCCGGACCCGGACAAAGAGCGCAACAAAGTGATTCAGTTGCTTGAAGGGGAATTACCTTCACCCATCAATCCACCCTCAGGCTGTGTGTTCCGCACCCGCTGTCCGATTGCCGGACCTGAATGTGCAATCACCCGTCCGTTGCTGGAAGGCAGCTTCCGCCATGCGGTATCCTGCCTGAAAGTGGATCCGCTCTGATGATTTGATCTGAACGGAAAGCATAAAAAAACCTGCCACTGGCAGGTTTTTTTTCATCTTCGTATTCTTCTGCTAAGTCATTCAGATTGGGTCAAGGCGGCAACTGAATGACAAATCGGTCAGGAAACGATTTTAACAGCGCTAGCGCTGGCCCGCAGGGTGAGCCTCAGGGGGAAATGAAAGCAGCCACACAGAACCAGTCTGAAGGTCGACGGAGAAGATTACTCTTTCCACAAAATGTGGCAAAGTTTATGGTCTTTCTCGCGACACAGCAGAACACGGGCAAAGATATCATTGATAGGCTGGTCTTCCGCATCAGCCAGACCAATCACTACTTCAGCAAAGAAGTCCGGATTTAAGTCAAAATCCACATGCTCAACCCAGTCTTCAGCCGGATCATATAATTCAGCGCCACCACGTTCTTCAAATTGCAGATTGAAGATCAAAATATCTGCAGGATCAAGGTTATCTCCGGCCAGTTCCAGAAAGATGTCGTAGGCTTGTTCAAGCGTTTCGTCTTCGGTCAGGCGATTATTCAGGTCCATATCATTCTCGTTTACAGATGAGTGTATTCAGGCTGGTTCAAGCCGGTACTGCGTATATTACATCATGCCCGCCGCGGCTTTTACAGCAGCGGACTGAAAAAGTAGAACAAACGTTCGACGATGCGATGCCAGAAAGGACGTTTAAGCCAGGCTTCCACATCCAGCAAATGTGAGCGGGCGATATAATCTTCCTGCACATGGCCTAAATCATCACCAAATCCGGCGTCATCAATGACCAGCGTTATCTCAAAATTGAGCCACAGGCTGCGCATATCCAGATTCACGGTACCGACCAGACTGAGCTGACCATCGACCAGGATACTTTTGGTATGCAGCAGACCGTCTTCGAACTGATAAATTTTGACACCGGCTTCCAGCAATTCGCCAAAAAAAGCCTTACTTGCCCAGTCCACCATCATTGAGTCGTTCTTCATCGGCAGAATGATACTGACATCCACCCCGCGCTGCGCTGCGGTACAAATTGCGTGCAGCAAATCATCACTTGGCACGAGATACGGCGTCGTCATAACCAGCTGTTCGCGTGCAGAATAGGTGGCGGTCAGCAGCGCCTGGTGGATCATATCTTCCGGGAAGCCCGGACCGGAAGCGATCACCTGAATAGTATGGCCGCTCTCCTGCTCGAACGGCATCTGGTTGAGATCCGGTTCCGGCGGCAGAATACGTTTACCGGTTTCAATCTCCCAGTCGCACGAATATACAATGCCCATCGTGGTCGCGACAGGGCCTTCCATACGGGCCATCAAATCAACCCACTGGCCAACGCCAGCATCTTGTTTAAAGTAACGCGGGTCAACCATATTCATGCTGCCGGTATAGGCGACATAGTTGTCGATAAGTACCACTTTACGGTGCTGGCGCAGATCCATACGACGCAGGAACACACGGAAAAGATTCACCTGTAACGCTTCAACGACTTCGATACCGGCGTTGCGCATCATTGCCGGATAGGGGCTGCGGAAAAAGGCAACGCTGCCCGCAGAATCCAGCATCAGACGGCAATGAATACCACGGCGTGAAGCCGCCATCAGAGATTCCGCGACCTGATCAACCAGACCGCCCGGCTGCCAGATATAGAACACCATTTCGATGTTGCTGCGCGCCAGCCCGATATCTCGCATCATTGCGTGAAGCACGTCATCGCTGGTGGTCAGCAATTGCAACTGATTGCCTTTTACGCCGGCAATACCCTGACGGCGCTCGCAGAGCTGGAAAAGTGAGGCGGCAATTTCACTGTTCTCAGTGGCAAAAATACGCTTACAGTCTTTGAGATCATTGAGCCAGCGGGCAGTGGAAGGCCACATGGCTTTTGCCCGTTCAGCACGGCGTTTGCCTAAGTGCAATTCCCCAAATGAGAGATAGGCAATAATACCGACCAGCGGAATGATGTAGATGATCAACAGCCATGCCATGGCTGACGGAACTGCGCGGCGCTTCATCAGAATGCGTAAGGTGACGCCGGCAATCAGTAACCAGTAACCGAAAACCAGAAGGCCACTGATTACCGTATAAAATGTTGTCATAAAGGCGAAAAGTCCTGTTCGCAAGCCATCGGCATGAGTGTACGTGAAAGGAGAAACCTTTTAACTAACTTTATCCTGCTAATCAATCAGCTACCTCTGTAATATGTTTCCGGTTAATAAAAGGGTCATCGTCCTGATATCAATGTTAGCTGATAACGTGGAAGCAGGAGGAAAACAAGACTTGGATCACAACGTCATCGGCCTATAATGTTCCGCAGTTTTTCCGCTTAAGACACTTTCTGTAAAAGAAGCGCTTTCGTTAAAGAAGCAGCCACGGGCATTACGGGACACAAGTGAATGAAACGCAGTAAAAATGAAGTCGGCCGGTGGCGGATGTTGCGCCAGTCTCAACGCAGGAGAAGTCGCTGGCTGGAAGGGCAGTCAAGGCGCTATCGCCACATTTATCGTATCCGTCAAATCCATCATCAGCAGCACCAGCGTCTTGCGCTGTATGCCGTGAACTACGAATGGAATGCCTGATTAGCGGGATTTAGGCTGAAAAAGCGCACCACATTTTTTGCAGACCAGAGTGGAGTTTTTGCGCACCTTCGCGCTTATCTGTTCCGAAACATAACCGCATTCCGGGCAGGTGACCTTCGTGGTCGTGCTGGTTAGAAACTTCAGTCCGTCGAAGAATGACATAATGCTTACCTCATGGGCAGGGGTAAACATTCTAACACAGAAGCGATGAATGCAATGTGACGGCATGCGGGGAATCACGCCATGAGGTGTGATGTCATGGCGTGGGATGACAGAAATCAGTCGAAAAGCTCTGAAAGGAAGCTCTTCTTTTTATAGGGCTTTTGAGACGAGTAATGCCCGCGGTTGTCGTAATTGCCTTGCGGCCGATGATCATCCCGACGGTCACGTTCTTCGTAGCGTGCCGTTGCAGGCCGTTCTGTGGGCTGTGACGCAGCAGATTTTTCGATGATTTTATCCAGCTCACCGCGATCCAGCCATACACCGCGACAGTCAGGACAATAATCGATTTCAATGCCCTGACGTTCGGACATCACTAACTGACTTTCTTTACATACCGGACATTGCATATCGGATTCTCCGCTCTGTTGTTAAAGGAAAAGGCCGCAGGTAACTGTTTGAGTAACCGGATATTTAGACAATCAACTGACGTAAGCAAAAGTAAAGTTGATTAAAGGGAGGGCAGGAAGGCGCGGAGAACCACGGGCAGCCCGGTAAACTGCCCGTAAAACATCAAAATACGCGTTTGAATGGTTTGACGGTCACGGCTTTATATACACCCGCTTTAACGTACGGGTCGGCATCCGCCCACACTTTGGCATCTTCCAGCGTCTCGAATTCGACAATCAGTACGGAACCGGTCATTCCGGCCGCACCTGGATCTTCGCTGTCTATGGACGGCGTCGGGCCCGCAATCAGCACGCGGCCTTGTTCATGTAATTTTTTCAGGCGTTCGATATGAGCAGGGCGTGCCGCAGCGCGTTTTTCCAGCGAGTCAGAAACATCTTCAGAATAAATAACGTAAAGCATGAGTCACCTTTAAAGGGGGGTTATTGAGCAATTTTAGGCAACAAGATGCTGCCTGACCATTTTGCAGAATTAACATAGCTAAACCTGAAGTCCGGGGAAAGCGCTTTGCGTAGGATCAAACCAGAGGTTATTTGAGAATAGTTGTCATCTCGGTGTTGAATATGATTGCTATTTACATTTAAACTTGCGGCTTCACGGGGAAAATGAATCATTATGCCGCTAAAAAAGTTTAGATTTATCCGCAAGGTGACAGTGCCGTTGGTCCTTGCCGTCAGTTTACATGTCGCAGTCATTGCCGGTGTGTTGTATATGACGGTGGGCAAGTCCATCAAATTGCCCAACCAGGATCAAAAGGTGATGAGCGTAACGATGGTCAATCCGGCCGACTTTGCACCGCCGCCGCCGCCACCACCACAACCTGAACCGACACCACCGGCGCCGGAACCGCAACCTGAAGTCGTGCCAGAACCACCACCGCCGCCTGAGGCTGTTGTCATTCCGCAACCCCCTAAGCCGAAGCCAAAACCGGTGAAGAAGCCGGTTGTTAAACCGAAGGTGAAGCCTGTTGAACGGCCGGTCGAAAAGCCGACGCAAACAGTAAAAACTGCGCCCGTCACCAGCAACCAGCCGTTCACGAAACCTGTTAGCCAGCCACCGGCATCTGCCAATGCGCAGAGCGATACCGGCCCGCGGCCATTGCAACGAGGCGAACCGGCTTATCCGGCGCGTGCACTGGCTTTACGTATCGAAGGGCGTGTCCGCGTGCAGTTTGATGTGGACAGTGATGGCCGCGTGCAGAACATACGTGTTCTTTCCGCTGAGCCGCGCAATATGTTTGAGCGCGAAGTGAAACAGGCGATGAGCAAATGGCGCTATGAACCGAAGGCTGCCAGTAATCTTGTTGTGAACCTGGTGTTCAGAATTAAAGGCGGTTCTGCTGTCGAATAAGCCGCAAGCTGGCATTACCTGTGATTTATATGCAAAAAAGGTCGCCCCGGGAGGCGACCTTTTTACTTAACGGTAGTGTAAAACCGTCTTAATCCTGAGAAACACCCTCGGAATCGACACTGAAATTGCTGCGACCATCAGGCAACTGGCGCGATTTTCCTTCGTCATCCACAGCGACGTAAGTAAATACCGCTTCAGTGGCTCTGTAACGCTGACCGATAGGCTCAGAAGAGACCTTCTTCACCCATACTTCCACATTGATGGTGATCGAGCTGTTACCGGTACGGATGCAGCGTGCATAACAGCACACCACATCACCGACAGCCACCGGTTTAAGAAACGTCATGCCGTCAACGCGTACGGTCACTACGCGACCCTTGGCAATTTCCTTCGCCTGAATCGCACCGCCCATATCCATCTGTGACATCAGCCATCCGCCAAAGATATCACCATTCGCATTGGTGTCTGCTGGCATAGCCAGCGTACGCAACACCATTTCACCATTGGGTAAGCTATGTTTTTCGTTCATAAAGTGGCTTCACACAAAGCCCGCCATATTTCAGGCCGCAGACGTGTTGGCTGCATTCAGTCACCCGAATCATGTGGGGCTTAATAATAAGTAAGGCCTTTCAAAGAAAGGCCCGTGCAGAAGAATGCTTATTTTTTTTCATCGTCCGGCATATGCCGGTAAATGTAAACACCGCTTAACAGCGTAAAGACCAATGTCAGCACGGTCAGGCCGAAGACCTTGAAGTTAACCCAGATATTTTGCGGTAACCAGAATGCCACGTAAATATTAGCCAGCCCGCACAGCAGGAAAAAGATGGCCCAGCTGACGTTCAGTTTATTCCATACGTGATCCGGCAAAGTCAGTTCTTTGCCCAACATGCGCTGGATTAAAGGCTTTTTCAGCACCAGCTGGCTAATCAGTAGTGCGCCGGAGAACAGAACATAGATAACTGTCACTTTCCATTTGATAAATTCATCATTATGGAAAACCAGTGTCAGGGTGCCGAAAACAGCGACCATCGCGAAGGTGATTAACGTCATCTTCTCGATTTTGCGATACAGAATCCAGGTAATGACTAACGCTAACGCAGTGGCAGCAATTAATGCGCCAGAAGCGACAAAAATGTCGTAAAGCTTATAAACCACAAAAAAAACAATCAGGGGAAGAAAATCGAGGAGCTGCTTCATACTTCATTCCATGTTTTACGTATGGTATGACTATACCGGAATCATTTCGCGGACAAAAGAAAAGGGCGCCGGAGCGCCCCTGAAAAAGTGATGTCTCTGTTAAGCATGTAATTTCATGTAAAGACGGAACAGATAAATCAGCATGAAGGCACTGATCATATTACTCAGTGCGCCGAGTATCACTGCCCCAATCATCGGATTCAACGCGCTCAGCACGCCAACAAACAACATCAGTACGACCTGGGCAACAATCCACAGCATCACGGCCGGGGCAACCAGGCGTACATGGCTGAAGGCCAGACGGGTGCTCAGACGCATCGCTTTGAACACGCCCGCATTCTCTTTACAGGAAATAACCGGTGCCATTGACCATGCAATCGCAATCAGGAAGGCCGGAACAAACAGCAGCGCCAGGCCGATACGGAACATGATGCTGTAAATAAACAACAAAATGGCCAGACGTGGCAAGACAGGCAGCGACGCGGTCATAATTTGCGTGATACTGGCGCGAATGCCCTGGGAAACCAGCTGGATCAACGTCAGGACACCGCCAACCAGAATAACGTTTCCGGCAAGCGTTGACAGCAAAGCGGCCAGGCTGTAACGGAAAATCGCGCTTTGCTGCTCCGGAGTTACCTGCTGTTCAATGTATCCCATCATATCGCCGACGTTCATGCCGGTGATGTTGCTCATCAGTTGCCCGATAGCCTCGATCTGTTCAGCTGAGGGACTTAACACCCAGCTTAATATGACGGTGATTAGTGCGGCCAGAACCGAAAGCGCCAAAACGCTACTCATCTGATTACGCAAAAAATTATAACTGTCACGGTACAATGTACTGGCCGTGATAGACATGGACGCTCCTTGGCAAAAAGCAAAAATCAATAAGGCGGGGATTGTACCCTTTAAATGCCTCCCGCCGATAGTTTTGCGCTGTTTTCCTATCAGACCTGTCGATGAATCTCTGCCGGAACGCAACTGAGGTGGGTGAGATCAATGGTCGGCAAATCGACATTCAGAGGAGGCAAACCATATTGAGCCCGGGCACGATCGCAGGCGGCATTGGTGACACCATTTAACCCTGACTGATCGAATTCGCGACACGGTGTGGGCCGGTTGGGGTAAACAGAACAGGAAACCGCGTGTCCCACTTCTCCCTCCAGGGCAACACAGCGTGGCGTTTTACTGTTTGTGCCTTGCATGCAGCTCAGGAAAGGAGTGACCTGTTCTGTCAATGCCTGCGGAACACATCCGCCAGCCTCTTCAGACTCAGCCCAGTAAAATGAAACGCGAAAATAAGCGCAGCATGCGCCACAGGTCATACAAGGATTGTTAATTTCGCCCATCTTGGAAGCTACCGACTCCTTACGGCACCCAACCAAAACCAACAGTGAGTAAGCAAATTACTCAGCGCTATTTTTTTTAGCAACTGAAATATCACGTGTTAACAAAACATCAAAATCTCCTCATTTTTGATTCAGATCAATTCCTTTGTTTTTATAGATTTAGATCGCTTTGCGGAAGATGCATTTTCTTACTTTTTGTTTTAAAGATGTGATCCCGCATTGATCAAACCATACCAAAGAGTAGGTATCATGCGCGCCGTTGATAAATAATCCACATAAAGGGAAGGGACAATGAAAGCAGCATATTGGGCATTAGTCGCAGCAGCGGCATTTCCGGCAGTCTCAAACGCACATCAGGCAGGGGATGTGATTTTTCGCGTAGGGACAGCCACGGTTCGTCCGACCGAAGGTTCGGACAATGTACTGGGCCTGGGTTCTTTTAATATCAATAACAACACGCAGATGGGGTTAACCCTTGGCTACATGTTTACGGACAATATCGGCATGGAGTTGCTGGCAGCGACACCGTTCCAACACAAAGTCGGTCTGCAAAGTACCGGAACGATTGCAGAAGTGAAACAGTTACCCCCGTCTCTGATGGCACAGTATTACTTTGGTGACCGGCAGGATAAATTGCGTCCGTACCTCGGTGTGGGTATCAACTACACCACCTTTTATGACACGGATTTCAACCAGACGGGTCGTGATGCCGGGCTTTCAGATTTAAGTGTCAAAGATTCCTGGGGGGTGGCCACACAAGCCGGTCTCGATTACAACCTGGACGATAACTGGTTGATTAACATGTCTGTCTGGTGGATGGATATTGATACGGAAGTTAAATTCAAAGCCGGTGGCGAGCAGCAAAACATCAACACCCGGATCGACCCATGGGTCTTTATGTTTGGCGTCGGCTATCGTTTCTGATCTTTAAAAAGACGGCACAAAAAAGAGGCGCTTCGGCGCCTCTTCGATTTTCTGTTTAGAGACTTACTGACTATTTCAGCCGCATGTCATTCTCAATAGAACGCACACCGGCCACGCCGCGAGTGACTTCAACTGCACGGTTTGCATCCGCTGTTGATGTCACAAAACCACTCAACTGCACACGGCCTTTAAAGGTCTCTACGCTGATCTCAGTGGATTTAATGCTCTTATCTGCCAGCAGTGCAGATTTAACTTTGGTTGTCACGACGGTGTCATCGATATAACCCCCTGTTCCTTCTGATTTTTTAGTCGGCGCACAAGCGGCAACAGCCATGACCACAACCGCTGCCATGCAGAACGCGGACAATGTTTTGAATAGCTTCATAAATAACTCTCCATGATTTGTTATAAAACCAAAAGAAACAAACTCTTACGGAATCAGCGATATTCACATCGTGCAAAATATCATTGATGTACAGAGTAATTTTAGTGTGGATTATTAAAAGGAGTAATACAAATTAAGCGGGGTTAAAAATAGTAAGAAATTAAAAGAAACAGAACCTTAGTCACTCTGTGGCTGAGGTTCTGTCAGAGAATATTTACTGAGGACGTGTGGCCGCTTTCATTTCACTGACGAAACGGGAAAGCTGGGCCAACATTTCGGAAGGCTGATGCAGATTGTTTTCGATAATGCGCACGGTCGCTGAACCGGAAATAGCCCCGGCAGCTCCCGCAGCCAGCGTTTCTTTCACCTGCGCAGGTTCGGAGATACCGAAACCCTGTAAAGGCGGCGCTGCATGGTATTCACGAAGCTTATCCACTAAGTGATTCAACGGCGTCAGTGCACGTTTTTCCGTCCCCGTCACACCTGCGCGTGACAGCAAATAAGTATATCCGCGGCCATGGGACGAAATTTCACGCAGCAAATCATCAGAAGCATTTGGCGGGCAGATAAAGATAGGGGCGATGCCGTGGCGCAACGCGGCAGCACGGAATGGCGCAGACTCTTCAAATGGCACATCGGCAACCAACACCGAATCAACACCCACTTCAGCGCAACGCTGATAGAAGGTTTCAATGCCGTTGTGGAACACAAGATTGGCATACATGAGCAGCCCAATCGGGATATCCGGATGTTTTTCACGGATGCGTGCCAGCATATTGAAGCATTGTGTCGGCGCCACACCCGCAGCAAACGCGCGCAGGTTTGCATTCTGAATGGTCGGGCCATCAGCCAGAGGATCGGAGAACGGGACACCCAGTTCCAGTGCGTCGGCACCGGCTTCAATCAGCGTATCGATAATTGACAGTGACAGCTCAACGCCCGGATCGCCCAGCGTGACGAAAGGAACAAACGCCCCTTCTTTTTTGCTTTCCAGACGCTTGAATAATTGCTGATAACGTTCCATTAAATTTCTCCCCGGGCAGTCAGGATGTCGTGTACGGTGAAAATGTCTTTGTCGCCGCGTCCGGACAGGTTAACCACCAGAATCTGTTCTTTTTCTGGCGTTTCCTTGATCAGTTTCAGCGCGTAAGCCAGCGCATGAGAGGATTCCAGGGCCGGAATAATCCCTTCATGGCGGGACAATTCTTTAAACGCGTCCAGCGCCTCATCATCGGTGATTGAGACATATTCTGCACGGCCAATGCTGTTGAGGAAGGCGTGTTGCGGACCAACAGACGGAAAATCCAGACCGGCAGAAATAGAGTAAGACTCTTCAATCTGGCCTTCTGAAGTTTGCATCATTGGCGCTTTCATGCCGAAGTAAATGCCCACGTGGCCATGTTTCAGCGGGGCACCATGTTGGCCGGTTTCAATGCCCAGACCGCCGGGTTCGACGCCAATCAGCTTCACACTGGTATCGTCGATAAAATCGGCAAACATACCGATCGCATTAGACCCCCCGCCGACGCAGGCAATGACGGCATCCGGCAGACAGCCTTCGCGTTCCTGCATTTGTGACTTGGTTTCTTCGCCGATCATGCGCTGGAATTCACGTACGATGGTCGGATACGGATGGGGACCCGCTGCCGTCCCGAGCATGTAGTGCGATTTCTCATAGCTGCCGGACCAGTCACGCAGCGCCTCATTACAGGCATCTTTCAACGTGGAAGAACCGCTGTGCACCGGGATGACTTCAGCCCCCATCAGACGCATACGGAATACGTTTGGCGACTGACGCTCAATGTCTTTTGCGCCCATATAAATGCGGCATTTCAGGCCGAGCAGTGCACAGGCCAGTGCCGATGCCACGCCATGCTGACCTGCACCGGTTTCGGCGATGATTTCCGTTTTGCCCATGCGTTTGGCCAGCAATGCCTGACCCAACACCTGGTTAGTTTTATGTGCGCCGCCATGCAGCAAATCTTCACGCTTAAGATAAAGCTTGGTTTTGGTTCCTGCTGTCAGGTTCTTACACAGGGTCAGCGCCGTCGGACGGCCTGCGTAGTTTTTCAGTAAATCAATGAATTCAGCCTGAAACTCAGGGTCGCGCTGCGCACTGACAAAAGCTTCTTCCAGCTGAGCCAGCGCAGGCATCAGAATTTGCGGGACGTACTGGCCGCCAAATTCGCCGAAGTAGGGATTAAGTAAAGTCATGTTATTGCGTCCTGTCTGTCAATTTTTGCGTCATTGCGTGCGGCTTAATACGCCCGCAATGTCTGGAATACGGCGGTAATTTTTTCAGCATCTTTGATGCCAGGTTCGCTTTCAACACCGGAGTTGAAATCCAGCCCTGCGCAACCGAGCTGCGCGGCCTGGACGCAATTATCAGCGCTTAGTCCGCCAGCCAGCAGCACATTGCTCAAATCCTGCCCGGCCAGCGTGCTCCAGTCGAAACGATAACCGGTGCCACCTTTACCGTTGTCCAGCACGTAGCGGTCGACGTGATTCAGGTTGCGTGCCGGAACGGTGTCTTTGACACTCAGCGCCTTCCAGATCTGAACCGTTTGCGGCAATGCTGTGCGCAGTGCGTCGATATACGCCTGGCTTTCATCTCCATGAAGTTGCACGGCGGTCAGATTCAGGGTCTGCGCAGTTTCTGCCACCTTACTGACTGGCTCATCACGGAATACGCCGACATATTTAAGCGGCGCACCGTTCTGTACTTCTTTCGCCAGCGTTTGGGTTACGAAGCGCGGTGACGCTTGTACAAAAATCAATCCGCCATAAATAGCGCCAGCCTGGTGCGCGGCTTTGGCATCCTGAGGGCGGGTCAGGCCACAGACCTTGTTTTCACCCAGCAGCACGCGACGCACGGCGCTGCTCAGGTCTTGTTCTGACATCAGGGCGCTGCCGATCAGGAAGCCATTGGCGAAGCGGCTGAGTTCACGGATTTGTCCGTAGGTATTAATACCTGATTCACTGATGACCGTGACACCATGCGGTACGCGCGGTGCCAGCTCACGGGTGCGGTTAAGGTCGATGGATAAATCGCGCAGGTCACGGTTATTGATACCGACGACTTTGGCTTTCAGTTTAACGGCGCGATCCAGTTCTTCTTCATTACTGGCTTCCGTCAAAATACCCATGTTCAGGCTGTGTGCCACGGCCGCCAGCTGAACGTACTGAGCATCATCGAGCACGGAGAGCATCAGCAAAATGGCATCGGCCTGATAGAAACGGGCCAGATGGATCTGATACGGGTCGATAATAAAATCTTTGCACAGCACCGGCTGTGTGACTGTTTTACTCACCAGCGGCAGGAAATCAAAACTGCCCTGGAAGTATTTCTCGTCCGTTAAAACGGAGATGGCGGAAGCGTAGTCTTTATACACGCTGGCGATTTCTACCGGATCGAAATTCTCGCGGATCTTACCTTTCGACGGAGAAGCTTGTTTACATTCCAGAATGAAGGCCGTTCTTGCCCCTTGCAGGGCATGGTAGAAACTGCGCTGGCTCTGTGTTATTTCATTCTGAAAGCTGGCCAGTGGTTGCTGTTCTTTGCGTGCCGCGACCCAAATTTCTTTATCGCGAACAATTTTGTGGAGCACCGTTTCCTGCTGCATCACTTATCCTCTTGCTGCCAGTGCCACCACGCGCTGGTAGGGTTCACCGCTGCGCATGACGGCCAAAGCCTGTTGTGCGTTTTGCTTTAAATCTTCCTGACCGAACAGACGCAGTAACATCGCCACATTGACGGCTACCGCAGCTTCATGGGCCGGATCTCCTTTACCTTGTAATAAGCGTGCCAGAATGTCACGGTTTTCTTCCGGCTCACCGCCCAGCAGGGATTCAATCGGATAATTATCCAGACCGAAGTCCTGTGGTGTCAGTTCGTAAGTGGTTATCTGACCGTCTTTCAGCTCCGCAACCAGCGTTGCTGCGTGGATCGCCACTTCATCCATCCCACCACCGTGAACCACTGCCGCACGTTCATAACCCAGCGCCCGCAATGTTTCTGCAATCGGCAGCACCAGTTCAGGGCTGTATACGCCAATCAGTGCCAGCGGCGGACGCGCCGGGTTAATCAGCGGACCCAGCACGTTAAACAGGGTGCGGGTTTTGAGTGATTTACGTACCGGCATCGCATGACGGAAACCGGTGTGGTATTGCGGCGCAAACAGGAAACACACGCCCAGATCATCCAGCGCGGCCCGTGATTCTTGCGCAGGCATATCCAGACGGATGCCAAACGCGGCCAGTAAATCGGAAGAACCCGAACGGCTGGATACACTGCGGTTGCCGTGTTTGGCGACCCGGGCTCCGCAGGCCGCTGCGACAAATGCGCTGGCGGTGGAAATATTGATGCTGTTGGTGCCGTCGCCACCGGTGCCGACAATGTCCGCGAACGCATAATCAGGACGCGGGAACGGCTCGGCGTGCGACAGTAACGCTTTGGCGGCTCCGGCGATTTCAGCCGGTTGTTCGCCGCGCACTTTCATGCTGATTAATGCCCCGGCCAATTGCGCCGGTTCGAGTTCGCCCTTCACGATGGCGGTAAATAGCTGCTGGCTTTCTTCCTGCGTCATCGTCTGAGCGCGAAACAGGTTTTCGAGAATGCCGGGAATAGTTTGCGTTTGCATGACAGTTCTCCTTACGCCAAAGCCCAGGCCAGTGTCTGCTCAAGCAAACGGGCGCCCTGTGAAGTTAAAATAGATTCCGGGTGGAACTGGAATCCACAAACCCGATCTTCTTCGTGACGTACTGCCATCACCATATCGCCGTAACGGGCGTTGACGGTCAGCCCGTCGGGGATCTGGCTGCCCACCAGCGAGTGATAACGCGCGACCGGCAGCGGGTTGTGCATGCCGGCAAACATCGCTTCATTGTCATGCGTAATTGCCGAGGCTTTACCGTGCAGGATTTCCCCGGCCTGCCCGACGAAACCACCGTAGGTTTCCACAATCGCCTGATGGCCGAGACAGATACCGATAATCGGCAACTGACCGCGCAGACGTTTGAGCAACTCTGGCATGCAACCGGCTTCGGAAGGTGTACCCGGTCCCGGCGAAAGCACCAGCACCGGTTTTTCCAGCTGACTGAGTTTTTCGATAATGACGTCAGCCGGGATCTGATTGCGGTAAATCACCACGTTGTGGCCGCTTGAACGCAACTGATCGACAAGGTTGTAAGTAAAGGAATCGACGTTATCGATGAGTAAGATATCGGCCATCTTAAAATACCTCTTTCGCATTATGGGCGGTGGCGATGGCACGCAGCACAGCACGGGCTTTATTACGGGTTTCGTCGGCTTCGGCTTGCGGAACGGAATCAAGTACCACGCCGCCGCCAGCCTGTACGGTGGCGATGCCGTCTTCGACATAGGCCGAGCGGATTACGATGCAGGTGTCTAAATCACCGTGAGCGGTGAAATAACCGACTGCGCCGCCGTAACTGCCGCGACGGGTTTGCTCGGAGGCTGAAATCAACTGCATGGCGCGAACTTTCGGTGCGCCGGTCAGCGTGCCCATGTTCATTACTGCCTGATAGGCGTGCAGGACGTCCAGGTCATGACGCAGTGTGCCGACGACGCGGGACACCAGATGCATCACGAAAGAGTAACGGTCAACTTTGGTCAGGTCGGCAACATAACGGCTGCCCGGCTCACAGATACGCGCCAGATCATTACGTGCTAAATCCACCAGCATCAGATGCTCGGCCAGTTCTTTATGGTCAGTACGCATTTCCAGTTCAATACGGCTGTCGAGATCCAAATCCAGTGAACCGTCAGCACGACGGCCACGCGGACGTGTCCCGGCAATCGGATAAATTTCAATCTGACGGTTTGTCGCATCGTATTTCAGTGCGCTTTCCGGAGAGGCACCGAACAAGGTGAAATCGTTGTCCTGCATGAAGAACATGTACGGGCTTGGGTTGTTGTTTTTGAGTGTTTCATACGCTGCCAGTGGGGCAGGGCACGGCAGTGAGAAGCGACGGGAAGGGACGACCTGGAAAATCTCACCGGCGCGGATCGCCACTTTCATCTTCTCCACCACAGCACCAAACTCTTCATCACTCTGATTTACGCTCAGTTGCATCTCCGGCACGCTCTGGTGCGGAATGGCATGAGGGGGTAATTGTAACTGGTGTTGCAGTTGTTCAAGGCGAGTATGCAGACGCTGTTTCTCTTCCGGTGACGGCGTAAACAGGCTGGCCTGCAAGCGGCATGAACGGTTCTGGTGGTCCAGCACCAGCAGTGTTTCTGCCAGGTAGAAGCAAAAATCCGGGCACCGCTGGTCGGATTCTAATACCGGTAAATCTTCAAAACCGGCGACCAGATCGTAAGCAAACAGACCGCCGAGGAACATCGCTTCGCGCTCATCAGCGGGCGTTTCCACCGAGGTCAGGATACTGCGCAATGCATCAAACACGGAGCGTGAACGCAGACGGGCGTCTTCGTCCTGCATCTGGTCAATGGACGGGAAGCGCAGTTCGCGTCCGTTCGGACGCACATCGTTGCGAATTTCAGCCGGTAACGCGGCGTCAATCAGTGAGAGTAATGACGCGCCGTTTGGCGTCAGTGCCTGAATTAAAACCCGGGAACCGAGTGCAGTGATACGCAGTGCGCTGTCAACAATCAGCAGGCTCTGAAGATTTTCTTTGCTGGTCACTTCGGAGGACTCCAGTAGCAGGGTCGCCGGACGGGCACCACACAACTGGTGAAAAATGGCCGTCGGGTCGCCGCGGTAACATCCTTCTGCGGTCAGCAATTCTAAACGCGGTTTCTGAATAGTCATTTTGCTTCCTGAAATTTTTTCAACGTTTGTGTGAAACGGATTTCTAATAGGCGGCCACAAAAAAGCCCGCATTATGCGGGCTTCGGGAATCTTGCAGCGTCTGATGACAGCTATGCGTGATTACTCCGCCCGCCAAGGGGAAGTACGCCACCAGCTGAGAACCGCCATCATGTGAGTTTTCATCATCAGACACTCTTGTTTGTTTATAGAAGCTATCGTCTTTAAAACGTAAGCTTTCTGAATCGGTTTGTCACGCCGTTCATTGCTGAACTGCTCCGTGAACTTGCGTACTAGTAAACTAGTTCAACGGTATAAAGTCAACCCTCTTTTTCCATCATTCCCAACATCAGTGCGCCTGTAGGGTGCAAAAAGTGTTAAAGCACCGTAACAGTGCGTAATGGCCGGGTGAAATCATCCCTAACGTGTAAAGTCCTAACGCGTTATGATATGCACTGCATTCAGAAACAGGTTAAATCCGCACGTGACGATGACTTTGCCAACAAACACTTTGCCTTCAGCAGACGACCAGACAACCCGCTCCGCCTTTACTCTTTACGATCTCCACAGCCATACCACCGCCTCTGACGGCTATTTAACACCGCAAGCGCTGGTGGCGCGTGCTGTAGAAATGCGTGTCGGTGTACTGGCGATCACCGATCACGACAGCACGGAAGGGCTGGCGCGCGCGGCGCAGGCGATAGCTGATAATCATCTGCCGTTGCAACTGGTAAACGGTGTCGAGATTTCTACGCTGTGGGAAAATCATGAGATTCATATTGTCGGGCTGGGCATCGACCCGGCCCATCAGGCGATGGTGGATTTACTGAAAGCACAGGCGGAATTACGCCAGCAGCGCGCCCGGGAAATGGGGCGACGCCTGGCGAAAGCGCGCATCGAGGGGGCATGGGAGGGGGCATTACGTCTGGCCGATGGCGGCGCCGTCACCCGTGCACATTTTGCCCGCTATCTGGTGGAAACTGGCGTGGCTGACAATATTGCGCAGGTGTTCAAAAAATACCTCGCCAAGGGCAAGACCGGCTACGTTCCGCCACAGTGGTGTACAATAGAACAAGCGATTGATGCGATTCATCAGTCTGGCGGACAGGCGGTGGTCGCCCACCCGGGACGTTATGACCTGTCCACAAAATGGCTGAAACGCTTACTGGCGTTCTTTGCCGAACAAGGCGGCGATGCCATGGAAGTCGCACAATGTCAGCAGGCACCGAATGAGCGTGCTCAACTTGCGGCTTATGCCCGTGATTACCAGTTGCTCGCCTCGCAGGGGTCTGATTTCCATCAGCCTTGCTCGTGGATTGAACTGGGGCGAAAACTTTGGCTTCCTGCAGGCGCAGAGCCGGTCTGGCAACACTGGCCGTCCCCGGGAGAACAGCCTGAAATTGAACCGGTCTGAAGCACGACCGCAGAAGAAGAATTAAGAGGGAACAATGAGTCAATATTTTTATATCCATCCGGAAAACCCGCAGCCCCGCCTGATTAATCAGGCCGTAGAATTGCTGCGCAAAGGGCAGGTTATCGTCTATCCGACAGATTCCGGTTATGCGCTCGGTTGCCGTCTGGAAGAGAAAAACGCCATGGAGCGTATATGTCGTATCCGTCAGTTAGACAGTAACCATAACTTCACGCTGGTATGCCGGGATTTGTCTGAGCTATCGACTTACGCGCATGTTGATAACGCGGCTTTCCGGCTGATGAAAAACAACACGCCGGGTAATTACACTTTTATCCTGAAAGCCACCAAAGAAGTACCGCGCCGCCTGATGAGCGAAAAACGTAAGACGATTGGCCTGCGGGTGCCCTCCAATCCGATTGCGATTGCCTTACTGGAAGCGCTGGGCGAGCCGCTGATGTCTACCACACTGATGCTGCCGGGCAATGATTTTGCAGAATCTGATCCTGAAGATATCAGAGATCATTTGGGTAAAGTTGTGGATCTGGTGATCGATGGCGGTTCTATCGGCCAGCAGCCTACTACAGTGATTGATCTGACCGAAGCGGCGCCGGAAGTGGTGCGTGAA
>NZ_JAFMOS010000008.1 GCF_019049755.1 Rahnella perminowiae
CGAAAATCATCGAACTGGCAGAAGCACTGGACAGCTACATTCCATTGCCAGAGCGTGCTATCGATAAGCCATTCCTGCTGCCAATCGAAGACGTATTCTCCATCTCCGGTCGTGGTACAGTTGTAACTGGTCGTGTAGAGCGCGGTATCGTTAAAGTAGGCGAAGAAGTTGAAATCGTCGGTATCAAGGACACTGTTAAGTCAACTTGTACTGGCGTTGAAATGTTCCGCAAACTGCTGGACGAAGGCCGTGCAG
>NZ_JAFMOS010000009.1 GCF_019049755.1 Rahnella perminowiae
ATAACGGTTCATCTCAACTTACCGACGCTATTCGCAGATTAGCACGCCCTTCATCGCCTCTGACTGCCTATGCATCCACCGTGTACGCTTAGTCGCTTAACCTCACAACCCGAAGGTGTTTCCACCGCCGCATTGCGATTATTTGAGAGACTCTGTTACAGACTAATCCACCACTCAGTACAGATACGGAGAGTGATGTTCAGCTGTAAACTTTCAATTTTCAGCTTGTTCCAGATTGTTAAAGAGCAATATCTT
>NZ_JAFMOS010000010.1 GCF_019049755.1 Rahnella perminowiae
CCCACGTTGCATCGCCTTCCAGTGCTTTCAGCGCTGAACCTTTGATGACCGGGATGTCGTCGCCTGGGAATTCGTAAGCAGAAAGAAGTTCACGAACTTCCATTTCTACCAGTTCCAGCAGCTCTTCGTCATCTACCATGTCGCATTTGTTCATGAACACGATCATGTATGGAACGCCAACCTGGCGACCCAGCAGGATGTGCTCACGCGTCTGAGGCATAGGGCCGTCAGTTGCAGCAACAACCAGGATAGCGC
>NZ_JAFMOS010000011.1 GCF_019049755.1 Rahnella perminowiae
CTGCACGTGCATTCGACCAGATCGATAACGCACCAGAAGAAAAAGCTCGTGGTATCACCATCAACACTTCACACGTTGAATATGACACCCCGACTCGTCACTACGCGCACGTTGACTGCCCAGGGCATGCCGACTACGTGAAAAACATGATCACCGGTGCTGCTCAGATGGACGGCGCTATCCTGGTTGTTGCTGCAACTGACGGCCCTATGCCTCAGACGCGTGAGCACATCCTGCTGGGTCGCCAGGTTGGCG
>NZ_JAFMOS010000012.1 GCF_019049755.1 Rahnella perminowiae
TTTGCTGGTGGTCGGCGCGGCCGTCCACTGCTTCGCCTGGGTGACGTTATTGCTGTCCCCGGTCACGGATTGCAGCGCAACGGTCTGTCCGGAAATCGACGAACCAATGTGATTGATATCTCCCAGCGCGCTCAGTTGCAGGCTGCCGTTGGAGGCAATAAGCCCTGCGCTAAGATTATCCAGCCCGCCGCTGCTTTTTGCTGTCAGTTGGCTCCCGGCCTGCAGGGTACTGCCCGCGTTGACGATGTGCCCGGC
>NZ_JAFMOS010000013.1 GCF_019049755.1 Rahnella perminowiae
AGGCCGCTGCCGACGTCACCGGATTTTGATAAAAGTGCCTCACTAAGTCTGCTGTGTAAAACCGGTGAACCTTGTCCGAAAAGCGGATACTGGCAGATTGCATGGCTGCCGCGCGAAGGACTCAGCCGGAACGCCATTCTTGCACTCAGGGAAGGCGAGATTATGCCCACTGACCGGGTGGAGTTTTGCCGCTCACGCCCCTGGCCGCTCAGTGACCAACTGTTCCATCAGGAGCAGCACGTTGACTGGCGGTTT
>NZ_JAFMOS010000014.1 GCF_019049755.1 Rahnella perminowiae
GAAGCTGGTTAATATTCCAGCACTTGGTGTTACTGCGAAGGGGGGACGGAGAAGGCTAGGCTGGCCGGGCGACGGTTGTCCCGGTTCAAGCGTGTAGGGGGTGTGACCTGGTAAATCCGGTTGCATATTAACCCTGAGGCGTGATAACGAGCCACTACGGTGGTGAAGTAGCTGATGCCATGCTTCCAGGAAAAGCCTCTAAGCTCCAGGTAACACGAAATCGTACCCCAAACCGACACAGGTGGTCAGGTAGAG
>NZ_JAFMOS010000015.1 GCF_019049755.1 Rahnella perminowiae
TCCCTGTGGCTTTAAGCCACCTGAAGGGACGTTTAAGACTAAGACGTTGATAGGCTGGGTGTGTAAGTGCAGCGATGCATTGAGCTAACCAGTACTAATGACCCGAGAGGCTTAACCTTACAACACCCAAGGTGTTTTGATTTGAGAGACAGGCTCGAGAGAGTAGATTTTCAGCGGAATGTTCCTAGATTGGTTCGTATGGCGGCGCGGGGTGAGCAACCCTGATGCGCTGCGGTACGGATGAAACAGAATTTG
>NZ_JAFMOS010000016.1 GCF_019049755.1 Rahnella perminowiae
TGTAAGTGCAGCGATGCATTGAGCTAACCAGTACTAATGACCCGAGAGGCTTAACCTTACAACACCAAAGGTGTTTTTGATTTGAGAGACAGGCTCGAGAGAGTAGATTTTCAGCGGAATGTTCCGGAATTGGTTCGTATGGCGGCGCGGGGGTGAGCAACCCTGATGCGTTGCGGTACGGATGAAACAGAATTTGCCTGGCGGCACTAGCGCGGTGGTCCCACCTGACCCCATGCCGAACTCAGAAGTGAAACG
>NZ_JAFMOS010000017.1 GCF_019049755.1 Rahnella perminowiae
ACAAGTAATAATCTTTTACGAGGCCATCGTGTTGCCAACGCAGTTAATCCCGGAGCACCAATTACGGCACCGAGGGCGTAGGCTGTCACCGCTGTACCTACATGACTGACACTGACGTTTAGATCAGTTGATATCCTGGAAACTAAGCCGATCGTGACAAATTCAGTGAATCCCAAAGCAAAAGCGCAGAGTGCAAAGACATATATAACAAAAGGCATGCGTTCTTTCATAACTCAGGCTCTTCTATTTTCAATA
>NZ_JAFMOS010000584.1 GCF_019049755.1 Rahnella perminowiae
CTTGAACAGCCAGCCAGAACGATCAGCATAACCAACGTGCTGAATTTTCTGGTTTTTTTAAACGATGAAATCATAATCTTCCAGAATTGAAATGAGTTATTCTCCGCGCTGATAAGATACCGTTATCGTCGCTCAGGATCATGTATTAATGAGAGTTTTACCGCGATTCAGCCGTACTAAAAGTGCGAAATGCGGTATGTCTGCCCTGCTCTCGCCTTGATCCGCTTGCTCAGGGACTCAATAAAAGCATTTGTGGATTTGACATATTTAATACACATTGTATTTTTAATGCCATGAACACATTTCTGATTATCGTCCCCGACGGGGGCATGCTATTCGAAGCAGCAGGTATTGCTGACATCCTGACGCAGGCAAACCGCCTGTTGCCCGATACTCATCCTGAAGCAAAAAACGCACCCTATCAGGTCACGGTGGCGACCACGCAACCGCACCGTGTAGTCCACGGCGTCTCAGGGCTTAACCTTCTTGCGGATCACCGGTTGTGCGATCTTGACCCGACATTGCCCCGTGACACTATCTTAGTGACCGGCAAAGGTCTGTCTGAAGCAGAAGGTTCAGACGTTGTCCGCTGGCTGCTACAGGCTGCACCTTCTGCCCGCCGCGTAGTGTCTGTCTGCGGCGGCGCATTATTGCTTGCCCAGGCAGGATTACTCAACGGCCGTCATGCCACCACCCACTGGCGTCTGATTGATACTCTGCAGTCACAATACCCGCAGGTAACGGTTGAGCGCGGCCCGATGTATGTTCAGGACGGGCCGGTATGGACGTCAGGCGGCGTCAGCTCGGGCTTTGATCTCACCCTTGCACTGGTCGAAGAAGATCATGGTTTCAGCATCGCCAAAAGTGTTGCTCAGGATTTAGTCATGTTTCTCCGGCGTCCGGGTGGACAGTCGCAATTTAGCCGCTACCTTTTGAATCAGGCCAGTGATGGCCCTATCCGCAAACTTCAGACGTGGTTACCTGAACATCTCACGGATGATTTGTCGGTTGAAAGTCTTGCTGAACGTGTTGCGATGAGCCCGCGAAACTTTACGCGCGTGTTCACCCGCGAAACAGGTATAACCCCGGCAAAGTATGTTGAGGAAGTCCGGCTGAGTGCCGCGCGACAGCTTCTGGAACAAACGACACAAAACATAGAGCGCATCGCCCTCGCAACCGGCTTCGGTGGCGGGCTTAACCTGCGCCGCGTTTTCGAACGTAATTTACAACTGACGCCCACAGAATACAGAGAACGCTTTTGTTCCAAAATATTGGCGTAAATTGATCTTTTATTGTCATTTCCGCCAAATCACCTCCGTACTAGATTAACTGTAAAGCAGATAACTAAGGAGTTCATCATGGTCAAAGTAGGCATTAATGGTTTCGGCAGAATTGGACGGAATGTTTTGCGCGCCGCTCTCGGACGCAATGATTTCCAGGTGGTGGCAATTAACGATCTTACTGACAGTAAGACCCTCGCTCACCTTCTGAAATATGACTCACTCTCCGGTACGTTAAAAGCGGATGTTGAAGCTGGTGACGGCGAATTGCGGGTGGATGGTAAAGCGGTGTGCGTTTTTTCAGAACGTGATCCTGCGGCTATTCCATGGAGCACGGTGGGTGTGGATATCGTTATTGAAGCGACCGGTTTCTTTACTGAAAAAGCTAAAGCCGAAGTTCATATCACCCAAGGCGGAGCAAAACGCGTCATTATTTCCGCACCGGCCAAAAATGATGACATCACTATCGTGATGGGTGTCAATGACGGCGAGTACGATCCGGCAAAACATAAAGTGGTCAGTAACGGCAGCTGTACTACTAACGGTCTGGCCCCTGCCGCTCAGGTTTTGCATCAGACTTTCGGTATTGAACACGGTCTGATGAACACCACACATGCCTATACGAACAGCCAGGCGTTGCATGATCAGCCTGAAAAAGATTTACGGGGTGCACGCGCGGCAGCGGTTTCGATTGTTCCGTATTCCAGCGGCGCAGCGAAGGCGATTGGGAAAGTGATCCCTGAACTGGACGGACGTATGACCGGTTATTCCCTGCGTGTTCCGGTTCCTGTGGTCTCCATCGTTGACTTAACGGTTAACCTGAAACGTGAAGCGACAGTTGAAGAAATTAACGCCGCGTTCCGCAAAGCGGCTGAATCCGGTCCGCTGAAAGGTATTCTTGGTTACAGCGAAGAGCCACTGGTGTCGAGCGATTATCGGGGAGATCCCCGTTCCTCTATTATTGACGGGCTTTCCACACTGGTGATCGGGGGTAAGCTGGTGAAAATTCTGGCCTGGTATGATAACGAATGGGGTTTTTCAAACCGTCTGGTTGATCTGGCGTTGTTAATGGAAAAACGGGGTTTATAACCCTCTCTTTCTGCCTGAAAAATGACAGACACCGCCTTCAGGCGGTGTTTTTTTATGACTCACAGACTATCACCGGTATTAAAATAACACATTGTATGTTGTAACTAATATTGCAAAAAAGAGGTCGGACTTTTGGCTCCGCTATCGAGGCTAATGAATCTTTCACTTGTCTCAAAATGTTAATGGCAGCCTGCCTTTTCTGGTAAATGTTGCATATCGTGCTAATCTGACGCCTCAAAAACACGCTTAAGCCCAGACAGTGAGGATCTCCTGTGACCCTATTACGCCGCCGCCCGGAAGCGACCTCGCCAGCCATCCGTTTCCTGCCTGAAACCATTCATATCGGCCGCCAGTTACGAACTTATTGCGATTCACGTTTTAAAACAATTGGTCTGACGCTGGCCCGGGGACAGGTCTTACTGCATCTGGAAGCCGCCAGCGGACGCCTGCCTCAGGGAGAACTGACAGCATTGCTGGAAGTGGAACACCCTACTGCCATTCGCCTGTTCGACAGCCTGGCTGAGCTGGGCCTGCTGGAGCGCTGTCCCGGAGAAACCGATCGTCGCTCAAAAGATATCAAACTGACGGAAACTGGAACCGAACTGGCAAATCAGGTGCGTATCATGACGGATGATATTCTGATCCGCGTTATGGAAGGCATTGCGCCAAAAGATGTGGATATCGCCCGGGGTGTTCTCGCCAGTATTACCGCCAATATCGCTGCGCTTTAAAGGGCGCTTTTTCCTTGTTTGATGCCCTTTCCCGCCTGTAATCATCACTTGGGTTATTGATTAGTTATCCGTTATTTTCACTTGTAAATATCATCAATATGAATAATTGGGTAGACACCCTTGAGATGACTTATTACATTATGTAGCAAGCTACAAACTCGCAGGGTAATGATTTACGAGGCATAACGATGACGACGCGTTCTGATTCAGATGTCCGGCAGGACGCCGGTGAATTATCAACACGGGAAGCATCACCACAGAAAGAACTCCCAGTAAAACCTGATAAACCCGCGCCGGTTCCGCCGTCACAACATCACCCTTTTGCCGTTCAGGTCAGTACCTGGTTGCTGCACTATCCGCGTCTGCGGATGGTTGTCTATGCCACAGCATCACTGATTATCGGGCTGACGCAGGGGCTTGGGATCAATCTGGTCAGCTCCAACCTGCCGGGCATACAGGGCTCGCTGGGCATTTCCAATGTGGAAAGTTACTGGCTGGTGGCAGCCTATACAGCAACCAGCGTTACCGGCACGATCCTGCTGTACAAAATCCGTACCCAGTTTGGTTTTCGTCGGTTTGGTGAATACGGGCTGCTGTTTTTTGCTGTGGCGTCTTTGGGACAGACATTCACTCATGATTTCCAGACCGCCCTGGCCGTGCGGGCTGTCATGGGTTTTGCAATGGCGTCGCTCGGACCGCTGGCATTATTTTATATGTTTGAGATCTTTCCGCTGGCTAAAAAACTGACGGCTGGATTGTGTTTCGGGCTGGCGGGCAGTCAGCTGGCTTTGCCTGTCTCGCGCATTATATCCCCGCATTTGTTAGATCTTGGCCACTGGCATCAACTGGCGACGCTTGAATCCGGCCTTTCACTTATCTGCCTTACCATTATCTGGATTTTGCCGCTTACCCATCCGCCACGGGTGAAAGTGTTTGAACGTACAGACTGGATAAGTTATCCGCTCATTGCCACCGCGGTGGCTTGTATGTCGGTGGTGCTGACAATGGGCCGTTATTACTGGTGGCAGGAAAAAGACTGGATTGGTGAAGTGCTGGTGGTCGGGATTATTGCGCTGACGCTGTCATTTATGGTCGAACTGAAACGCAAGAATCCCATTATCGATTTGCGCTGGCTGATGACGCCTGAAATGGTGCTGTTCACCGGGTCGATGCTCTTCGTACGCATGCTGTTGTCGGAACAAACGACCGGCATGGTCGGGTTTCTGAATCTGGTCGGATTGCTTAACGATCAGCTGATGGCGCTGTTTTGCGTCATTCTGGCCGCAACCTTCGCCGGACTGGTGGTAGTCAGTATCATTCACAAAGCCAACCGGATCGTATACATCCATCTGTTTTCGATTGCCCTGATTGCGATTGCCTCATTGACGGACGCCGGTTCCACGGTGGATACCCGCCCGGAGCAATTTTACCTGACACAAGGAATGATCGCCTTTGCCGGGGCGGTATTTCTGCCGACCGCTCTCTGGCTCGGGTTTATCCGCGCCCTGCAGTTTGGGCAAAGCCAGATCATCAGTTTTATCCTGGTGTTTCTCTCTACTCAGAATGTCGGCGCACAGGTTGGCAGCGCCTTCCTCGGGACGATACAGATCCTGAGAGAGAAATTTCATTCCAGCGTATTGGTCGAAAACATCAGCCTGCAAAATCCGCTGGTCAGTGAACGGGTTGCGCAGTACAGCCATTTACTGAAACCGGTATTAAACGACGGCACGCAACTCAATGCCGAAGGTCTGGCCCTGCTGAGCCAGAAAGTGACACAACAGGCCGGATTGCTGGCCTATAACGATGTTTTCAGAGTGGTTTTTTATATGTCGCTGGGCTGCTTTGCCGTCCTTGTCGTACACATTATTGTCGGACGGATCCTGATGAAGAAACAGACTGTCGGGTAATTGCCTTGTTTTTATAGATGAATAAAAAGAGTAAAGCGGAAAAACTGATGAAAAATATCTTTCGTTATCCATCGATTATTGTGGTGCTTTGTCTGGGTATTATCGGGGTCATGATCGTGCTGTACAGCTGGCAATTGTTCCCGTTCAACTCGCAGGTGGAATCGACGGATAATGCCTATATCCGGGGCAATGTGACCCTGCTCAGCCCGCAGGTATCGGGTTATATCACTGACGTCAATGTGCAAGATTTCATGCCAGTCAAAAAAGGCGACGTGCTGTTTGTGATTGATGACAGTACCTACCGTCAGGAGTTGTTACAGGCAGAAGCGGCTGCCGCGCAGGCTCAGGTGACGCTGCAAAACTTTGAGCAGAACCGCGCCTCAGGTGCGGCCAACCTGCAACTCGCGGAAGCTGAGCTGCAAAGTGCCCAGGCCGCGCACAGCAAAGCCTTGCTTGATACCGGACGTAACGGGCCTTTACTGGAGAAAGGACTGGTTTCTAAAACCACCGGCGACGAGCTTCACGCCGCGCTGCTGACTGCGCAGGCTAATGTGGCTAAAGCCCGTGCTTCGGTGAATATTGCCCGACAGAATCTGGCGCTGGTCGATGCCAACAAAGCTTCACTGGCAGCCGCGTTGAAGGCGGCCCAGGCCAGAGTCGAAGTGGCACAAATCAATCTGCAGCATACGCAGATCGTTGCTCCGTCCGACGGACAACTCGGCGAAGTCAGCGCACGGCTCGGGCAGTACGTCAGTGCCGGAACACAACTGACCTCAGTTACGCCGAAACAGGTCTGGGTGACCGCCAATTTCAAAGAGCGCCAGCTGGCGGGTATGGCTGTTGGCACACCGGCGGTATTCACTGTCGATGCCTTGAATGATCAGGCATTTAAAGGGCATGTGGCCCGTATTTCCCCTGCGGCAGGTTCAGAATTCAGCATCCTTAAAGCGGATAATGCGACGGGTAACTTCACCAAGATTTCACAACGTATCGCCGTGCGCATTGAACTGGAACCTGGCCAACAAAGTGAACGTCTTCGGCCGGGAATGTCGACCGTGGTCAGCGTAGATACTGCGCAGGCGCCTGTCAGCCAGTAATATTCGCCACAAGCAGGTCAGAATAATAGCGCTGCGCGACATCAGGATGTGAGCGCAACCGCCCTTTCAGATAATTGAAACCCACATCGCGGAATAACGGATTCAGAGGATCGCTTGCCTCTCCCCGCGCTTCCTTTGCCAGTTCGGCTGGCAAAGGAAATAATGGCACAACAGCATCAAGCTGAGCCCCCAGGAAAAATGCCAGCGACAGGCGCTCATCCCCTTCAGGGGGTGATACAACCCGGTGTACCGTAGCACGCAAATAACCGTGGGTAGCAAGTTCAAGCAACTCGCCGATATTGACCACCAGCGTATCAGGGACAGGCAACACATTGACCCACTGCCCTGCTTCTACTTCAACCTGTAAACCGCGCTGTTCATCCTGCAACAGAAAACTGAGGAATCCGGAATCCTTATGTGCACCGACCCCCTGGTTTCCGGCACCCGGCGTACGCCCCGGATAACGGATCAGTTTGATATGTTCATTCGGTTTTTCACCGTACAGCGGATCAAAGGCCTCTTCCGGCAGTTTCAGTGCCAGCGCAAAAGCACGCAAAAGACGCAACGACATCGCCGTCATTTCCCTTTGCCAGCGAAGCAATAACGGGCGCAATTCCGGCAATGCTTCCGGCCACTGATTCGGCCCCTGTAATCTTGCCCATGCAGGCGTACTTTCTGTCACCGGTAGTTTTGGCCGCTCCGCGCCGAGATCAAACTGTTCGCGCCAGTCCGGCTGACCGCGGGTCATCTCCGAGGCAGCACGGTTATAGCCACGAAAGTGTGACGAATTAATCATCGCCACAGCCAGTTTGTCTTCCTCAGGCAGTGCAAAAAATTGCCGGGCAACCCGCTGAACATCCTTCAGTAACTGCGCATCAACGCCATGATTTTTGAGGTAGAAAAAACCAATCTCACGGGCGGCGTAACGCAGTTGTGCAAGGAATTCTTCCCTCTGTCCGGGCGTTGTGGAAAACTGGCTGAAATCGATCAGAGGGATAGGGGAAGATATCTGGCTCATCGCGCGCTCCGCAGTGATGTTGTTAATAATCATCAACGCTATCACGGTTGCCCGATAACAGACCAATAGCCAGATGGTCTGGTTTATACTTCAGGGTTATGAACGAAAGGCAAAATATCCGGCCCTTCCGTGGACCGGACAACGCATTTATTCGCAGTTTTTTAAAGACTTAACGTTTAGTGCCGAGATAGCGATATACCACCGCCAGATCCTTCCCGCCATAACCGGCATCGACCGCGCCCTGCCAGGTCTGACTGATTCGTTTCATGACCGGCAGTTCAAGATGACTGCCAGCCTCCAGTGCCAGATTGATGTCTTTCAGCGCCCAGGTCAGTTGCATCTGCGGGGTATAATCATCGCTTTTGAACATCTCCATTTTGCCCCTGATATAAGGGGCTGCCAGCGGACCGCCTTCCAGCACATTCCACAGATCGTCAGTGGTGAATCCCAGTGCTTGTGCAAGCTGCGTCGTTTCTGCAATACCTTCCATCATGGCAATCAGCCAGGCATTGACCACCAGTTTCATTCTGGAGGCACGTCCGGCTTCACCGAGCCATTTTGTCGCTTTGGAGATAGCGGCGAATACCGGTTCAATGGCGGCACCGGCTTCACGATCACCGCTGGCCAGCACCACAATTTGCGCCTGCTCGGCCGGGGCTTTGGTGCCGGAAACCGGTGCATCAAAGAATACGACATCAGGACGCTGCGCTTTAATCAGCGCAATCAGCGCGTCTGTCGCTTCAACGCCGAGGGTTCCCATCTGGGCAATAATCCCTCCCTGTTTCAGACCGGCGAGCACACCGTTGTCCCCCTGACAGACTTCAAGTGACGTTTTGCCGTCGGACAACATCGTGATTACCACGTCCGCGCCTTCAGCCGTTTCGCGTGGTGTACGGCCTTGTGTAGCACCGGCTTCCACCAAATCATCACCGCGTGAAGCCGTCCGGTTCCAGACACGGGTAGAGAACCCTTTTTTGATCAGGTTAGCGGCGAACGCATGCCCCATTGCGCCCAGACCCAGTACCGCGACCGTGGGTTGTTGCTGACTCATACCTGACTCCTTACGTGAATAATGTATGTATAAAAAGGCTACCACCCCGGCCCTCTGTCCGCGGCATGGCTTCTGTAAGCGAATGCAACAGAAAGGCTGATATTACTTAACCTGTGCTAACTAAGTGGCGTAACATACGCGCTTTCGTGCCTGGCGTTAGCGATGGGTTTATCCGGGCAGCTAATGATTTGACTGATATTTTTCAGGAGTGACAAGCATTATGAGTAAAGTCGTATTAATCGGGATTGTTTCGGTCATTTTCGTTTTGATGGTGCTGATGCTGGGTTCAGTGTATGTCTATCCGTGGTGGATGCAACGCTCCACAGAAGGCGCCTGTGCCGATATCAGCAAGAACAATGCCATCGATACTGTCACCCGTGATTACATGGAAAACCGCATTCCAAACTGGGGTAACGACAAAGACAATATGGGCACATCAGTGCCGGTACTGAATTTCATCAGCGATGATGTTAAAGAAGACAAAGGGACTTACCACATCCCGTTCAGCGCAAAAGGCCCGAATGGTACCCTGGGTTATGTCGCTCACTTCAACTGTTCCAACCATTATGTGAAGTATTCAACTGTCGAGTGATTTTAGGGCCTGGCGACCCGGCGGACCTTTAGGTCAATACCCTGGGTCGCCGCCCTCCTTAAGGATGCCCGCTCAGTCACCCGCTAAGCCGATTCCCTCTCCACCAGCGCTGGCGGCAGGATAATATTCTGCGCTTCCAGATTTTGTCCCCCGATCCTCATCAGTAAGCGCCTCGCTGTCGCATAACCGATTTCGCGTGCGGAATTGGCAATGGAGGTCAGCGGCGGTTCCGTCAGTTCCGATTCCGGCGCATCTTCCATTCCAATCAGGGCAATTTTTTGCTGGAAGAAGCTGTCTACTGCCCCGCCACCCACTTGCGCACCGGTACGCAGCACGCCGAAATAGGCGCCCAGCGCGACGGATGATTTATGGCAGACAATTGCGCTGATTTTCGGGTAGCGGGATAATAAAGTTTCGGCAGCATCGGCGGCACATTTATGCTGATAATCACACTCGATAATCCATTCGCTGCGAAATGGCAGGCCGTATTGCAGCAGCGTGGCGCAGAAACCGCCGAGACGTTCGGCACGGGTTAACGAATTGCTCAAACCGCCGAGATAGGCAATTTGTTTGTGGCCATGTTTGATCAGATATTCGGTGGCCATTTTCGCTGCGAGCATATTATCGGGTCGGACAACATCAACCCCTTCGATCCCCCCGGAACGTGCCGCGCAGATCAGCGGGACGTCATATTCTTCGGCCTTTTCTTTCAGCCCGGCGAGAGTATTTACGCCACCGGCGATCACAATGCCATCTACGCCGTGGGTCAGCAAAGTCTCGAAACAGCGCATCAGCCCTTTACCGGACGGGCCGCTTTGCAGCAGAAACAACACTTTGCCCTGCGCTTCAAACATCTCACTGAGACCGGCAGTCATTTCGGCATAAAACGGTTCACAGATATCGCGGACAATCAGCCCGACCACGCCGGATTCGCCACCGCGCAGCGTACTCGCCTGCCGGTTGCGCACAAAACCCAGCTCATCAACCGCACGGTTAACCCGTTCTGCTGTTATCCGGGAAATACGCCCCTTACCGCTGAGCACCAGCGAAACCGTGGTAACGGAAACGCCGGCATGCTGCGCCACATCTGTAATGGTGATTTTTTTATGATTCATCGGCTGTTGTCGTTCATTTGAAATTCCATAAAACGGGATCCCTTCCCGCCCGCTGTATCCGAAAACCGGAATAATTAGCGTGGTCAGACAGTTATACCTAATCCAGCCTGCCGAGTAAAACGTTTAACCTTATTTAACCCATGTTGCAGAAGGCACCATCAAATAGTGTGAGTTCAGACACGTATTATTTAGGTAAAACGTTTTATCTTAGCCGCCATCAACAAGTCGCTTAATAAAACAACTCAGGGAGCGGGTATGCCTGCCAACAAAAAACAACGTGTTACGCTTTGGGAGTTCTTCCAAAGTTTAGGGAAAACTTTCATGCTGCCGGTCGCTCTGCTGTCGTTTTGCGGCATCATGCTGGGCATCGGCAGTTCGTTAAGCAGTCATGATGTGGTGACGCTGATCCCCGCATTAGGTAATCCGATCCTCCAGTTGGTTTTCGTCTGGATGAGCAAAGTCGGGTCGTTTGCCTTCAGTTTCCTGCCGGTGATGTTTGCTATCGCTATCCCGCTGGGTATGGCGCGTGAAAACAAAGGCGTTGCTGCCTTCTCCGGTTTCGTCGGTTTCGCTGTACTGAATCTGGCAATTAATTTCTTTCTGACCGCTAACGGCACCTTGCCAACCGTCGATCCGCTGGTGCTGAAGGCCAATAATATCCAGATGATCCTCGGCATCCAGTCTATCGACACCGGTATTCTGGGCGCGGTCATCGTCGGTATCATTGTGTACATGTTGCACGAACGCTACAACACGATCCGTCTGCCGGATGCGCTGGCATTCTTCGGTGGCACGCGTTTCGTCCCGATTGTTACCACCGTGGTGCTTGGTCTGGTCGGTTTGCTGATCCCCCTTATCTGGCCTTTCTTCGCTGCTGGCATTAACGGTCTGGGCCGTCTTATTCAGGGAGCAGGGGTATTTGGCCCGATGATTTTCGGTTCCGGTGAGCGTCTGCTGTTACCCTTTGGCCTGCATCACATTCTGGTTGCATTGATCCGCTTCACCGAAGCTGGCGGCACGCTGGATGTCTGTGGCCGCGAAGTGAGCGGCGCACTGACCATCTTCCAGGCACAACTATCCTGCCCGACCACGCACGGTTTCTCTGAAAGCGCGACGCAGTTCCTTTCTCAGGGCAAAATGCCTGCCTTCCTCGGTGGCCTGCCGGGTGCGGCTCTGGCGATGTACCACTGCGCGAAACCTGAAAATCGTCATAAAATTAAAGGCCTGCTTATTTCCGGCGTCGTAGCCTGCGTTGTTGGCGGCACCACTGAACCGATCGAATTCCTGTTCCTGTTTGTGGCGCCGGTTCTCTATGTGATCCACGCCATCCTGACCGGTCTGGGCTTCACCATCATGTCCGTGCTGGGTGTGACCATCGGTAATACCGACGGCAATATCATCGACTTTGTGGTATTCGGGATCCTGCATGGCACTGCGACCAAGTGGTATCTGGTGCCGGTAGTGGCCGCTATCTGGTTCGCGGCTTATTACGCTATCTTCCGTTTCTCTATCGTGCGCTTTAACATCAAAACGCCGGGTCGTGAATCTGAGAATATGCCTGCTGCCGCCGCCGTGCCGTCTTCCAGTAAATCTGGCTACAACGTGCCGGTTATTCTGAGCGCGCTGGGCGGTGCCGGTAATATTGTTTCACTGGATAACTGCATCACCCGCCTGCGTCTTTCCGTTGCGGATATGTCGCGGGTTGACGATGCCACGCTGAAAGCTAACCGCGCTATCGGTGTCGTTCATCTTAACGAGCATAATCTGCAGGTCGTCATTGGTCCGCAGGTACAGTCGGTAAAAGATGAACTGGATTATCTGATCCGTACCGCAGCCAGTCAGCCAGCACCGGAACCGGTGATAGCGTAATACGATTAACAGGGCGCCTCCGGTCGCCCTTTCCAGCTTTATTCAGGGAGTGAAAAAATGAGTTTTGATTTTTCCGCCGTTACCGACCGTCATGGCACCTGGTGCACCCAGTGGGATTACGTCGCTGACCGTTTCGGCAGCACAGACTTACTGCCGTTCACCATCTCTGACATGGATTTCCCCGCCGCACCCTGCATTCTGGATGCGCTGCAAAGACGGTTGCAACACGGCGTACTCGGTTACAGCCGCTGGCATCACGATGATTTCCTCGGCGCGGTAGCACACTGGTTTCAGCGGCGTTTTAACAGCCGGATTGACCGGGAAAGCGTGGTCTACGGCCCGTCGGTGATTTACATGGTTGCGCAACTGATCCGTCAGTGGAGCCAGCCGGATGATGGCGTGGTGACCTTCACTCCGGCCTATGATGCGTTTTTCAACGTGGTAAACGGTAATCAGCGCAATATGATGGCCTGCCCGCTGCTTAAAAACGGTAATGACTGGTCGCTGGATGCGCAACATCTGGAAAGCCTGCTGGTGCAACCAACCTGTTCTGTACTGTTGCTGTGCAGCCCGCACAATCCGACCGGTAAAGTCTGGACACGGGAAGAACTGACACTTATTGCTGAACTGTGTGAGCGTCACAATGTGCGGGTGATCAGCGATGAAATTCACATGGATATGGTCTGGGGCGAACACCGCCACACGCCGTGGAATGACGTGGGACGCGGAGAATGGGCGTTACTGACCTCCGGGTCGAAAAGTTTTAACATTCCGGCGCTGACCGGCGCTTACGGACTGATCAGCCATAAAGCCTCACGCGAGGCGTATCTGCACCAGCTGAAAGCCTGCGACGGCTTATCATCTCCGGCCGTGCTTGCCGTTCATGCGCACGTTGCGGCTTATCATCACGGTGAACCCTGGCTGGATGCGTTACGGGAATATTTACAGGGCAATCTGCGTTACGTGGCGGAACAACTGAACGCCGCATTCCCGCCGCTCAACTGGCAGCCGCCACAATCCACCTATCTGGCGTGGATTGATTTACGCCCGCTGGGTATTGACGATAAGCAGTTACAAAATGAGCTGATCAGGCATCAAAAAGTCGCCATTATGCCGGGTTATACCTATGGTGAAGAAGGTAACGGTTTCCTGCGTCTGAATGTCGGCTGCCCGCGATCGAAGGTGGAAGCCGGTGTTGAAAAATTAATCACTGGCATCAGAGAGTTGGTCTAACTCCTCCCCCTGCGAAGGGGAGGAAGCAAATTCACCCCCCTTCTTGTTGCGCAACAACATTTCATTCAGGGTGATTCTCCCGTTATAATGCCCCGCACATTTCAATAATAATGAGTGCACACCATGATCGACACACGCCTTCCCCTGACAGACATTCACCGCCACCTTGATGGCAACATCCGCGCTCAGACTATTCTGGATTTAGGCCGTCAGTTTAATCTGACCTTACCTGCCAGTGAACTTGAAGCGCTGCGCCCGCATGTACAGGTGATGCATACTGAACCGGATCTGGTAAGTTTCCTGCAGAAACTCGACTGGGGCGTTAAAGTGCTCGGCGATCTGGATGCCTGCCGCCGCATTGCTAAAGAAAACGTTGAAGATGCGGCGCGCGCCGGTCTGCATTACACCGAACTGCGTTTCTCTCCCTATTACATGGCAATGAACCACAAACTTCCGGTCGCGGGTGTGGTGGAAGCGGTCATTGAAGGGATCCGCGAAGGTCAGCAGCATCATGACATCGATGTGCGTTTGATCGGCATTCTGAGCCGTACGTTTGGTGAAGACGCCTGTCTGCAAGAACTGGAAGGTTTGCTGGCGTACCGCGACGGCATTACCGCGCTGGATCTGGCCGGTGATGAACTGGGTTTCCCGGGCAGTCTGTTCCTCAGCCATTTTAACCGTGCGCGCGACGCAGGCTGGCATATTACCGTTCATGCCGGTGAAGCCGCAGGCCCGGAAAGCATCTGGCAGGCAATCCGTGAACTGGGCGCTGAGCGTATCGGCCATGGGGTAAAAGCCGCACAGGATCCTGAACTGATGGATTTTCTGGCCAAACATCAGATTGGTATCGAATCCTGCCTGACCTCTAACATTCAGACCAGCACCGTCGCGTCTTTTGAGCAGCATCCGCTGGCGATTTTTCTGCGCCATGGCGTGCTGGCCTCCATCAATACCGATGATCCGGCAGTTCAGGGCATTGAGATTGCTAACGAATATCATGTCGCTGCACCGGCTGCCGGACTGACGCAAAACGAAATCCGCAAGGCACAGGAAAACGGCCTGACGATGGCATTCCTGACAGCCGCTGAGAAGCAGGCAATTCGCGACAAAGTGTCGGCATAACGCTTTTCACCCAATAAAAAAGGGCGGGAATGTTCTCCGCCCTTTTCTTTTCATTCAACGGATTACACCGTTTTCACTTCTTCTTTCTTCACCTGTGCGGCGGCGTCTTCACGCGCCACACGTCTGGCATAGCGTGAGGCCAGTACCGCACAGACCATCAGCTGGATCTGATGGAAAATCATCAGCGGCAGCACCATCGCGCCCACGGCAGCAGCCGGGAACAGCACGTTCGCCATCGGAATACCGTTCGCCAGACTTTTCTTCGAGCCGCAAAATACAATGGTGATTTCGTCTTTGGTGTTAAAGCCAAACAGCCGCGCCACACAGGTGTTGATGATCAGCACAATGGTCAGGAGAACAATCGAACAACCGAGGATCGCCAGCAGCGACCAGCCGTTGATCTGATGCCAGATCCCCTGCACAACCGCTTCACTGAATGCCACATAGACCACCAGCAGAATCGATGAACGGTCGGTGACGTTGACGATTTTCTTGTGCCGCTGTACCCAGGCACCGATCAGCGGACGGCAAAGATGCCCGATGATAAACGGCACCATCAGTTGCAGCACAATGGAACCGATGGCATGTAAGGTGTCACTGGTACCGCCCTGTGTATGCATCAGCAAACCAACCAGCACCGGTGAAAGGAACACCCCGAGAATACTGGACGCCGACGCGCTGCAAATTGCCGCCGGAATGTTACCGCCAGCCACCGAGGTGTAAGCAATCGCAGACTGCACGGTCGCAGGCAATGCACAAAGATACAGAAAACCGTAGTACAACGTCGGCGTCAGAATGCCCACCGGCACCAGCCATTTCATGCCAAGACCGAGCAGCGGGAACAACGCGAAAGTGCTAAGGAACACCACTACATGCAAACGCCAGTGGCTGATACCCGCCATGATCGCTTCGCGGGAAAGCTTCGCGCCGTGCATGAAAAACAGCAGTGCAATAGCGGCTGTGGTCAGATAGCCGAAGAAGGTTTTATAAATCCCTTCACAGGGAAAAAATGAAGCGATCACGACAACACAGACCAGGATCAGCAAAAACTTATCGATTTTCAGACGTTGTAACCAGGACATGAACCTTCCTTGCAAAATGAATAACAAATGAAAAATAAGAGTGTCACCGGCGTGACACTCTGGAAAACGGGATCCTGTATTAGTTGCTGATGACTTTCAGGGTCGCCTGTTGTTCTGAGGACTGCATCCCCAGTTCGAGCATTTCCATCACGCGGATGGCATCCCCGGCGGGTACCGGATTTTCACCCAGCCCGTTAATTGCATCGCGTACACCGGCATAATAAGCCGGATAGTTGCCCGGAATGGTCAGCAGCGATTTCTCTGCCAATACGCCGTCGTGGCTGAGCGTAATGACGCCATCACGTTTATCGACCCCCCAGTCCGGCTGCGGCAGACGTTCACCGGCTTTCAGACGATCTTCCTGCGGATCCAGCCCAAATTTCACGTAGCTGCCTTTTTCACCCTGCACGATAAACCGCGCCGTTTCAGCAACGGCATAAACCGTGCTGTGCAACACCACACGACGTCGCGGATAAGTCAGCACTGCGTTGAAGTAGTCGACGGCTTTACCGCCCGGCCGCAGTACAGCCAGATCCGCCTGCAATGTTTCCGGCAATCCGAACAATTGCAGCGCCTGATCCAGCAGATGCGAACCCAGATCGAACCAGATGCCGCTGCCCGGCGCCTCACTTTCACGCCACCGTTGCAGCACCTGGGGTTTATAACGGTCATAATGGGATTCGAAATAGACAATATCGCCGAGCGCACCTTCTTCAATCAGTGTCTTAACCGTGAGGAAATCCGAATCCCAGCGACGGTTATGGAACACCGACAGCACCTTACCTTTTGCACGCGCCAGCGCGTCAAGTTCGCGGGCTTCATCCAGCGTCACGGTAAAAGGCTTGTCGACGATGACATGTTTACCGGCCTCCAGCGCCAGTTTCGCCAGCGGGAAATGGGTGGTATTGGGCGTCGGGATCACCACCAGATCAATGGACGCATCGGCAAACAGCTTTTCCGGCGAATCTACCACTTCCACATTGGGCCAGTCCGCATGGACTTTGCCCGCATCACTGCTGGAAACCACCGCCAGCTCGATACCGGGCGTGCCGTCAATCAGAGGTGAATGAAAGGTTTTGCTGGCGAAGCCGTAGCCGACAAGGCCTGTACGTAGGGTCTGGGTCATGAGAGGTTCCTTTTTTTGGCGGTCTTATTCGCAGGACGCTAATCCTCTGATTTGACACCAGCTCCGCAGGATGAACAAGTGAAAATTTGTCCTGTCTCTTTGCACCTCCCCCACACCGAACCGGGTCGGTGTTTTGCTCCTCCCCCTTCGCAGGGAAGAGAGCTACCGCCCGATGAATGCATTAATATCTCGCGCCAGATCCAGCCGCATCCCCTGCTCCCATATCCTCTCTGCCCCTTCCACCGAAATCACCCGTGTCGCCAGCGAGATAAATTTCTCTTTCAGTTGCTCATCAGAAACCGGATTCCCCGGTGCGCCGAGCGCAATATCTACCCGCACGGTTTGCGATGCGCCAGAGCGGGTGATGAGCGTAACATCCGGCTCGCCGTCGGCACTCAGGGTATCGTCTTCCTGCAAATCAATCCGGCGGATCATCGCCAGTAAATCCGGATCCTGGCGTTTATCGGTGTCATACGCCGGCAGACCTGCGTGTCCGAACACCACGCGGGCGGCAATGGCGTAACGGATACTCATCTGCGCGGCGGCCAGTGTGGCAATTTCGTTGTCACCGCACATGCCACTGAGGAACGGGCAAAGACGCACGACGATTTTTTCGACATCCCCTGCGCCGGCATTCAGCCTTTCCAGCAAAATACCGGTGGCATCGATGGCGGAATGTGTGCCACGACACGAGGCATAAGGTTTGATGGAACAGCGTTCCAGCTTCCAGATCTCCCCCAGTTGTGCCGTCAGGGCTTGCGGCGTCGCACTGGCCGGTGCCAGCGTGGAAAGAAATCCACCCCATTTGTCCCCGAATAACTGCGACGGTCCGCTGATGCCTTGTCTGGCGCTCAGCGCAGCCAGCACCCCTCCTTCGGCAGCGCGTCCTGCATGCAATTTTTTACTCTGCGAACCGTCGTGGATAAACGCCCACAATCCGCCGCTGAAACTGCCGGAAATGCCTAACGCCGCGCTGACTTGTTCCGCATTCAGCCCCATTAATTTTCCGGCTGCAGCCGCCGCACCAAACACACCGCAGGTAGAGGTCGAATGCCAGCCCGCACCATTATGGGGTGAATATCCGCCACAGGCTTCAAGCACGCGGCGCGCCACGTCATAACCGATCACGACCGCCGTGATAAATGCTTTTCCGCTGACCGGCTGCGGACATAACGGCAGGACCGCCAGCAAAGCAGGAATGACCACTGCGCCGGAATGATCGCAGCCACCGGTGTCATCGAGTTCCAGCGCATGTGCCGCCACGCCGTTAAGCAGCGCGGCGTTGCGCGGCGATGTCAGTTCACGATAGCCCCACACCGGCGAAAGCGGGAAAGCGCCTTCACTGAGGATCATCGCCGCCACCTCTTTTGCGACGTCGCTGGTGGAACCCACCAGCCCCGCGCCGAGCGTGTCGAGGATGTGTCGTTTGGTGCGCTCAACCAGCCGTCCTGGCAAATCATCAAAACGGGTATTCACCACGAATTCGGCCAACATTTGCTGCTGTGTGATATTACTCATGGCTGACTCCCGGCGCAGTGTGTTGCATCCAGATTTGCGCCGGATGCGACGCCTCGTTTTGCGGCCGGTTCTGCGACCACCAGTCAGCGACTTCCCCGGCCGTCGCTACCCAGACATCAGGATGTGACGTGATGTGATCCAACAGTTCCGCCAGCATACCAATCCGCCCCGCCGTGCCGATCACTTCCGGATGCAGTCGCAGCACGTAGCACAAACCAAAACGGTGAAATCCGTCAAAATCCATCTTCATATTACCGAGGGTGTGGCGGTAAGAGGCAATCCGCGACTGTGCCGGCGGCACCGCCGGGCTGAGGTTAAACGCGAAATACGGTTCGTCTTCCATTTCATAATGCAGCGGCAATTCCACCAGCCGCGACGGCTGGCCGTCCTGCACCGGCTGGAAATACGGTAAATCATCGCCGCGCCAGCCGGATGTCCAGCTGACCCCTTCGTCCGCCAGCACATCCGTAAAGCCCGGTGCCCAGTTACCTGCAGGCAAACGAAAGCCGCGCGGCACTTTCCCGGTCAGCGCTTTCAGCGCCGCTTTACCTCTTTGCAGACTGTCGGTTTGCTGATGCAACGACAGACCGTCAAAATGGGCGAATTCATAGCCGCAGGTCGCCAGTTCGTGCCCGGCGCGGTCTATATCACGGATCTTCTGTGGATTCTCATCCGCCACAATGCCCGGTACACACCACGAACTGCGCAGATTTTTCCTCTCCAGTAACGCCAGCAACCGGTCGATACCGCGCAGCGTGCCATAACGCCAGACGGACAACGTTTTTTCGCGTCCGGCCACCGCAGGTACCTGGCTGAGAATGCCGTGAATATCATTGAAATCAACGGTGATTACCACTGCAGAGCGGTAACCTGCCGGCCAGTTATGATCAGTCATTGGCATGCTCCTGCATCCACCAGTGGGCGACTTCCCGGCAACGCGCAAACCACACGTCATCCCGTGCTTTCAGGTGCGCAAAAAAAAGGTCGAGTAACATAATGCGGCCAGGTTTTCCGCTGATTTTCGGATGGAACAACGTGGTCAGACTCAGCCCTTCGTTCATGGCACCGTCGAATTCACGGCACCAGTTATCCAGCGTCAGTTCATAACTGGCGGTGCGGTCTAACCCTGAGGGGAAATTCGGCTCGCGGGTATAGGCTATAGAGGCGTAATCGTCCATTTCCCAGCGGCCGGGGATTTCCACCAGCGGGCGTTCATGACCGGGAACCTTCATGAGATAAGGCCGGTCGTCGCCGCGCATGCTGCTGGAATAGGTCACGCCGGCTTCCAGTAGCATGGCAGGCGTTTCCGGATGCCAGTCACCGGAAGGCGTACGAAAACCTTCGGCACGGATGCCCAGAAACTGCCAGAAAATCTCACGGGATTTTTGCATCACCCATAACTGTTTCTCCGCGCTGATGGCGTAAAAAGACTCATGACGATAGCCGTGATACGCCACTTCATGCCCGCGTCCGACAATCGCCTGACACTGTTTCGGCCAGTTTTCCACCACCCACGCCGGAATAAAAAAAGTCGCCGGAAGCTGGTGGTCATCGAGCAAATCAAGGATGCGCTCCAGCGCGCGATAGGGCCCGTAAGCGCCGAAGGTAAAATAATCCGCTTTCTGCCAGAGGGTGCCGTTAAGCATTGCATCACCGGTCGGGCCGTCGAGATCAAACGCCAGCGCCATGCAGCCGCGTTTGCCTTGCGGCCATAAACTGGCCGCCTGTTGTGAAATCGTCATGAGTCAGTCCGTCGCCTGAGGTTATTTGCCTTTGTTAATGGTCACTTCTTTGATTGCGCCATCCTGCAGGCCCCATTTGGTGAGGATTTTCAGATAAGTGCCGTCAGCGATCATGTCGGTCAGCGCACCTTTCACCGCATCAATCAGCGGCTGATCGTCTTTGCTGATCCCCATGCCGGTCACCTGATAGGCAAAGGCTTTACCCAGTGGTTTATAAGTGTCTTTTTCCAGGTTCATGATGTACGGCAGGGTTTCGCTGCCCTGCACCACGCCTTCAATGCGCCCCTGGCGCAGCTGGGTACGTGCATCCGCCGTGCCTTCCGCACCAATCACCACAATGGCGGGTTTGCCTGCCGGAACACAGTTGGCTTCGCTCCATGCCGCGATTTCAGCCGGGAATGTGGTACGGCGGCTGGTGCCGACTTTTTTGCCACACAAGTCCAGCATGGTATTGATTTCTTTGTGCGCGACGGTGGTATAGAACTGCGGTCCGCTGTTGTAGTAATCAACAAAGGTCGCGATATCCTGACGCGGTTTGGTGTCGGTCATGCCGGATAAGATCATATCGACACGTTTAGTGGCGACGGCGTTAACCATCTGTTCGAAGCCGATTTCCTGCCAGCTGATTTTGCGGTTCAGGCGTTTGCCGATTTCCGTGCCCAGATCGTAATCCATACCGGTCAGATTACCGGTGGCGGGATCTTTGAATTCCAGCGGCGGATAGTTCGGCATCATCGCCACTTTGATTTCGTCTTTTTGCTTCAGCTCCGCCGCACCGGCACCGGAAACAACGCCGTTCAGCAGGACGCCGGCGGTAATGAGGGACAACAATGTTTTTTTCATAAAGGCATTCCCATAGTCAAAAGTTAACGTCAAAAAGGTCAGATCAGGACGGCAGAAATAAAGTTCTGCGTCCGTGGATTTTGCGGGTTGAGCAAAATGTCTTCCGGATTACCGCTTTCTATAATTCCGCCTTCGTCCATAAAGACCACGCGGTTTGCCACTTCCCGCGCGAAACCTAATTCATGCGTGACCACAATCATGGTCATGCCCTCTGCCGCCAGGCCGCGCATCACCGCCAGCACCTCGCCGACCATCTCAGGATCGAGCGCCGAGGTCGGTTCATCGAACAGCATCACTTTGGGTTTCATCGCCAACGCCCGGGCAATCGCCACGCGTTGTTGCTGGCCGCCGGAAAGTTCCAGCGGATAAGCATCGCGTTTATGCGCCAGCCCGACACGTTCGAGCAGCGCCATCGCTTCCCGTGTGGCCTCTTTCACAGGACGCAGCAGCACCTGACACGGCCCTTCAATGATATTTTCCAGCGCGGTTTTATCCGGGAACAGATTGAAACGCTGGAACACCATGCCGGTTTTCAGCCTCTGACGGGCAACCTGCCGGTCGTTAAGCGGGTACAGCTTTTTGCCGTCCATGCGGTAACCGACCAGTTCGTCATCGACCCACACCCCGCCGCTGTCGATGCGTTCGAGCTGATTGATGCAGCGCAAAAATGTGCTTTTCCCTGAACCGGAAGGGCCAATGATGCACATCACTTCACCGTGTTTAACTTCAAGATTGATGTTTTTCAGCGCCTGAAACTGATCAAAGTACTTATTAACATTGACGGCTTTGATAATGCTTTTCATGGTCGGGCTCCTGTCAGTGGCGGGTGCGGCGGCGGGTGCCACGGCCAAAATAACGCTCAAGACGGTTCTGCCCGAGCGACAGCACAGTCACCACCACCAGATACCAGATGCCTGCCACAAACAGCAGTTCCATTACCCGCGCATTGGCGAAGTAAATGGTCTGTGCGTTATAGAGCACTTCGGAATACTGGATCATGCTGGCAAGACTGGTGGTTTTGACCATGCTGATGAATTCGTTACCGATGGGCGGGATTATCACCCGCATTGCCTGCGGCAAAATGATCCGCCGCAGCGCATGCAGGCGGGTCATACCGATGGATTTCGCGGCCTCGTACTGCCCGAGATCGACCGAAATCAGCCCGGCACGCACCACTTCCGAGGTGTACGCGCCCTGATTAATGCTCAGGCCGAGCAGTGCGGCGGCGAACGGCGTCATGATGTCAACGGTCTGAAGGCTGAATACGCCGGGAATGGCGATGGTCGGAAAAATCAGTGCCAGGTTAAACCACAGCAGCAATTGTAAAATCAGCGGTGTGCCGCGGAAAATCCACGTATACCCCATTGCCACGCTGCGCAGCACCGGGTTTTGTGACATGCGCATGACGGCAATAATCACGCCGAACACGATCCCCAGTGCCATCGCCAGCACTGACATGACAATGGTATTGCCCAGACCAAAAAGAATGGCTTTGGCGGTGAGAAACTGTGCCACGTACTGCCATTCGATTTTGCCATGCGCAAAGGCGTTCACCAGCAACGCCAGCAGCAGCAGGATCACTGCCGAGGCAAAAATCCGGCCGTAATAACGCTGGGGTACAGCGTGATATTCACTGAGATCAATCTCTGCGCTTTTCGCACTTTCTGACGTTTTAGTGTAAAGGGTCATCAGGCTTCTCCCGCACGATTATAAAGACAGGCCAGCGTAACCATTGACCCAGTTTGCCTGCGCCTCGAGACGGGTTTTCAGCCGCGCAATCTGCTCTGCTACCCGCACCGGTGCCGTGCCACCCTTACCGCTGCGGGCGTTGATCGCCGCTTCCAGTGTCAGGCATTCACGTACATCAGCACTCAGGCGGGCATCAACCGCCAGTAACTGCGCATCACTGACTTCGTGCAGCGCCAGATTGTATTGCTCGCACACCTGCACCAGTTTGCCGGTGATTTCGTGAGCTTCCTTGAACGGCACACCACGACGCGAAAGCCAGTCGGCCACTTCCGTCGCCAGCGTAAAACCTTCCGGAGCCTGTTCACGCAAACGCTCAACATTGATGGTCATGGTGTCGATCATGCCCGCCATCGCAGGCAGCACTAACAGCAACTGCTCAACGGTATCCATCGCATTACGTTTGTCTTCGACAAGGTCACGGTTATAGGAGAGCGGCAGGCCTTTCAGGGTGCTCAGCATGGCAGTAACATTGCCAATCAGCCGGCCACTTTTACCGCGTGTCAGTTCAGCAATATCCGGATTTTTCTTCTGCGGCATGATGGAACTGCCGGTGGCGTAGCCGTCATCGAGCTCAACCCAGCGGAACTGGCGCGAGGCCCACAGGCACACTTCTTCACTGATGCGGGAAAGATTGACGCTCAGCATACTGCCTGCAAACAGGAATTCTGCGACATGATCACGGCTGGCCACGGCATCAATTGAGTTCTCGCAGGCACCGTCGTAACCGAGATCTTTGGCGGAAAGTTCAGGATGCAGGGCAATGGCTGAACCGGCCATCGCCGCCGCGCCCAGCGGCGACAGTGCACAACGTTTATCCCAGTCCTGAAAACGTTCAACGTCACGGCAAAATGACTGTGCATGCGCCATCAGCTGATGCCCGAATACAATCGGCTGTGCCTGCTGAAGATGGGTAAAACCCGGTGCCAGTGTATGAATATGCTGTTCCGCCTGCTTCACCAGTGCGGTCTGAAGTCCGAGCAGGGCCGCCACAATCTTGCGGGCGTTATCGCGCAGGTAGAGACGTAAATCGTTAGCGGTCTGATCATTACGTGAGCGCCCTGCCCGCAATTTGCCGCCGAGTTCGCCAAGCCGCCCGGTCAGGCTGCGTTCGATAAACGTATGCACGTCTTCATCCGCCTGAATCGGCGCAAGAATGCCGGCACGGAAATCCTTCGCCAGTTGTTTAATCGCATCGACCATCAGAACCGTTTCGTTTTCATCAAGCAAACCGGCCCGGTTTAATTCATAAGCATGGGCGCGGCAACCTTCCAGATCATATTCAGCGAGGGAAAAATAATATTCCGGGCTGCGCGATAACGCGCTTAAGGTGGCAGCTGGACCGTGTTTAAAACGGGCTCCCCAAAGCAGTTCTGGCTGTTGTGACATATTTTTTCCTTGTATGGCATAAATGTTGCAAAGCTGGTTCGGGCAGCATGTCTGGCGGTGAGTGAAATTAAGTTCCTTCCGGCCACATGACAAAGGGCACTGAACAATCCGGGCT
>NZ_JAFMOS010000018.1 GCF_019049755.1 Rahnella perminowiae
TAAATAGACCTAAACGGACAAACACTTACCCCAAAATGAACAAAATAAACTTGAGAAATGACGACCTTGAAGTGTTTTTACACGTCGTCGACAGAAACAATTTCTCTGCCGCAGCACGAGACCTACACATACTCCCCAAGATGGTGAGCAAGCAGATAGCCAGGCTGGAAACTGCACTTGGCACTACACTTTTTGAAAGAAACACCCGTAATCTACGTATTACAGACGAGGGCAGAGCTATAGCTGAGAGGGCTC
>NZ_JAFMOS010000019.1 GCF_019049755.1 Rahnella perminowiae
TGACAGATCCTGATTCCCGGTTGATGAAAATAAACAATGTTAACCGTCAGGTTAGCTATAACGTGCAGACTGCCGTTGATGCCAAAAATCACCTGATTGTTGCTCATGAAGTGACGAATACACCAGATCGTGGGCAGTTAACTGCTGTGACAAAATTAGCGCAAGATGCTGTTGGCAAAGTGGATATTACCGTTCTGGCTGATAAAGGCTATTACAGCCGGAGTGATATTAAAGCCGCTCAGGATTTAGGTGCCG
>NZ_JAFMOS010000020.1 GCF_019049755.1 Rahnella perminowiae
GTGATTTTTGGCATCAACGGCAGTCTGCACGTTATAGCTAACCTGACGGTTAACATTGTTTATTTTCATCAACCGGGAATCAGGATCTGTCAGCGACAATTGTTTATCAGGATGCTGTTCCACGGCCTGCTGCATTTGCTTTAACTCTTCTAAACGTTGTTGCAACCATGCCAGTTTCGTCGCTGTTAAATCTGTGATTATTTCAGGCTCAGCAGTCTTGTCAGCTTCATCGAGTTTATTCAGGTACAGAGCTAT
>NZ_JAFMOS010000005.1 GCF_019049755.1 Rahnella perminowiae
GTCACAGTCATCACCAACTCCTTTTTATCGGGGATTGGTATGCATTCCACGCTCTTCGAAAGAAATATAGCCAGCAGTTTATCTGCATGCCCTGAGTATTCGTTAGCGAACGTGGAGCACCTACTGGCTCGAAAGAAAAGCGGCGATCATCGCATGATTCTCGCTCAATATTCGTAACCAGTAAGCGCATACCCTGAATCACTTCAAAGTGTAATTCTCAGGGTGCGAATGACTATA
>NZ_JAFMOS010000004.1 GCF_019049755.1 Rahnella perminowiae
TGGAACACCGCGTCACCCGGTTAAATCAGGGCAGCAATAACGCGATTTACCAGAACGACAGCGTCATCAGCATGACCGAAAACACCTTCCTGCGTTACTACATGGACCGGCTGGATTTCCGGTTTGCCCTTAATGAACAGTACCCGCTGAAAAAATTCATGATGCAGTTCGGCGAAAGCGAATACGCGCACATCGCGCGCCGCCTGGCCGACAGCGGCATCTCGTACTTCTT
>NZ_JAFMOS010000002.1 GCF_019049755.1 Rahnella perminowiae
TGTTTAAGCAAATCGAACTTTTAATTGAAGAGTTTGATCATGGCTCAGATTGAACGCTGGCGGCAGGCCTAACACATGCAAGTCGAGCGGCATCGGGAAGTAGCTTGCTACTTTGCCGGCGAGCGGCGGACGGGTGAGTAATGTCTGGGAAACTGCCTGATGGAGGGGGATAACTACTGGAAACGGTAGCTAATACCGCATGACCTCGAAAGAGCAAAGT
>NZ_JAFMOS010000003.1 GCF_019049755.1 Rahnella perminowiae
TGCCGCTCGACTTGCATGTGTTAGGCCTGCCGCCAGCGTTCAATCTGAGCCATGATCAAACTCTTCAATTAAAAGTTCGATTTGCTTAAACATGTTAAGCGGTGCTCAGAGATTACTTCGTAATAATTCAACTAAATGAATTACTGCTTGGTCACTCTAAGACTTGATATTTTTTGCCACCGAAGTGGCTGATATCGTCTTGTGAGTGCCCACACAGATT
>NZ_JAFMOS010000001.1 GCF_019049755.1 Rahnella perminowiae
AACCGTCAGTTAGTAATGTCGGTTTGTTGACCCGCTCCCCGTATGTGATCCATTCATAATCAGGAATAACCGGCTTCTGACCCGCTCCCCGTATGTGATCCATTCATAATCAGGAATAACCGGCTTCTGACCCGCTCCCCGTATGTGATCCATTCATAATCAGGAATAACCGGCTTCATGTTGGTTGTGTATTCTGGCAACCGG
>NZ_JAFMOS010000583.1 GCF_019049755.1 Rahnella perminowiae
CGCTCGACTTGCATGTGTTAGGCCTGCCGCCAGCGTTCAATCTGAGCCATGATCAAACTCTTCAATTAAAAGTTCGATTTGCTTAAACACGTTAAGCGGTGCTCAGAGATTACTTCGTAATAATTCAACTAAATGAATTACTGCTTGGTCACTCTAAGACTTGATATTTTTTGCCACCGAAGTGGCTGATATCGTCTTGTGAGTGCCCACACAGATTGTCTGATAAATTGTTAAAGAGCAGTGAGTTACGCGCTTTCGCTTGCTAACTCGAGGTGGCGTATATTACGCTTTCCTCATTCAGTGTCAACCGTTTATTTCACCCGGTTGCCGCTGTTTTTAATCTTTCCGACCCGGTCACTTCGTGATGTTGTTCACGTTGTTCCCTGTCGATGGAGCGGCATTATAGGGAGTTCTCAGCAGGCCGCAAGGGCTAATTTTAAGAAAAATCACTGTTTGCTGCATTACACAGCAAACACACCGCTTATACCGTGTTTTGCACAGATTTATCCACAGAGGCACAGGAATCTCAAATTTTGCGAGCGTCGCGCAATCGTTTTCGCTACAATTTCGCGCGTTAGTTTTCACTGCCCTTTAGGGGTGATAAATGAAAAATCAGCCACTGAGGGGAAGTTATCCAAGCTCAATCCCACGTTTTTCTGCAAAGTGCTCTATATAAAGAGAAGAAAATCGTCATTGAATTCCGATAACGCTCTTTACTGCGACTCCAAAGCCAAGGATATAACCACCATGCAACAATCTCGTCCAATCCGCCGCGCTCTGCTCAGTGTTTCTGACAAAGCCGGTATCGTAGAATTCGCCCAGGCTCTGTCTTCGCGTGGCGTTGAATTACTTTCCACTGGCGGAACCGCCAGCCTGTTAGCTAAAGCCGGCCTGCCAGTCACCGAAGTTTCTGACTACACCGGTTTTCCGGAAATGATGGATGGACGCGTCAAAACCCTGCACCCGAAAGTTCATGGCGGGATCCTCGGTCGTCGTGGGAAAGATGATGAAATCATGGCGCAGCATTCTATTGCACCAATCGACATGGTGGTCGTTAACCTTTACCCGTTCGCACAAACCGTCGCGCGCCCGGACTGTACACTGGAAGATGCAGTAGAAAACATTGATATTGGCGGCCCGACCATGGTTCGCTCAGCAGCGAAGAACCATAAAGATGTGGCGATCGTAGTAAAGAGCAGCGACTACGCGTCTATTATTGAAGAAATGGATGCCAACAGCAGCTCGTTGACACTGGCGACCCGTTTCAACCTGGCAATCAAAGCTTTCGAACATACCGCTTCTTACGACGGCATGATTGCGAACTACTTTGGCACGATGGTTCCGGCTTACCACGGTGATACTGAATCGGCTTCCGGCCAGTTCCCGCGCACACTGAATCTCAGCTATATAAAGAAACAAGATATGCGTTATGGCGAGAACAGCCATCAGAACGCTGCCTTCTATATAGAAGAGAACGTCAGCGAAGCTTCTGTGGCCACCTCTACTCAGCTTCAGGGCAAGGCACTTTCCTATAACAACATTGCGGATACCGATGCAGCTCTGGAATGTGTAAAGGAATTTGCAGAACCTGCCTGCGTCATCGTCAAGCATGCTAACCCGTGCGGCGTGGCCATCGGTGACAGTATCCTGGCCGCTTACGAGCGCGCCTACCAGACTGATCCGACGTCGGCTTTCGGCGGCATTATTGCCTTTAACCGTGAGCTGGATGCTGAAACGGCAAAAGCCATCATCAGCCGTCAGTTTGTGGAAGTGATCATCGCGCCGTCCGTCAGTGACGAAGCGCTGGCATTGACCGCGGCCAAACAAAATGTTCGTGTACTCACCTGCGGACAATGGCAAGAGCGCCAGAAAGCGCTCGACTTCAAACGTGTCAATGGTGGCCTGCTGGTTCAGGATCTCGATTTGGGTATGGTTGATACCGCTGATTTGCGTGTGGTTTCCGAGCGCCAGCCGACAGAGCAGGAACTGACAGACGCGCTGTTTTGCTGGAAAGTGGCTAAGTTTGTAAAATCCAATGCCATTGTTTATGCGCGTGACAAAATGACCATCGGTATCGGCGCTGGCCAGATGAGCCGCGTTTATTCTGCCAAAATTGCCGGTATCAAAGCCGCCGATGAAGGTTTGCAAGTGGCGGGCTCCGTAATGGCCTCTGATGCTTTCTTCCCGTTCCGCGACGGTATTGATGCGGCGGCAGCCGTGGGTATTACCTGCGTGATCCAACCTGGCGGCTCTATCCGTGACGATGAAGTTATTGCTGCGGCTAACGAACACGGCATTGCAATGCTGTTCACCGATATGCGCCACTTCCGTCATTAATTTTCTTTTGGCGGGTGCGATGCGCCCGCTCATCCGGAGTCTTCGAATGAATATTTTAATTATCGGTAACGGCGGGCGTGAACATGCACTGGCATGGAAAGCATCGCAGTCACCTCTGGCGGATAAAGTCTTTGTTGCACCTGGCAACGCCGGCACGGCGCTGGAGCCGCTACTGGAAAACGTTGATATTGCCGCCACTGACATCGCCGGCTTGCTGAGTTTCGCACGTGAACATGATATCGGCCTGACTATTGTCGGTCCTGAAGCACCGCTGGTGATTGGTGTGGTCGATGCTTTCCGCGCAGCGGGCCTGAAAATCTTTGGCCCGACGCAGGAAGCGGCGCAGCTGGAAGGCTCTAAGGCATTCACCAAAGATTTTCTGGCTCGCCATAATATTCCCAGTGCCGATTACCAGAACTTCACCGAAATCGAACCCGCTCTGGCTTATCTGCGCAGCAAGGGTGCGCCGATTGTCATCAAAGCTGACGGCCTCGCCGCTGGCAAAGGTGTCATTGTGGCAATGACCCTGAAAGAAGCCGAAGATGCCGTTCATGACATGCTGGCGGGAAATGCTTTCGGTGATGCAGGCCATCGCATTGTTATCGAGGAGTTCCTCGACGGCGAAGAAGCCAGTTTCATCGTCATGGTCGACGGTACCAATGTATTACCGATGGCGACCAGTCAGGATCACAAACGTGTAGGTGACGGCGACAGCGGTCCGAACACCGGTGGTATGGGAGCCTATTCTCCGGCGCCAGTCGTGACCGATGAAATCCATCAGCGCGTGATGGATCAGGTGATTTGGCCAACCGTTCGCGGTATGGCGGCGGAAAATAACACCTATACCGGTTTCCTGTATGCCGGTCTGATGATCTCCGCTGACGGCCAGCCGAAAGTGATCGAGTTCAACTGTCGTTTCGGCGATCCGGAAACTCAGCCGATCATGCTACGTCTGCGCTCTGATCTTGTGGACTTATGCCTGGCCGGTGCTGAAGGTCGTCTGGGTGATAAAACATCCGAGTGGGATCCGCGCCCGTCGCTGGGTGTCGTGCTCGCAGCCGGTGGCTATCCTGCAGATTATAAAACCGGAGATGCTATTCATGGTCTGCCGCTGGAAGAAGTACCGGACGGTAAAGTCTTCCACGCCGGAACCCGTTTGCAGAATGAACGTGTGGTCACTCATGGCGGTCGCGTGTTATGTGTGACGGCATTGGGTAAAACGGTGGAAGCAGCACAGGCACGCGCTTATGACTTAGCAAAAGATATTCATTGGGAAGGCAGCTTCTGCCGCAAAGACATCGGTTATCGCGCCATCGATCGCGAACGCAATCAGTAATCCTGCCAGCCCCGACAATCAAAAAGGCACGCTTCGGCGTGCCTTTTCATGCGTGAACCCGGGATCAGAGATCGGACTCTTTCGGTTCCCATTTACAAAAATCTTCATTAGCTACCAGCAACATCTCATTACCCTGAGGGGCGGTCAGCCAGGCTAATCCCAGGTTATCGTTACTGCGACTGGCTCGTTTCGCCAGCCAGACCTGTGAGCGGACAGTCAGTGTCGGCGTGACTTGTTCACCGGCACAGGTTGTTATTAACCCTTTGCGCCAGCGCGCCTGAACCAGCCGGACTTTCCCTGCCTGCAGCGCATTACTCAGATCGAGAATTTTTGACGCTTCATACTTATAGCGTTCGATTTCGTCTGCAGATAATTTCTCCCGACGCTCCGGAAGCTGCCGTTGCATAAAGCTGACATTGCCGCCCTCATCAAAACGCAGCATGACACCCAAATCCGTTTTAGTCGCATGGGTTTCTTTAAGCAGGTGCAATTGCCCTTGCTGGAATTCGTATCGGGTAATAATCGTATCGCCGCCGTAATAGGGGCTGTAGACGTTGAGAATGGTTTGAGGATCGTGCTGTGCGCTGTCTTTACGCCAGAGCCGGTTGATACCTTGATCGGCGACATAACCGCTGGCAAAGAATAACTCAGGATCTTTTTTAGAACTGCAACCCACCAGACCGAGCACCAGTAAACCTGCTACCAGTCCGGGGGTGATAAACTGAAGGGGCTTAAAGGCCCCTCCGCTTATTCTTTTCACTGCAAGCAATTACTTAACAGCGTCTTTCAGAGCTTTACCAGAAACGAACGCAGGCACGTTTGCAGCTGCGATTTTGATTTCTTTACCAGTCTGTGGGTTACGACCAGTACGCTCGTTACGATGATTTACCTTGAAAGTCCCGAAACCAACCAATTGTACAGCATCACCTTCTTTCAGAGACTCGGTAATAGCAGACAGAGTAGATTCAAGAGCAACTTTGGCCTGTGCTTTGGAAAGATCAGCTTTGTCCGCAATTACATCAATCAGTTGAGTCTTGTTCATAAGTTATCCTTTACAGTGTGTTTATCGTTTGCAAAGCATCGAGTGCGACGGATATGCCGATTGACAGCACCCTCCTGCATACACGCACCGATAGCCACTTTTTTTACGCCCCCCAAATGTAGACCAGACAGGGTGCGGATGTGAAGCCTTAAGGCACGACAAATCAGGCGTTAAATCACGTTTTCTTGCCTTATTGCGTTAAATTTATGCCAATGTTACTGACAGCGGCTTCACGCAGGTCAGAACGTAACCCTTTTATTAATTCCAGGTCACGCTCTTCACAGTCAGCCAACAGGCGAAAAATCTCCCATTGGATGTCCCATTCCTCTTCCACGGCAGGAATGACTTTGAGTTCTTCATCCGTCATTTCTCTACCGGCCTGAGTCATTTCCAGCATCGCGACAGTACGAATTGACGCCTCACTGACGGCAACCGCGTGTGACAGCGTTTCGCCACTCAGACGTGAATGAATCAGTTCACCTAATGCAATACATGCATCGATGGCCGGATAAACCCCATAGATGTCGTAATCATCGGAAGAAGGCACCGCTTCTTCCAGTTTTTCGAGCTGTGAGTCAAAATTGACCTTGGCGTCTTTTACCACCAGCGTCTCCCAGATTAAATCCAGGATGCGGCGGTAAAGCTGTGCTTCGCCAAACCCGGTTTCCAGACAAAATGCCTGATAGTTCGGGTACATGCGTTCACACAGGCTTGCCATAAACGTTACGTGTTGCCAGCTTTCCAGCTTTTCGAGACGTAAATGAATTGGATTACGTAACATGAGTTGATCTCGTTAACTTTTCTGCGCGGGAGTTTACCTGAAATAAATCAATATCCCTATTCCTTGATTCCTAAAAGATCATCACTCAGCCGTTGCCAGCGTTGAAACGCCGTCCGGTTTGACGCCACAGCATCTGCCCAACGGGTAGGCTCCGGCAGACGATATTGCCGCATGCACTGTTGTACCCAATAAAGCGATGAATCCATGCTGATACGATTACCGGGTGAGATGAATAATGGATTACAACGCAGCTTGCTCCGCCACACCCAGCCAATCTGTTCATCCCCTTCGTACAGCGCCTGGCGACTGTGTAGTTCCTCACCCAGTGGCAGGAACTGACCACATAGACGGCTTTTCGCCACACCAATCGTCGGAACATCGATCATCAGGCCAAAATGACTGGCGACGCCAAGACGACGCGGATGCGCAATCCCTTGCCCGTCGACGAAAACCAGATCAGGGTGCGATGAGAGCTGCCGCCACGCCTGCAGCAGGGCGGGAAGTTCGCGGAAGGAAAGGAAACCAGGAATGTAAGGCATAACAGTGGGGATACGGGCAATCTGATACTCTACCAGCTCCAGCGTCGGGTAGCGTAAAACAGCCACCGCCGCGCGTGTCACCTCACCCCCCTGTTCGAAACCGACATCCACTCCCGCGATCAATGCGGGAGGGGTGAATTCGGGCGGATCCTGCAATTTAATCTGATCTGCGAGGATCCGTTGTTCTTCACGTAAAGCACGGGTATTGATCATACCGGGATTTTACTCGTGATATTGCCGGGACAGGCTATGCACCGCTTCGACGAAGGCACCCGCATTTTCCGGCGGGACGTCCTGATGAATGCCGTGACCCAGATTGAACACATGACCATTACCTTTGCCGAAACCGGCAAGGATGGTCTCCACTTCCTGCTCTATACGCACCGGCGAGGCATACAACATTGAAGGATCCATGTTGCCCTGAATCGCGACTTTGTCACCCACGCGACGGCGCGCATCGGCAATATCGGTGGTCCAGTCGAGACCCAGCGCGTCGCAGCCCGTCGCAGCCATCGCTTCCAGCCACTGTCCGCCGCCTTTGGTAAACAGCGTGACCGGCACACGACGCCCTTCATTTTCACGGATCAGGCCATCGACAATCTTGTGCATATAGTTCAGGGAAAATTCGCGGTAATCGCGGGGAGACAGTACGCCGCCCCAGGTGTCAAAAATCATTACCGACTGGGCGCCCGCTTTGATCTGGGCATTAAGGTAAAGAATAACGCTGTCTGCCACTTTATCGAGTAACAGATGGAAAGTGGACGGATCGGCGTACATCATCTTTTTGATTTTGGTGAAGGCTTTACTGCTGCCACCTTCTACCATATACGTCGCCAGCGTCCACGGGCTGCCGGAGAAACCGATAAGCGGCACTTCACCTTTCAGGTTCTTACGGATAGTACGCACGGCGTTCATGACATACCCAAGCTCCATTTCAGGATCCGGAACCGGCAGTTTTTCGACATCGGCACGGTTCGTTAATGGCGAAGAAAAACGCGGCCCTTCACCGGCTTCAAAATACAGCCCAAGCCCCATCGCATCAGGAATGGTCAGGATGTCGGAGAATAGGATCGCCGCATCCAGCGGATAGCGACGAAGCGGCTGCAAAGTCACTTCACAGGCCAGCTCGGCATTCTTGCACAGCGACATAAAATCACCGGCTTCAGCGCGGGTTTCTTTGTACTCCGGCAAATAACGGCCTGCCTGACGCATCATCCAGACCGGTGTAATGTCCACTGGCTGACGTAACAAAGCACGCAGGTAACGGTCGTTTTTCAACTCATTCATTCTTGCTCTTTCCTTCAGTATTCGGGCCGCCCGATAATCGTCTCACAGCATTCTATCACGTAAAACCGCCTCTACTCTTCGTGTTCAGCACGACAAAGAGCAACGGTGTCTTCAATAAGACGGCGCGCGATCGTCCCTGGCGGTGGCAACTGCGGTAATGCATCAAAGCGATACCAGTTCGCGTTAAGCAACTCTTTCGGGTCATGCTGAATGTCGCCACTGTCGTAATCCGCCATAAATGCCATCATCAGCGAATTGGGGAACGGCCAGGGCTGAGAACTGACATAACGGACGTTTTTCACACGAATATTACTTTCTTCCAGGACTTCGCGTGCCACGGTTTCCTCCAGGGTTTCTCCGACCTCAACAAAACCCGCCAGAACCGTGTGAATGCCATTACGATGCCGGACATGCTGTGCCAGCAAAATCTCATCACCCTTACGGATGGCGACAATAATGCAGGGTGCAATCTGCGGATAATAGCGTTCGCGGCAGTGCCCGCAGAGTGCAGCCCACTCGGTTTTGCTGACATGCATTGCATGCCCGCAGTAGCCACAGAACTGATGAGATCGATAAAATTCAGACAGCTGTACACCGCGCCCGACCAGCTGGAATAATCCACGATCCTGATCCAGCAACTGACGGGCGGAAAACATATGGTTTGGCATCGCCTGACGAATCAGCCAGACAGGTTCACCCTGCCATTCGCCGATCTGTCGCGCCGTTTTACCGGTCAGAGAAAATTGTGTGGCGCTGCCAAATGGCAGTTCGCCCTCAGGCAGCCATAGCTTGCCGTCCTGGCTGATGACCCACCAGCCATTGTGTTGCTCGGTAATCTGTAATTCCATAATTGTTGTTGCATAACCTCATCGGGACTGACAATCTGAGGGGGATATTCACCTGTTAGTAACTTTTAGTTACGTCTTTATCGCTCACGGAGTCAACCATGCTAAATCGTCTGGAAAGACTGACCCAACGCGTTGGTGGCAATAATGCGTTAGTGGATCAATGGCTGCACGCACGCAAAGAGCTGCTGGTTTCGTACTGCACTTTGGTCGGCCTCAAGCCCAATAAAGAAAAACATACCCCTCTCAATGAAAAAGCGCTGGATAACTTTTGCCATAACCTGGTGGACTATCTGTCTGCCGGTCATTTCCATCTGTATCAGCGGATCATTGATGAAGTTGAAGGTGCGAATAGCCCGATAAAATTGCAGGCTGCAAAAATCTATCCTGCACTGGAACTGAATACTGAAACTATCATGGCTTTCCATGATAGTTACACTGAAAATGATATTGATGATGACAATGCTTTCGCATTTCATTATGCATTATCCGATATAGGTGAAGCGTTAGATGCGCGTTTTCAGCTGGAAGATCAATTAATTATTCTCGCTTTTGATCGCAGCAGTCAGGCAGTAAAGCCACCTGAAAATGAAGAACATCTCGCCAGACCGGTTTAAGACTTTGCCCTACTAAAATCCGGCTAAGATTTGTGATTTTAGTAATAGTTTTAGTTGTAGTTTCAAAAAACGCCTCCTATATTGAGGCTTCTTGTCGGAGTGCCTAGCGCATAATTTTCTCGCGAAGATTACGCCAGGCTGAGACCGTTAATTCGGGATCCGCGGAACCTGATCGGGTTAGTACCCGCGAAGGGAACAAGAGTAATGTTATGCGTTCAGCGTAATCTGGCATCTGCCTGCATCAGGCCGCCTGCGCTCCATCGCCCATTTTTACTCCTGCCGTAAACCTCCAGACAAGCAATTTTCCATCACGTTTTTGCCACGTTTTTACTACGCAAAACAACACAAGGAATTTGCTATGTCGAGTACTCAAAAAACTGTTGTTTCTACAAAGACACCTTCAAACCGCCGTGAACAACGGGCGCAGGCGCAGTCGTTTATCGACAGTCTGCAGGGTGAAGCTTTTCCCAATTCCCGCCGTATTTATCTTGAAGCTGACCGCCATGATATCCGCGTACCGATGCGTGAAATCCAGCTCAGCCCGACGCTGGTCGGCGGCGGCAAAGACAATCCACAATTCGAAGAAAATGAAGCGATTCCTGTTTATGACACCGCCGGGCCTTACGGCGATCCGTCGGCAGTTATCGACGTGCATACCGGCCTGGAAAAATTACGCGCCCGCTGGATAAACGCGCGGGCGGACACGGAGGAACTCCCGCAGGTCAGTTCCGGTTTTACCCAGCAGCGACTGGCGGATGAAGGGCTGGACCACCTCCGCTTCGAACACCTGCCCCGCCCGCGCAAAGCCATTGCGGGTAAAAATGTCACACAACTGCATTACGCCCGCAAAGGCATCATCACGCCTGAGATGGAATTTATCGCCGTTCGCGAAAATATGGGGCGTGAACGGATCCGCGGTGACGTTCTGCGTCAGCAACATCCCGGCGAAAGCTTCGGTGCGCATCTGCCCGCCAATATCACCGCAGAGTTTGTAAGACAGGAAGTCGCTGCCGGTCGCGCGATTATTCCCGCCAATATTAACCATCCTGAATCAGAGCCGATGATCATCGGACGCAATTTCCTGGTGAAAGTGAACGCCAACATCGGCAACTCGGCGGTGACGTCTTCTATCGAAGAAGAAGTCGAGAAACTGGTATGGTCGACACGCTGGGGCGCGGATACCGTGATGGATCTCTCCACCGGCCGTTATATACATGAAACCCGTGAGTGGATCCTGCGTAACAGTCCGGTACCTATTGGTACCGTGCCGATTTATCAGGCACTGGAAAAAGTCAACGGCGTGGCCGAAGACCTGAACTGGGAAATGTTTCGCGATACGTTGCTGGAACAGGCCGAACAAGGTGTCGATTACTTCACCATACACGCCGGGGTATTGCTGCGTTACGTGCCGATGACCGCCAAACGCCTGACCGGGATTGTGTCCCGCGGCGGTTCGATCATGGCGAAATGGTGCCTTTCACATCATCAAGAAAGTTTCCTGTATGAGCATTTCCGCGAAATTTGCGAAATCTGTGCCGCCTATGATGTCTCGCTGTCACTGGGCGACGGCCTGCGGCCTGGCTCCATTCAGGATGCCAACGACGAAGCGCAATTTGCCGAATTACGTACATTAGGTGAACTGACCAAAATCGCCTGGGAATATGATGTTCAGGTCATGATCGAAGGACCGGGGCATGTGCCGATGCAGATGATCCGCCGCAATATGACCGAAGAACTCGAACATTGCCACGAAGCGCCCTTCTATACCCTCGGCCCGCTGACTACCGATATCGCGCCGGGTTATGACCATTTCACGTCCGGTATTGGTGCCGCAATGATTGGCTGGTTCGGTTGCGCCATGCTCTGTTATGTCACGCCAAAAGAGCATCTCGGCCTGCCTAACAAAGAAGACGTTAAGCAGGGTCTCATCACCTACAAAATCGCAGCACATGCCGCCGATTTAGCGAAAGGACATCCCGGCGCCCAAATCCGTGACAACGCTATGTCAAAAGCACGGTTCGAATTCCGCTGGGAAGACCAGTTTAATCTGGCTCTCGATCCGGCAACGGCTCGTGCCTATCACGATGAAACGCTGCCTCAGGAATCCGGCAAAGTGGCACACTTTTGCTCAATGTGCGGTCCGAAATTCTGCTCCATGAAAATCACTCAGGAAGTGCGCGATTATGCCGCCGCACTGGAAGCCAAAGCCCAGCCGGTTGAAGTTATTGAATCCGGTATGGCACAGATGTCTGCCGAATTCCGTTCACGCGGCAGCGAGCTTTATCATCCGGCCGACAATCTCAGCACGGAGAACAACCAATGAATCAGTCCGCTCAACCCTTTCCTGCCGTTCCGTTCCACCTTGGTTTATATCCGGTCGTGGACACCGTGGAATGGATTGCCCGCCTGCTGGATGCGGGCGTTAAAACGTTGCAATTACGTGTGAAAGATTTGTCTGATGAGGAAGTCGAGCCAGCAATTATTGATGCAATTGCGCTGGGCAAAAAATATCAGGCACGGTTATTTATCAATGATTACTGGTGCCTGGCGATAAAGCATCAGGCTTATGGTGTGCATTTAGGTCAGGAAGATCTGGATACCGCCGATCTTGAGGCAATCCGTCAGGCTGGTTTACGGCTGGGCGTATCCACACATGATGATACTGAAATGGCACGCGCTGTCGCCGTGAAACCTTCTTACATCGCCCTCGGTCATATCTTCCCGACGCAGACCAAAGATATGCCGTCGGCGCCACAAGGACTGAAAGAACTCGCCCGACACATCAGGCAACTCAACGGCAGCTTCCCGACGGTGGCCATCGGCGGGATCAGCATTGAACGTGCTCCGTCGGTTCTCGATTGCGGCGTCGGCAGCATCGCCGTCGTCAGCGCCATTACGCAGGCAGCAGACTGGCGGGCAGCCACCGCAGAATTACTGGCTTTATGCGCCAGTAAGGTGCCGGAAGATGCTTAACGATGCGGCTTTTATGCGCTACAGCCGTCAGCTGATGCTGGAGGAGTTCGGTCCGCAGGCACAGGAAAAGCTACAGGCGGCGAAAGTCCTGATTGTCGGGCTAGGCGGACTGGGATCGCCGGCAGCCTTATATCTGGCAGCGGCAGGCGTAGGTACGCTGGTTCTGGCCGATGACGATCAATTACACATCACCAATCTTCAACGACAGATACTCTACCGCACCGCAGATCTCGATCAGCCCAAAGCGGTTCTGGCAAAACGTGAATTACTGCGTCTGAATCCGCTTTGCGAAGCCGTGGCCATCACGGAGCGTCTGACAGGCGAAGCGTTGATCCGTGCCGTGTCAGACACCGATATCGTTTTAGATTGCAGCGATAACATGGAAACCCGGCACGCGGTTAATAAAGCCTGCGTAGAGGCTGAAAAAACCTTGATCAGCGGTAGCGCCGTCGGATTCAGCGGACAGCTTCTGGTGCTAGAAGCGCCTTATGTACACGGTTGTTACGCTTGTTTGTATCCGGATCAGGAAACCGTACAGCGCAATTGCCGAACATCAGGTGTGCTCGGCCCGGTCGTTGGCACCATCGGTACATTGCAGGCGCTGGAAGCACTAAAAATCCTGGCGGGACTGCCTTCCGTACTGAGCGGAAAGTTACGTCTGTTCGACGGTAAAACGCAAAACTGGCGTTCACTGCAACTCACACGTTCATCAGCCTGTGCCATCTGCGGAGGCCACGCATGAACATTCTGGTCAATGAAGTACCACACCAATTCAGTCAACCGCTCACCTTGTTGAATCTGCTCAGTTTACTGGCGTTAAATCCTGCAGGCAGCGCACTGGCGGTTAATCAGGTCATTATTCCCCGCGATAACTGGCCTGCTCATTTACTGGAAGACGGTGACGAGATCCTGCTCTTTCAGGCGATAGCCGGAGGCTGATATGTTAAAAATTGCTGATACCACTTTTACGTCACACCTTTTTACCGGAACGGGAAAATTCGCCAGCCCGGCGTTAATGCAACAGGCACTGGAAGCATCCGGCACTCAACTGGTGACCATGGCGATGAAACGCGTTGATCTGCGTCGCGGAGGGGATGACATTTTGTTTCCTTTGCAGCAGCTCGGGGTCCGTTTGTTGCCTAACACATCCGGTGCTAAAACAGCTGAGGAGGCCGTATTTGCCGCACAACTGGCAAGAGAAGCACTGGCAACAAACTGGGTGAAGCTTGAAATTCACCCAGACGTAAAATACCTGCTGCCCGATGCCATAGAAACGTTGAAAGCCGCAGAGATTCTGGTGAAAAAAGGATTCGTTGTTTTGCCGTATTGCAGCGCGGATCCGGTGTTGTGTAAACGTCTGGAAGAAGTCGGTTGTGCCGCCGTCATGCCCCTGGGTGCGCCGATCGGCTCCAATCAGGGTCTGCAAACCCGTGAGTTTTTGCAAATCATCATTGAGCAGGCACAGATTCCGGTCGTCGTTGATGCCGGTATTGGTGCCCCAAGCCAGGCCGCTGAAGCGCTGGAAATAGGGGCCGATGCTGTATTAGTCAATACGGCGATAGCCGTCGCAGGCGATCCGGTTGCTATGGCAACGGCATTCCGGCTGGCGGTACAGGCCGGCGCAATCGCCCGTCAAAGCGGCCTGGGTGGCAGGCAGCGGCAAGCCAGCGCGTCAAGTCCGCTGACCGGTTTCCTCAATGCTCCGCAGGTATCCTTATGAATAACTTTACGGATGTGTGGTCAATGCTGGACTGGGATGATATTTCCCTTCGCATCAACAGCAAAACATCCCGTGATGTTGAACAGGCGCTCAGCCGCAACAAAATCAGCCGTGAAGATTTCATGGCATTAATTTCTCCGGCTGCGCTGCCTTATCTGGAAACTATGGCGCAACGCGCTCAACAACTGACACGTCAGCGATTCGGCAATACGGTGAATTTCTTCGCCCCCTTGTATTTATCCAATCTTTGCGCCAACGAATGTACATATTGCGGCTTTTCGATGAGCAATAAAATCAAACGTAAAACGCTGGATGAAAATGAAATCAGTCGGGAGTGTGAAGCGCTGAATGCGCTGGGCTTCAAACATCTGTTATTGGTCACCGGCGAACACAAGGGAAAAGTCGGCATGGATTATTTCCGCCGCCATTTGCCGCCAATCAGAAGCCATTTCGATTCGCTGATGATCGAAGTTCAGCCGCTACAGCAGGAAGAATATGCCGAGCTGAAAACGCTGGGGCTGGACGGTGTATTGGTTTATCAGGAGACCTATCACGCACCGACCTATGCCTTGCATCATCTTCGCGGACAGAAACAAGATTTTTTCTGGCGACTGGAGACACCGGACCGGCTCGGGCGGGCAAGGATCGATAAAATCGGACTTGGGGCCCTGTTTGGGCTTTCAGGCAACTGGCGGACGGACAGTTATATGGTGGCCGAACATTTGTTGTACCTCCAACAAACCTACTGGCAAAGCCGTTATTCGGTGGCATTTCCGAGATTGCGCCCTTGTACCGGCGGTATCGAACCAGCTTCTTTGTTAGAAGAAAACCAGCTTGTACAACTGATATGCGCTTTCAGGATGCTGGCACCGGATGTCGAGCTTTCATTGTCGACGCGCGAATCACCTTACTTCCGCGATCATGTCATCCCGCTGGCGATCAACACCGTCAGCGCAGGATCTAAAACACAACCCGGTGGCTATGCCGATGATCATCCGGAACTTGAGCAATTTGCACCGCACGATAACCGATCCCCGCAACGTGTCGCAGAGGCATTAACACAAGCCGGGCTGCAGCCGGTCTGGAAAGACTGGGACAGTTTTTTGGGGCGGGTCTCGCAGGAAAATGTCGCCGGAGGGTAATTTAGTAAACTCTCAGGAATACAGATTCCATAAAACAATTTTGCTCCTCGCGCCAGCAGTCCTGGGGCATTAATGTGCCTTTGCCACTGCACATTCGCAACTGGCCGGCGCCATTCATCCCGGCGCTGCTTCCAAATAGCCGGAACAGGTTATCGTCCAGTTTCCTGTTCCGGCTCCTCTTTACCCGCCACGTCCTTTCTCAAATTTCAGGTAAAAAAAAACCGCCCTCGAAGGGGCGGTTTTATGCGTTTCGACAGAAGACGATTAATCGTCGCTGTTACCGAAACCTGCGTTCAGCAGTTCAGCCAGGTTAGCCGTTGCTTCATCCGCACTGACTTGCGGTACAACTGGCACTTCGCCCTGTGCTTTACGGCGTGCACGATCCTGATGATAAGCGTAACCGGTACCGGCTGGGATCAGACGGCCAACGATAACGTTCTCTTTCAGGCCACGCAGTTCATCACGTTTACCCGCAACAGCGGCTTCAGTAAGAACGCGCGTGGTTTCCTGGAACGATGCAGCAGAGATGAAGGATTCGGTCGCCAAAGATGCTTTGGTAATACCGAGCAGATCACGGGTAAAGGTTGCCGTGATTTTGCCTTCAGCTTCCAGCTGACGGTTAGCGATTTTAACGCGAGACATTTCTGCCTGCTCGCCTTCCAGGAAGTCAGTGCCACCAGCGCTAACGATGGTGCCTTTACGCAACATCTGACGAACGATAACTTCAATGTGCTTATCGTTAATCTTAACGCCTTGCAGACGGTAAACTTCCTGCACTTCGTTAGTGATGTAGCGGGTAACCGCATGAACACCACGTAAACGCAGGATGTCGTGCGGAGACTCAGGGCCGTCGGATACGACGTCACCACGTTCCACAACTTCGCCTTCGAACACGTTCAGCTGACGCCATTTAGGGATCATTTCTTCGTAAGCATCGCTGCCATCCAGCGGAGAAATTACCAGACGACGTTTGCCTTTGGTTTCTTTACCGAAGGAGATGATCCCGCTGATTTCAGCAAGGATTGCAGGCTCTTTCGGACGACGTGCTTCGAACAGGTCAGCAACGCGTGGCAGACCACCGGTGATGTCCTTGGTACCGCCGGATTCCTGAGGAATACGCGCCAGGGTGTCACCGGAGTGGATCTGAGTACCATCTTCCAGCTGAACGATCGCTTTACCTGGCAGGAAGTATTGAGCAGGCATATCAGTACCTGGAATCAATACGTCGTTGCCTTTAGCATCAACGATTTTCAGTGCCGGACGCAGATCTTTACCGCTACCGGTACGCTCTGCAGAGTCCAGAACAACCAGAGAAGACAAACCGGTCAGGTCATCAGTCTGGCGGGTAATGGTCTGAGTATCCACCATATCGGCAAAGCGAATGAAACCACTCACTTCACTGATAACTGGCATGGTGTGCGGATCCCAGTTAGCCACGGTTTCGCCGCCGTTAACTGCTGCGCCATCACCTTTGCCCATCACGGAACCGTAAGGCACTTTATAGCTTTCTTTGGTACGACCAAATTCGTCGATCAATTTCAGCTCAGTGTTACGGGAAGTGATAACCAGTTTGCCGTTAGAGTTGCTAACGTGCTTGTGGTTGCTCAGTTTAATGGTACCGGTATTCTTAACCTGAATGCTGGATTCCGCTGCCGCACGAGATGCCGCACCACCGATGTGGAAGGTACGCATCGTCAGCTGGGTACCCGGCTCACCGATTGACTGTGCTGCAATAACACCGATCGCTTCACCTTTGTTGATGATGTGACCACGTGCCAGGTCGCGACCGTAGCAGTTTGCACACACACCAAAGTCGGTTTCGCAACTTACGACTGAACGTACTTTCACGCTGTCGACAGAGTTCTCTTCTAACAGATCACACGTCTTCTCGTGAAGCAGGGTGTTACGTGGAACCAGGATATCCGCCGTACCCGGCTTCAGGATATCTTCTGCAGTCACACGACCCAGTACACGTTCGCGCAGTGGTTCTTTAACGTCGCCACCTTCGATGACCGGAGTCATCATGATGCCTTCGTGAGTACCACAGTCGTCTTCGGTCACTACCAGATCCTGTGCCACGTCAACCAGACGACGGGTCAGATAACCGGAGTTCGCCGTTTTCAGTGCGGTATCCGCCAAGCCTTTACGAGCACCGTGAGTAGAGATGAAGTACTGGAGTACGTTCAGACCTTCACGGAAGTTCGCGGTGATTGGCGTTTCAATGATGGAACCATCCGGCTTGGCCATCAGGCCACGCATACCGGCCAGCTGACGAATCTGTGCAGCAGAACCACGCGCACCGGAGTCGGCCATCATAAAGATACTGTTGAAGGAAACCTGCTGTTCAACAACACCGTCACGGTTGACGACGTCTTCAACAGACAAGTTTTCCATCATTGCCTTAGCAACACGTTCGTTGGCCGCAGCCCAGATGTCGATCACTTTGTTATAGCGTTCGCCAGCAGTTACCAGACCAGACTGGAACTGTTCCTGGATTTCAGCAACTTCAGTTTCTGCTTCTTCGATGATCTCTGCTTTCTTCGCAGGGATTACCATGTCATCGATACCTACGGATGCACCTGAACGGGCAGCGTAAGCAAAACCGGTGTACATGATCTGGTCAGCAAAAATAACGGTCGGCTTCAGGCCCAAAATGCGGTAACAGGTGTTCAGCATTTTGGAGATAGCTTTTTTGCCCAGAGGCTGGTTGACGATAGAGAACGGCAGACCTTTTGGCACGATCATCCACAGGATGGCGCGACCGACAGTCGTGTCAATAATCGACGTCTTATGCGTAACTTCGCCTTCGGTATTTTTGATCTCTTCAGTAATACGCACTTTGACACGCGCATGCAGAGAGGCCAAACCGGCGCGGTAAATACGCTCAGCTTCTTTAGGACCGGTCAGAACCATGCCTTCGCCTTTGGCGTTAACACAGTCACGGGTCATGTAGTACAGACCCAATACAACGTCCTGAGAAGGAACGATGATTGGCTCGCCGTTCGCAGGTGACAGGATGTTGTTGGTAGACATCATCAACGCACGCGCTTCCAGCTGAGCTTCCAGCGTCAACGGTACGTGAACAGCCATCTGGTCACCATCGAAGTCGGCGTTATATGCCGCACAAACCAGCGGGTGCAGCTGGATTGCTTTACCTTCGATCAGAACCGGTTCAAACGCCTGAATACCCAAACGGTGCAGGGTTGGTGCACGGTTCAGCAGTACCGGGTGTTCGCGGATAACTTCGTCCAGGATATCCCAAACGACAGCTTCTTCGCGCTCAACCATTTTCTTCGCGGCTTTGATGGTGGTGGCGAGGCCACGCAGTTCCAGCTTGCCGTAAATGAACGGTTTGAACAGTTCCAGTGCCATTTTCTTCGGCAGACCACACTGATGCAGACGCAGGTATGGACCTACGGTGATAACGGAACGACCAGAGTAGTCGACACGTTTACCCAGCAAGTTCTGACGGAAACGACCCTGTTTACCTTTAATCATGTCTGCCAGAGATTTCAGCGGACGCTTGTTAGAGCCGGTAATTGCACGACCGCGACGGCCGTTATCCAGCAAAGCATCTACCGCTTCTTGCAGCATACGTTTTTCGTTACGTACGATGATGTCTGGCGCAGCCAGATCCAGCAGGCGTTTCAGACGGTTGTTACGGTTAATCACGCGACGATACAGATCGTTCAGATCTGACGTTGCGAAACGGCCACCGTCCAGCGGAACCAATGGACGCAAATCTGGCGGCAATACCGGCAGCACGGTCAGGATCATCCACTCTGGTTTGTTACCAGACTGAACGAACGCTTCCAGCAGCTTGATACGCTTGGTCAGCTTTTTACGTTTGGTTTCGGAGTTGGTTTCGTTCAACTCTTCACGCAGTTGTTCGCACTCTGCTTCCAGGTCCATGTTTTTCAACAGAGCCTGAATGGCTTCCGCACCCATCTTCGCGTCGAACTCATCACCAAACTCTTCCAACGCATCCAGATACTGCTCTTCAGTCAGGATCTGGCGTTTTTCGAGGTTGGTCATGCCGCCTTCGATAACCACATAGGATTCGAAGTACAGAACACGTTCGATATCACGCAGTGGCATATCCAGCAGTAAACCGATGCGCGATGGCAGCGATTTCAGGAACCAGATGTGTGCAGTCGGGGAAGCCAGTTCGATGTGGCCCATACGCTCACGGCGTACTTTAGTCTGGGTCACTTCAACGCCGCACTTCTCGCAGATCACGCCGCGATGTTTTAAACGCTTGTACTTACCGCACAGGCATTCGTAGTCTTTTACTGGTCCGAAGATACGGGCACAGAAAAGGCCGTCACGTTCTGGTTTGAACGTACGGTAGTTAATGGTTTCTGGCTTCTTAACTTCACCAAAAGACCAAGAACGGATCATGTCTGGCGATGCCAGAGCAATTTTGATCGCATCAAACTCTTCGGTCTTAGTTTGCGCTTTCAGAAACTTTAGTAAGTCTTTCACGGATTGGCTCCCGTCGGGTTAGACCTGTTAGGCACCTGGTCTGTATTGATTAACAGGCAGGTGCCCCTGTGATCAGTGCGAATTCGAGTACTTACTCGTCTTCCAGCTCGATGTTGATACCCAGAGAACGGATTTCTTTCAACAGTACGTTGAAGGATTCCGGCATGCCTGGTTCCATACGATGATCGCCATCTACGATGTTTTTATACATCTTAGTACGGCCGTTCACGTCATCGGACTTAACAGTCAGCATTTCCTGCAGGGTATAAGCGGCACCGTATGCTTCCAGTGCCCACACTTCCATCTCACCGAAGCGCTGACCACCGAACTGAGCTTTACCACCCAGCGGTTGCTGAGTAACAAGGCTGTAAGAACCGGTAGAACGCGCGTGCATCTTATCGTCAACAAGGTGGTTCAGTTTCAGCATGTACATATAGCCGACGGTAACCTGACGCTCGAATTGCTCGCCGGTACGGCCGTCAAACAGTGTGATCTGACCAGAGGTTGGGATTCCGCCCATTTCAAGCAGTTGCTTGATCTCTGTCTCTTTCGCACCGTCGAAGACTGGTGTTGCGATTGGCATACCTTTTTTCAGGTTCTCAGCCAGACGCAATACTTCATCATCGGTGAAGGTGTTCAGATCCACTTTCTGACGTACATCGTCGCCCAGATCGTAGGCACGCTGGATGAACTCGCGCAGCTTAGAAACTTCTTCTTGTTTCTTCAGCATGGCATTGATTTTTTCACCAATACCTTTCGCGGCCATACCCAGGTGGGTTTCCAAAATCTGACCAATGTTCATACGTGATGGAACGCCCAGCGGGTTCAGTACGATATCAACCGGAGTCCCGTTTTCATCGTAAGGCATATCTTCGATCGGGTTGATCTTAGAGATAACACCTTTGTTACCGTGGCGGCCGGCCATCTTGTCACCAGGCTGGATTTGACGTTTAACGGCCAAATACACTTTAACGATTTTCAGCACGCCTGGTGCCAGATCATCGCCCTGAGTGATTTTACGACGCTTAGCTTCGAGTTTTTTCTCAAACTCGGATTTCAGTTCGTCGTACTGTTCAGCAAGCTGTTCCAGTTGGTTCTGTTTGTCTTCGTCAGTCAGTGACAGTTCTAACCAACGGTCGCGAGGCAATTTGCCCAGCTTGTCAGCTTCAACACCGCCAGCAACCAGCGCAGACTGGATACGTGCAAACAGACCGGCTTCCAGGATCTGCAATTCTTCAGTCAGGTCTTTCTTAGCCTGCTTCAGTTGCATCTCTTCGATTTCCAACGCACGTTTGTCTTTTTCCACGCCATCGCGGGTGAAGACTTGCACGTCGATAACCGTACCGGAAACGCCGTTTGGTACACGCAGAGAAGAGTCTTTAACATCAGACGCTTTCTCACCGAAGATCGCACGCAGCAGTTTCTCTTCCGGCGTCAGTTGGGTTTCACCTTTAGGCGTAACCTTACCCACCAGAATGTCACCACCGGTCACTTCAGCACCGATATAAACGATACCGGATTCATCCAGTTTGGAGAGCGCAGCTTCACCCACGTTAGGGATGTCAGCGGTGATCTCTTCAGGCCCTAACTTGGTGTCACGGGACACACAGGCCAGTTCCTGGATATGGATGGTCGTGAATCGGTCTTCCTGCACAACACGTTCGGAGACCAAGATGGAGTCTTCGAAGTTGTAACCGTTCCAAGGCATGAACGCGACACGCATGTTCTGACCCAGAGCCAGTTCGCCCAGATCTGTTGACGGACCATCTGCCAGCACGTCGCCGCGCTCGATTGGCTCGCCCAGATTCACACACGGCATCTGGTTGATGCAGGTGTTCTGGTTAGAACGGGTGTATTTGGTCAGGTTATAAATGTCGATACCTGCTTCGCCCGGGTACATCTCTTCTTCGTTAACACGAATAACGATACGGGATGCATCCACGTACTGAACAATACCGCCACGTTTAGCTACGGCAGTAACACCGGAGTCAACCGCTACAGCACGTTCCATACCAGTACCCACCAGCGGCTTATCAGCGCGCAGAGTCGGAACGGCCTGACGTTGCATGTTCGCACCCATCAATGCACGGTTGGCGTCATCGTGTTCCAGGAATGGAATCAGTGAAGCACCAACGGAAACAACCTGTTGGGTGGAAACGTCCATGTAGTCAACCTGATCGCGGCTAAACAGGCTGGATTCGCCTTTGCTACGACAAGTGACCAGGTCTTCAATGAAGCGCCCTTCTTCGTCTAGGTTGGAGTTCGCCTGAGCGATAACGAAGTTGCCTTCTTCAATAGCAGACAGATAGTTGATTTCATCAGTCACCAGACCATCACGTACGCGACGGTAAGGGGTTTCCAGGAAACCGTACTCATTGGTCTGTGCATAAACAGACAAGGAGTTGATCAGACCGATGTTTGGACCTTCTGGCGTTTCGATTGGACATACGCGACCGTAGTGAGTCGGGTGTACGTCTCGAACTTCAAAGCCAGCACGTTCACGGGTCAAACCGCCCGGACCCAATGCAGAGATACGACGCTTATGCGTGATCTCAGACAACGGGTTGTTCTGGTCCATAAATTGTGACAGCTGGCTTGAGCCGAAGAATTCTTTCACCGCAGCCGAAATTGGCTTAGCGTTGATCATATCCTGAGGCATCAGCGTGTCGAGGTCGCCCAGAGACAGACGCTCTTTAACCGCACGCTCAACACGAACCAAACCTACACGGAATTGGTTTTCAGCCATTTCGCCGACGGAACGAATACGACGGTTGCCCAAGTGGTCGATATCGTCCACTTCGCCCTGGCCGTTACGAATACCGATCAGCTTTTTCATAACCTGAATGATGTCGTCTTTGCTCAGGATACCTGAACCTTCGATTTCATCACGCAGCAGAGAACGGTTGAACTTCATACGACCCACTGCAGACAGGTCGTAACGATCTTCAGAGAAGAACAGGTTCTCGAACAGGCTTTCAGCCGCTTCACGCGTTGGTGGCTCACCAGGACGCATCATTCGGTAGATCTCAACCAGTGCGCTCAGGCGATCGCTGGTTGGGTCGACGCGAATAGTCTCGGACATGTAAGCGCCATGATCGAGGTCGTTGGTGAACAGCGTTTCAATGGTTTTGTGGCCGGACTGGCTGAGCTTAGCCAGCAGATCCAGAGACAATTCCATGTTAGCCGGGACGATCAGCTCACCGGTATTGGTGTCGATGTAGTCTTTAGAGACCACTTTCCCTGCGATGTACTCAACAGGAACTTCGATGCGCTGAATTTCGTCTTTTTCAAGCTGACGAATATGACGGGCAGTGATACGGCGGCCTTTTTCTACATAGACTTTGCCGTCAGCTTCGATATCAAAGGAAGCTGTTTCACCACGCAGGCGTTCAGGTACCAGTTCCATCTGCAACTTGTTGTCGCGGATCTGGTAAGTCACCTTGTCAAAGAACAGGTCAAGGATCTGTTCAGTCGTGTAATTTAATGCACGCAGAATGATAGTCGCAGGCAATTTACGGCGACGGTCAATACGCACAAAGAGGTTATCTTTCGGGTCAAACTCGAAATCCAACCATGAACCGCGGTAAGGGATGATACGTGCGTTATAAAGCACTTTACCCGATGAGTGGGTCTTACCCTTGTCGCTGTCGAAGAATACGCCCGGACTACGGTGCAGCTGAGATACGATAACCCTCTCAGTACCGTTAATCACAAAGGTACCATTTTCGGTCATGAGCGGAATTTCGCCCATATAGACTTCTTGTTCCTTGATGTCTTTGACCGTACCTTCTGGTGCTTCGCGTTCGTAGATCACCAGACGCAGTTTCACACGCAGTGGCGCGGAGAACGTCACACCACGGATCTGGCATTCTTTAACGTCAAATACTGGCTCACCAAGACGGTAGCTAACGTATTGCAGCTCAGAGTTACCGCTGTAGCTCTTGATAGGGAATACAGAACGGAATGCAGCTTCCAGACCGTACTGGCCTTCCGGGTCTTGCTCGATAAACTTCTGGAACGAGTCAAGCTGGATAGAAAGGAGATATGGAATGTCCAGAACTTGTGGACGTTTACCAAAATCCTTACGAATGCGTTTTTTCTCGGTATAGGAGTAAACCATAGGGTTCCTCAGCTCGCTGATCAGTGACCCAATCTTGTCTGCCCTGAGAAGGACAGTTCATGCAACACCGTTTATGTCGACCGGAAAGCAGAAACGCTTTCCGCAATATCTGTTTTCTACCACTCTTAAATCATTTCGTTGTGCGTTATCTGTAGATGAGCTACAGCAAGAGGCAACAATATATTAAGGCGTCTATAGAAAGAGATATTAGAGTAGTTCAGTGCTCAAACAGTGTGAAACATCACTGACACTCTATAGCGCAAAAAGGCTGG
>NZ_JAFMOS010000582.1 GCF_019049755.1 Rahnella perminowiae
GTATTAACGTTATGTCGTCCGTTTCCGAACCCGCTTCGCGGTTGAATTTTCGCCAGAGGTTGTTCCCGCTGTCGCTGGTGTTATTCGAATTTGCCACCTATATCGCCCACGATATGATCCAGCCGGGTATGTTGCGGGTGGTCAGTGATTTCAGTGCCAGTGCCGACTGGGTTTCCACCTCACTGACCGCGTATCTGTGCGGCGGTATTTTGCTGCAATGGCTGCTGGGTCCGCTGTCCGACAGGCTCGGACGCAGACCTGTCCTGCTGGCAGGCGTGGCCTTCTTCACCGCCACGTGCCTGCTGACAGTTTTTACCCAAAACATTGAACAATTCATTCTGATGCGCTTTTTACAGGGCATGAGTCTGTGCTTTATCGGTGCAGTGGGTTATGCCGCCATTCAGGAAGCATTCAGTGAAACAATGAGCATTAAACTGATGGCGCTGATGGCTAACATCACGCTGATAGCCCCCCTGCTCGGGCCGCTGGCTGGCGCGGCGTTTATTCATTATGCGCCATGGAAAGCCATGTTTGTGTTGTTCTCGCTGGTCTCTGCATTTTCATTCTGGGGTCTGTGGCGCAGCATGCCGGAAACTGCCACCGGACGCGGGGAAAGATTTTCAATACGCCGCTTACTGACCGATTACCGCGAAGTGTTCAGCAATACCGGCGTGATTCTCGGGTCGCTGTCCATCGGGCTGATCACCCTCCCGCTGCTGGCGTGGGTGGCGCAGTCACCGGTATTACTGATTCAGGATGCCGGTATGACGCCGCTACAGTACGGATGGTTACAGGTGCCGGTATTCGCCGGGCTGATGATCGGTAATATCACACTCAGCAAAATCAGTGGGAAAGTGAATATCCGCACACCCGTCTGGATAGGCATTGTCCCAATAGTGCTCGGTCTGGCGGTCAGCGCCGGTGCCGCGCTGTTTATGGTGCACGCCTGGGGCTGGATAATTGGCGGGCTCAGCCTGTATGCGCTGGGCTCAGGGCTGGTAAATGCCGGGCTTTACCGTCTGACACTGTTTTCCAGCCCGACCGGCAAAGGCACCGTTGCGGCGACGCTGGGGCTGATCACAATTGTGGTATTTGCGGCGGGCATCGAAGTGGCAAAGCAGTTGTATTTCGTACTCGGCAGCGGCATGTTTATGCTGACGGGTATGATTTCCGGCGCGACCGGCGTATTGCTGATTGCCGCGTTCCTCAGGCGTATCCCTGAAAAAAACATACAAAAAAGCTGAGGTGTGAGCCTCAGCTTTTCAAATTTTTAATGGTTACTTTTTGGGATAAAGTTCTTTGCGCGAATAAGGCTCAGGTTCACCCGGCTTTCGGGTTTTAAGCAGCTTGAGGATCCAGGTGTACTGTTCCGGATTCGGTCCGACCAGCACTTCCACCTCCTCGTTCATCCGCCGTGCGATGCGATTGTCATCGGCAGTGGCCAGATCATCCATCGGCGGGCGCACATAAATATCCAGCCTTTGTTCGTGGCCGTTATAGACAGGGAACAGCGGGATGATCGACGCACGGCACACTTTCATCAGACGTCCGACCGCAGGCAATGTTGCCTTGTAGGTGGCAAAGAAATCGACGAATTCACTGTGCTCAGCGCCGTGATCCTGATCCGGCAGATAGTAACCCCAGTACCCCTGACGCACTGAACTGATGAACGGCTTGATGCCGTCATTACGCGCATGCATTCGACCACCAAAACGACGGCGAACGGTATTCCACAGATAATCGGTCAGCGGGTTTTTCTGATTATGGAACATAGCGGCCATCGGCTGTCCGTCAGCGGCCATCAGCATCGCCGGGATATCCACAGCCCATCCGTGTGGCACCAGAAAAATCACATTTTTGCCTTCGGCATGCATCTGGTCGACAATTTCTTTGCCGTGCCAGTGAACACGCTGCATGATTTTTTTAGGATCACGGAGGGCCAGTTCAGCCATCATCACCATAGATTGCGGAGCGGTGGCAAACATCTCATCGATGATATGTTCACGTTCAGCTTCAGGTGTTTCGGGCAGACAATACAGCAGATTAATTTGCGCACGACGACGTGCGCCTTTCGCAAATTTTCCGGCCAGACGGCCAAGGCTGCCTAAAATAGGGTCGCGAACCTTCGCCGGCAGATATGCCATTCCGGCCATCGCTCCGACGCCCAGCCAGACGCCCCAGTAGCGCGGATGATAGAAGGCTTTCTGAAATTGCGGAATAAATTCAATAGTCGATCGTTTTTCTTTTTCTGGCTGCATGCTCAGGCTCTTATGACAAATTCTGCCTTAATGATAAGTGCAGTGATTTATTTTGCAATAAATCACTGCCTTGGAAAATTAAGCGCGAAGAGATCAGTCAAGCTTCAGTTGAGGAACAACCTCACGAACAGTGGCCAGATAAGTACTGCGATCTTTACCTGTCAGCCCTTCCGTTCTCGGCAGTTTTGCCGTCAGCGGATTCACAGCCAGCTGGTTAATCCACATTTCAAAATGCAAATGCGGGCCGGTTGAACGGCCGGTATTGCCGGACAGTGCGATGCGATCGCCCCGTTTCACTTTCTGACCGGGTTTCACCAACAGCTTACGCAAATGCATATAACGGGTCATGTACTGACGACCGTGACGGATGGCAACATAGTTACCCGCAGCGCCGCCATTCTTGGCAACGACCACTTCACCATCGCCCACCGCCAGCACCGGCGTACCGACAGGTACGGCGAAATCGACGCCACGGTGCGGTGCTATGCGCCCGGTCACCGGGTTCAGACGACGCGGGTTGAAATTAGAAGAAACGCGGTATTGTTTACCGGTCGGGAAACGCAGAAAGCCCTTCGCCAGCCCGCTGCCGGTGCGGTCATAAAATTTGCCGTCTTCAGCCCGGACAGCGTAATAGTCTTTGCCGCCGGTACGCATATGCACGGCCTGCAATTCACTTTGCTCATTCTTACCGTCCAGTACTTCGTGGGACATCAGCACCGCAAAGTCGTCGCCTTTCTTCAATTTACGGAAATCAAGTTGCCACTGCAGTGCTTTAATAACAGCACTGACTTCAGCGCTGCTCAGCCCTGCGGCTTTGGCGCTGGTGACAAAACTGCCGTTCAGCGTCCCTTTCAATACTGAATCTTTCCATTCCCCTTTCAGGGTTTCCAGAGAGGATTTAAACGTGTTGCCCGAACGGTCAAAGGTGTAAGTTTCGCGACGTGATTTTTCCCATGTCAGGCGTTGCAAATCACCGGCATCATTGAGCGTCCACGAAATTTGCTGACCGATTTTCAGATTACGTAAATCACGGTTGGCATCTGAAAGTGCAGCGATTTCTGACATATCAATGCCGTACTGATTCAGAATGCTACTCAGCGTATCGCCGGTAGAAACCACATATTCATGTACGCCGGCTTCATTGACTGTTTTATCGTCAAGATCATCTTGCGGAATGTCATCATCGGCGGGGGGAGACTGGTCGATAGGCTCGCTGGCTTCAGGAAGCAGTGAACGTAATTGCTGGTTATCAAGGGTGATATTTTTAACCAGCGGTTTGGTATCGGAAAGGTCATTGTCCGGGTGATAGGCTAACGGTTTCCATACGGCCACAGCCAGTGTGACGACGGTAAGTGACCCCAGCATAATGCGATGGGGCCGCGGAAGGTTGCTATACGCCAGAGCGATAGATCGGGCTATCAGCTGCACTTAAATTCTGTCCTTTTAGCTTACTTCAGGCAGCTCAGGTACTGGTTCGCCAGCTGTGACAAAAAGTTCACGTAGCTGTCCGCACCGAGTGCAATGCTGCTCCCCAAGGGATCCAATGTGCCCATACGCACTTTTGTTCCCTGGGCAACAGCCGTTATGACGGCTGGCCTGAATTGTGGCTCAGCAAAAACGCAGGTCGCTTTTTGCTCAACCAACTGTGTTCGAATGAGATGTAATCGCTGTGCACCAGGTTGAATTTCGGGGTTGATCGTAAAGTGACCACGTGGCGAAAGGCCGAAGTGTTTTTCAAAGTAGCCATAAGCGTCGTGAAAAACAAAATATCCCTTACCCTGCACAGGCTGCAGCATAGTACCAATATTTTTGTCAGTTTTTGTCAGCCCGTCTTCAAAACGTGCCAAATTTACATCTAATTGTTGCTTTTTCTGCGGAACCAGCTCTGCGAGCTTGTTGTGGATCTCAATGGCGGCTTCGCGGGCGATTTCCGGTGACAACCAGACGTGCATATTATATTCGCCATGGCGGTGTTCATCCGCCTCATGCTCATGCTCATGAGCCTCGTCATGTTCATCGTCATCACTGCCTTTCATTAGCAATGGTTTCACTGCCGGTAACGTCGCGATGGCGACCTGACGGATTGGTGGCAGTTGCGCTGCTGACTTGGTCATAAACGCTTCCATTTCCGGCCCCACCCATACCACCAGATCGGCGCTGCGCATACGCTGAATATCGGAAGGGCGTAATGCAAAATCATGAGGCGACGCCCCGTCCGGCAGCAACACTTGCGTCGGCATGACGCCGTCGGCAATAGCGGATGCGATAAAACCCAGCGGGCGTACGGAAGCCAGAACAGCGGCCTGCGTGCTGAAAACCGCACCTGAACTTAATATTGCGGCGGCCAGAAACATCCGTTTAACGCTTTTTTTCTGTATCATGCTGAGTGAACTCATCTTCGGGTTGGGGGAAAACTGGTTATTTTTAGCGAAACGCAATATTATAACATCCGATTTGTTCTGCAAGACCCTATGACATGTCCACATTAGCTACGCTCCAAAATATTTCAGTGACTTTCGGTGCACGACGGGTGTTGTCCAACATCTCGTTAAGTCTGCAACCGGGGAAAATTCTGACCCTTCTCGGCCCGAATGGCGCGGGAAAGTCCACATTAGTGCGCGTTGTGCTTGGCCTGATTGCGCCAACAGAAGGCAAGATGACCTGCGAACCCGGTTTACGTATCGGCTATGTTCCGCAGAAAATTCATCTCGATCCTACCATGCCGCTGACCGTCAGCCGTTTTATGCGACTGAAGCCCGGTGTGAAGAAAAGCGATATTTTGCCCGCCCTGAAACGCGTACAGGCCGCGCATCTGCTGGATCAACCGATGCAAAAACTCTCCGGCGGCGAAAACCAGCGTGTTCTGCTGGCGCGTGCGTTAATGAACAGCCCGCAGTTATTGGTACTCGATGAGCCGACTCAGGGCGTTGACGTCAACGGACAACTGGCGCTGTACAACCTGATCGACAGCCTGCGCTGCGAATTGGGTTGCGCCGTGCTGATGGTTTCGCATGATTTGCATCTGGTGATGGCGAAAACGGATGAAGTGTTGTGCCTGAACCAGCACATCTGCTGTTCCGGCTCGCCGGAAGTGGTCTCTGCGCACCCTGAATTTATTGCGATGTTCGGTAATCGTGGCGCAGAACAGCTGGCTATTTACCGACATAACCATAACCATCGTCATGATTTAAAGGGAAAGATAATTTTGCGCAACACCGGAGGTCGTGACGCATGATCGCGCTGTTATTACCTGGCTGGCTGGCAGGCGTTTTGCTGGCAATTGCCGCCGGCCCGCTGGGCTCGTTCGTCGTCTGGCGTCGTATGTCCTATTTCGGCGATACGCTGGCTCATGCGTCACTCCTCGGCGTAGCCTTTGGTTTACTGCTTAATATTAATCCTTTTTATACCGTTATCGCCGTCACTTTATTGCTGGCCGTATTGCTGGTATTGCTCGAACGTAAACCGCACCTGGCTGTCGATACCCTGCTCGGGATTATGGCGCACAGCGCACTGTCACTCGGGCTGGTGGTCGTCAGCCTGATGTCCGGCGTGCGTGTGGATCTGATGGCATATTTGTTCGGTGATTTGTTGTCGGTGACATACAGCGACATCTGGATGATTGGCGTTGGCGTAACGGTGGTGATTGCAGTGCTGTGCTGGCAATGGCGGGCGCTGCTTTCCATGACCATCAGTCCGGAACTGGCGCATGTCGATGGCGTAAACCTGCAACGTTCGCGCATCATCCTGATGCTGGTAACGGCGCTGACCATCGGTCTGGCGATGAAATTCGTCGGTGCGCTGATCATCACCTCATTGCTGATTATTCCCGCCGCGACCGCGCGGCGCTTCGCTAAAACGCCGGAACAAATGGCGTATGTGGCGGTGATAACGGGCATTGTTGCCGTGACCGGCGGCCTGACGTTCTCGGCATTCTATGATACACCTGCCGGCCCTTCTGTCGTGCTGTGTGCCGCGGTGTTATTTATGTTCAGCCTCAGTAAAAAACAGATTGCCTGACCGCAACGCCTGAGACAAAAACGGACGCCCTGAGCGTCCGTTTTTTTATGCATCTTCCTGCTGCCTTTTTTCCCGTGCTTCCCGTTCTTCCTGCGCCGCCTCCTGCCTCGCCTGCCGCCAGTGCAACACCGGTGATACCGTTATGCCGTGGATAACCACGCTGGCGACAATCACCGTGAACGCAATGTTAGTCATATAGTTGGCGTCCGCACCATGCAGTCCGTGCGTCCAGGCATAAGCGATATAATTCATACTGCCGATACCGCGAATACCAAACCAGCCGAGCATCAGCCGTCTCCCCTTCGGCACATGTACGCCGATTGTCGTGATATAAACAGCCAGAGGACGGATGACAATAAACAGCAGCGCGGCGATCAGCAGTCCCGTCGGTTCCCAGTGTTCTGCCAGCGTGATTCCAAGCACCATGACAATTCCCGCAGCAAAAATCCGCTCAATGGTATCGCCGAACGACAGTGCATCACCTACCATCAGTCCGATCGAATTGCGTGGCATTTCCGCTTGCATCGAGTGACGCTGGTGAGGATTGACCATGACTTCAGCGGGTGGCGGACGCGACCCCTCACTCAGATCTTCCGGCGGATGCAGGGAGACGACGCGTACTTCCGCGCTGCGAAGCCCGACACCGGCGGCAAATGCCGCAAGGAAACCGGAAGCATCGAGAGATTGCGCAGCCGCATAGCTGAGCGCTATCAGCGACAGCGCCAGAAAATCACTCGGTGCAACCGTACGCTGACGGCTGTGAAAACGCGTCGCACTGAGCCCGACCAGTTTCCCCATCGCAAAACCAATTGCCAGCCCGCCGAGCAACGCCCAGACCACATCGCGCCATGCCCAGTGCCACCATTCGTGTGAAGATAATCCGTCCTGCGCCGTGAACAGCATCAGCGCCAGCATCAGCACAGGCAGCGCCGAACCATCGTTCATCCCTGCCTCGCTGGAAAGCGCAACCCGCAACCCGTCGTCATCATTGGCATCATTCACGGCAATCATGCTGGCCAGCACCGGATCCGTCGGCGCGATAATGGCACCCAATGCAAGGGCCAGCGGCCAGGAAATACCGGTAATGTAATGAGCAATAGCGGCGACGCACAGGACGGTGAGTAACATGGCAGGAAAAGCGAGTAATACACCAACACGCCAGCTTTGTGCGCGAAAAGGCAAGCGGAGTTTCAGTCCGGTAATAAATAATGACGCCGCCATGGCGATTTCAGTGAAATGAGCGGTGAGCGTGGAATACGCCACCAGATCGATATGCAATAAATTCAGAACCCAGGGACCACAAACGATCCCCGCAGCCAGATATAAACCGAACGTTGTCACCGGACCGCGGGAAATCCACCCGGATGCGAGCGACATAATCAATAGCAGTCCTCCGACCGCCGCTGTCCAACCTAAAAATCCCATGTCTATCCCATGCTAAATATCAATTCATTAAGCATAGTACATGTATGCAGATGAATGATTTTTCAGATAAATAACATCGGGCACAAATGGCGAGGCATATCATTAGCCGGTAAGCTAAAATTGATTTTTATCCGGGAATAAGACGAGACATAAAATGATTAAATACAGTGTGCTGTATCCAAATATTGAAAACGGAACCTTTGATCATGATTATTATCGGGATGTACATTTACCCTTGATCAAACGCAGGATGGGGGAGTTTTGCCATTCTTACGCCATCGATAAAATACCCGCAGATGCACCGGCGGAGGCGCCCTTCATCGCCGCCTGCCATATTTATTGCAACTCAATGGAAGACTTCGAAAAAGGCATGCAAGGTAATGCTGCAGATTTCGTCGCCGACGTGGCGAACTTCACTAATATCGAACCGGTGAAGATGATTTTCGACGTTGTGGTCTGACGTTTCCACCCAGCCCTGATCGTAAAAAAGGCGATTAACCTCTCTGGGTAATCGCCTTTTTTCACGTTCTTTATCTCGCACACCACGTCCTGTCAGCGCAATTATTGGGTCAGCAACTTTTTGATGGGCGCACTCGGTTCGCGCTTAATGGTATGTAAAAACTCCTGGGCTTTGTCATTGACGGCATAATCGGCAGTCACACCAAAGTCCTGCACCATCGCCCACTTTTCAAACAGGGCTTCATCACTGTTACGTATAAACCACAACATTCTCACTGCGGTTACCGCCACCTGAGGGATCTGTGTCACCGTACCATTGATCCACTTATTTAACGTGCTGCGTGGCAGTCCGAGCAGAATACACAACGCGGGCTGATCAATATCCAGCCTCCGGACATAGTCCAGGAATTCTTTTGCGTTATCTGCCATTCACTTATCCCCAATTTCTTAAACCCGCGCATATTGTACAAGAATCTTATAGATATTTCATCTGGTCGCTACTGGCGACTAAAAACGCTCCTTTTGATAGTTACAGAAACAAAAACTCGTGTCTGTTAGCCACCAAAGATGGCTCTGGATGAAACAAACTCATGTAGCGCAATAACTTTACGTTTCTTGACATAAGTCAAATGACCGGTTGATGTGTGAAGCAAGTCACATTCATTGTATGTATGATTTTGTTGAAGAGACAAAAACATCATCCTGATAACACCTCTTATTTGTCGCTAATAGATACTTATTTCAAGATCGGAAAAAACAAATGAACACTCAGTTTACAGAATGCAACATTCAGATCATCGCCGCTGGCAAAGCCGGTAAGAAACACAGGCTTCAGGCTCCGGCGGACTTCCGGGCACTACGCATAGCCGTTCAGCGCATATGCCTTGGTGTGGTGCTCTCAACAAGTGTTATTCCGGCTGTTCATGCACAACTTTCGGGGGATGACCTGGAGGCTGCCAAAGCCTACTTTGCCAATAATCCGGAAATTCCTTCAGATAAGCAGAATGAGATCTTGCGGAAAAACGACCTTATTCAGGTTTCCGACTATCTCAAAAACAACACCTACTGGAATGGTTCAAGCAATGTTCAGATGCCTGTTTTTGATCCCCTGGCAAGAATGGAAACGCCGATGACACAGACAGCCACTCTTCCCATGACCAACCTGACTCCGGCGGAACACACGATTTCGGTTGCGCAACCACCTGTCAAAAATGATCCAACAGGAACGCCGGTATTACTCACCCCCATAAAAAATGATCCCACAGGTATACCGGTAGACGTTCAGACACAGATGCAAAAAAAACAAGCTGAACAGGTTGCTTTGCGTTATGCGGCGGCGAATGCCCCTCATGATGGCCTTGATGGTAAAGATGGAATCGATGGCAAAGATGGCGCTAAGGGCGACACCGGCTTAGCAGGTACTGACGGAAAAGATGCCGACATGTCTAAAGTTAATGCCAACAGCGAAGCTATCCAGGGTGATGAAATGGCAGAAGCGAATCGTCAGCGGACTTCGATGCAACATGTGGATGTGGTTGCTCTCGCCCAGACAGCTCAGGACTCAACACAGAAAACGCAGGCAGAAACGAAAAAACAGATCGCCGCCGCTCAGGCTAAAGTTGCCCATGAACAGCAGATCGAACATATATACTACGATCAGCAAATCCAGCAATTAGCCGCAGGAGCTCACGCCGAAGTCTTAGCGGAATCCCACAGCCGGGCTGCGGGCGATGCCCGTACACTGGCTCAGGCAAATGACTACACCAATAAAAGATTTTCTGATCTGAAAACGCGGGTTGATGACAACAAAAAAGAAGCGGCGGCCGGTTCAGCCTCTGCCATGGCTCAGGCCAATATTCCGCAGGTGCAGGAATCTCAGCAGTTCGCGGTGGGTGCTGGTGTGGGCGGTTATGATTCAGAGAATGCCCTGTCAGTCGGTGCTTCCTTCCACGCGGGCAGGGCCACCATCGTAAAAATGTCAGTCTCCGACGACTCACAGAATAACGTGGGTTATGGCGCAGGCATGAGCGTTGGCTGGTAATCGCACGATTAAAAAGAGGCTGACCGTTTCAGCCTCTTCATCTCTTTCAAGGCCAGTCACAAATGAAAAAACGCCATAGCGATAAATTCAAACACCTGCCGCCGGAGCAGCAATATGTCTGCCTGAAAATGTTACAGCGCGTCGAGGAAACCCCTCTGACCGAGGGTGTGACGGGCGTTGCCGTCTCGGTGATAATGAAAGACGGTCACACTGCCACGCTCAGTAAGTTTATTGCCAAACCGGATGAAGTCTCCATATTGGTCAGTTGGGAAAGCGCCCCCTGACAGGGGTATGTAAGCACACCTGTTTTAGTTTCACGGACTTTTTGAAACCTCCGGGTCTTTGATCTCCTCACAATATCGGTGCCAGGATAAATCAGAGATCCGGGCCTGTTTGATCACTGCTGATCTACTCCCTGAAAACTTCTTTTTAGCCTCCTTTCCCTTATTCTTGGTGGTAGTATTTCGATAACTTAAACCTGGAATGGAAGCGATTAGATGGACACTACTGAAACGCTAAACGGGACATACTTCTACCACGGCAACGACAACGTTACTAAAGAAGAGTTGTTTTGGTTAATCTTCCTGGAGTCCTTCTCCCATCACGCCGGAATAGAAATAGAAACTGCGGCAACCATCATTGCTGGAGCGCCACTTATACCCAAACGCAAAGTCTTAGGTTCAAAGGGTAACAGGACAAGCATTGCATCAAAAATGTCACGCAGAATCTTCAGGGATGCGAAGCTTTCAAACAACCTGAAAATCCCGACAATCGCCTATGGTCAGGTAAGGAACACAAACCAGATTGGTACTATTGTTGGTCGCTGGGTTCCGTATTTAGGTTACGCTCAGGCGGTAATAATTTCTGCAATCGTGGCAAAGGATACACGCGATAAATACAACCTTATCGCCTACCCTCAGGACCGCATTGCATGGCCGTATTTCTGATGGAAGTAGATGAAAATGAGATTCTCAATTACATCACGGAAAAATACAGTGAGTGGAGGAAACCTGTCAGCAAAGACTGGACGTTTCAGGAACACTTTAATTTAGTGACTGACGAATTAGGGGAAATGCTGATTGACCTCTTCACTCGGTATGGCATCAGCTATGACAACTTTAATCTCGATAATTATTTTGAGCCTGAATTGCCGTGGTGGTGGTTTCGGCTTCGACGGCAGTACAAAAACAAGGTGTACAAACCTCTTACTGTCGAGATGATTATTGAGTCTGCTAAGGCCGGAAGATGGCTTTACGATTAAGGGCCGTATGCCCCCTTTTTCACATTATGCTGTCTGGCGGTCATTCTTTAGTCCCCCCTGAATTTAGTCTTACCGCTTGATAGAGTTACCTGGTTAAAATACAACCAAAGGAGGCTCATCATGAAGAAAGCGCGTTTCACTGAAACTCAGATTCTGCGAGTTCTAAAAGAAGTTGAAGGGGTCGGCATGTTAAGGATGTGTGCCGCGAAAACGGCGTGTCGGAAGCCAGCTATTACAAGTGCAAATCTCAATACGGCGGTATGGAGTCCTCTGATATCAAACGAATGAAAGAGCTGGTTAAGCAGTTATGTCCCATCCATGCCCCATGAGGTAAAAGGGGGCTGTATAAAATAAGCTTAATTGCTCTAATTAATTGAAGAGACTGTTCAAAAATTTGCGTTTGTAACTCCCCGATGATGCGCGGACGATGGACTTTCCCGCTCATTACAATCACCGACTGGTGGAGGAGAAAACGTGGGATTTTTAAGCGGATTTTTCGCCCGTATTACCGGACAGAAGCCCGCATCCGATACGGAAAAAACATCACCTCATGAGGAGTTAAAAATGGCAAAAGTACTGGTTCTCTATCATTCCATGTATGGTCATATTGAAACGATGGCACAAAGTGTTGCAGAAGGTGCACGCAGCGTACCCGGGGTTGAAGTCACGATAAAACGCGTACCCGAAACCATGCCTGAAGAGGCTTTTAAAGCCGCTGGCGGTAAAACTGACCAGATTGCGGAAGTGGCATCGCCCGCTGAGCTCGCTGATTACGATGCCATCATTTTCGGGACACCGACCCGTTTTGGTAATATGTCAGGACAAATGCGTACCTTCCTCGATCAAACCGGCGGGCTATGGGCTAAAGGCGCACTGGCAGGCAAAGTCGCCAGCGTATTCAGTTCAACCGGCACCGGCGGCGGACAGGAAACGACCATCACCTCGACCTGGACCACCCTCGCCCACCACGGCATGATTATCGTCCCGATTGGTTACACTACGCCGGAACTGTTTGATATTTCACAGGTTCGCGGCGGTACCCCTTACGGTGCAACCACGCTTGCCGGTGGCGATGGTTCACGACAGCCAAGCGCAGAAGAACTGCGTATTGCCGTACATCAGGGCAAACACGTCGCGAACATCGTCAGTAAACTGGTCAGCTAATTCGGCGTGTATAAATAAGGCGCAAATGTCTGCGCCTTAAATTCCTGTCACCAGTAAATCCAGAGCAGCCACGACATCCGCACGATGAATATCGGCATTAAACTCGGGCTCATGTCGCAACTGCGTTGTACTGACGCTGGTGAGCAGATTTGTCATCAGCACATATTGTTGATTTTGTATACGCACCAGAGGGTGAAGATGCCTGACGGGCCTCAGATTACTGAGTGAAGTCAGCGGGATCACTACCCGTTCGTTCAGTCTTTCAAATAATGGATTCTGAATATCCATAAAATAGGGATAAAGGTTTTTGCCATCCCCCCTGTTTTCATACACATCAAATTGCGCCATTACAATACTCCGCGTCCCTGAGAGAAGAGTCCTGCCTTTTCAGTAAAGGCATTGCATGAATCCATTGCTTGCTGATTTTCTTCTAAAAAAAGTGCCCTTTGTTTCTCTTTCACCGCTTCTCCTAATGCTTTATCAAACGTGGCTGACAGGTTAATGCCGAATGCTTTGGCCTGTTCAAGCAGATCGGCACTCAATGTGACATTGGTTCGCTTCTTATTTCCTGCTATGGATAACATAACACCCTCTTTATACACACATGACATGCGCACAAGAGTGTCACACAATGAAGCCATAATCTATCGCATCCTTTTCAAAAACCAAAAAAACGGCCCTTGCGGACCGTTTTGTCTCTGGCGGAGAGTACGCCTGTTATGCTTATTTTCCACGCGATGCAATGATATTTTCCGCCACATTGCGTGGTGCCTCGGCATAGTGGTTGAACTCCATGCTGTAGGTTGCACGGCCTTGCGACATCGACCGCAAAACGGTGGAGTAGCCGAACATTTCAGACAGCGGCACTTCGGCTTTGATAATTTTACCGCCACCGCCCGCGATCTCTTCCATGCCCTGCACCGTACCGCGACGCGATGATAAATCTCCCATCACGCCACCGGCATACTCTTCCGGTGTTTCCACTTCCACTTTCATCATCGGTTCCAGAATCACCGGATCGGCACGTTTCGCTGCTTCTTTGAAACCAAAGATCGCCGCCATTTTGAACGCCATTTCTGAGGAATCGACCTCGTGGTAAGAACCAAAGGTAAGCGTCACCTTCACATCCACCACCGGATAGCCCGCCAGAATGCCGTTGTTCAGCGCTTCCGTGACCCCTTTTTCGACAGCGGGGATATAGTCGCGCGGCACCACACCTCCCTTGGTGGCGTCAACGAACTCAAAGCCCGTTCCCGCAGGCAGCGGTTCGAGGGTGAAGACCACATGACCATACTGACCTTTACCGCCGGACTGACGCACAAACTTCCCTTCGACGTCGGTGACCGTTTTGCGCACCGTTTCACGGTACGTTACCTGAGGTTTGCCGATGTTGGCTTCCACACCAAATTCACGCTTCATACGGTCAACGATGATTTCCAGATGCAGTTCGCCCATGCCGGAAATGATCGTCTGGCCGGATTCCTCATCCGTACGGATGCGAAACGACGGATCTTCTGACGCCAGTCGTGACAGCGCGATGCCCATTTTCTCCTGGTCAGCTTTGGTCTTTGGCTCGATGGCCTGCGAAATCACCGGATCCGGGAATTCCATGCGCACCAGCGTGATGATATCAGACGGGTCACACAGCGTTTCCCCGGTGGTGACATCTTTCAGCCCCACACAGGCGGCAATATCACCGGCACGGATTTCGTCAATCTCGATACGATCATTGGCATGCATCTGCACGATACGGCCAATGCGCTCTTTCTTGCCGCGTACCGGGTTATACACGCTGTCGCCTTTTTTCAGCACGCCGGAATAAACGCGAACAAACGTCAGCTGGCCGACATACGGGTCCGTCATCAGTTTGAACGCCAGGGCCGAGAATTTCTCACCGTCATCGGAATGACGGAAGGCTTCGTTACCGTCTTCATCCGTGCCGGCAACCGGTGGAATATCCAGCGGAGAAGGCATCAGTTCGATCACGGCATCGAGCATGCGCTGCACGCCTTTATTCTTGAATGCACTGCCACACAACATCGGCTGGATTTCCCCGGCGATGGTGCGCAGGCGCAATCCTTCGGTAATTTCATCCTCGGTCAGCGAGCCTTCCTCAAGATATTTATCCATCAGTGCGTCATTGGCTTCGGCGGCTGCCGAGACCATTTTCTCGCGCCATTCTTCCGCCAGTGCCTGCAATTCTGCCGGGATGGCTTCATAGGTAAAGGTCATACCCTGTGTCGCGTCGTCCCACAAAATGGCGCGCATTTTGCGCAAATCCACGACACCGGTGAAATGTTCTTCTTTACCGATGGGGATCACAACCGGCACCGGATTGGCTTTCAGACGGTCCACCATCATCTGACGGACACGAAAGAAATCTGCACCCTGACGGTCCATTTTGTTAACGAACGCCAGACGCGGCACGTTGTATTTATTGGCCTGACGCCAGACGGTTTCAGACTGTGGCTGCACGCCGCCCACGGCGTCGTACACCATCACCGCACCGTCGAGTACACGCATGGAACGTTCCACCTCAATGGTGAAATCCACGTGCCCCGGGGTATCGATAATGTTAATCCGGTGCTCATCGAACGAGTGATCCATCCCGCGCCAGAAACAGGTCACGGCGGCAGAGGTAATCGTAATGCCGCGCTCCTGTTCCTGAGCCATCCAGTCTGTGGTCGCACCGCCGTCATGCACTTCTCCCAGCTTATGATTCATGCCGGTGTAGAAAAGTATACGCTCGGTGGTGGTGGTTTTACCTGCGTCGATGTGTGCTGAGATACCGATATTGCGGTAGCGCTCGATTGGCGTTTTGCGAGCCATATAACGTCCTTACTGGTTGATGGCTAAGTTGGCGGAGAGTGGTTTTCACGTCCCGTCACAAAGTAATGGGTACTAAAATTCTTAATGCGAAGAGTATACTACAATTGTACGTGTATAATCGTACAATTATTTTATTCTATCGATGAAATCGGTCAGTGGCCGTCGCGTTGTACAGCAGCAGAGGGATAGGCTATATTGCGCGGCCGCCGATGAGCGTCGTTAACGTAAAGGAACAATATGATAGCCAACCACCCTGAGCGGGAGCAGATCCGCCTCGAAAATGTTCTGACTGCGCTGGGAAATCCGTTACGCCTGGCCGTTGTGCGCACGCTGGCCAAAGGTGGCGAGCATCCCTGCGGCACGTTATTGCAGGGTTTGTCGAAATCGACGCTGACCCATCACTGGCGTGTATTACGTGACAGCGGTGTCATCTGGCAGCGCCCGGACGGCCGCGCCAATTTGCTTTCACTGCGCCGCGACGATCTGGACGCGCGCTTCCCCGGCCTGCTCGATTCGCTGCTGAATGCCATCGAATCTGACGGCATTACGCTGGAATCCACCCGCAAACACATTTCCGGGCAACATCTTTAATCTGCCTTCAGTTGCGTTTTCACGAGATCGCAAAACATATTGATTATAGCGGATGAATGACTGTCTTCCCGCCGCGCAAGATACAACGGTGCGCTAAGTTGTGTGGCGGTGTCCAGCGGCAAAAATACCACGCCGTCTCCGCCCAGCCGGGTCATGGATTCCGGCACAATAGAAATCCCCAGTCCGGCACCGACCAGACTCAGACAGGAAGTTAAACGCGGCGCTTCCTGCACAATGTGCGGACTGAAACCGGCGCGGACATATGCCCCGAGTATGGCATCGTACAACCCCTGCCCGGCCCGCCGCCGGTATAAGACAAAAGGTTCGTTACTCAGATCTTCAAGTCTGAGCGGCTGACCGGCCGTTTGCGATGCCAGTTTGTGCCCCGCCGGCACGGCCACCCACATCGGTTCATCCAGCACTTTTTCCATCTCTAATTCCGGCATATCTTTGACGCGCATGCGCACAAAAGCGACATCCAGCTCCCCCGCCACCACGGCGGACAGCAACTCGCCGCTGCCACTTTCCTCAAGCTGAGTACTGACCGCCGGATAAATTGTCCGATAGCGACGCAGCAGTGCGGGGACGAAGGTATGCAGCGCGGCGGAACTGGTAAAACCGATGCGGATCCGTCCCTGTTCGCCCTGCGCAGCGCGGCGCATGGCGGCACTGAGCTGAGCGGCGCGCGCCAGCACGGCACGGGCCTCCTGTAATAACACTTCACCCGCTTCGGTCGGAACCACACCGCGCGGCAAGCGCTCTAATAAAGAGATACCAAATTCCTGTTCCAGTCCCTGTAACAGGCGCGTCAGCGGTGGCTGCTGGATAAACAGCAGTTCTGCGGCGCGGGTAATGCTGCCCGCTTCCACCACGGTGACAAACGCATTCAGACGTTTCAGTTCAATCATATCCATACCTACAGAGTATCTTTCGCCATTAATAAATGCATTAGACATCATGGCACATCCACGCGCATGATCCTTAACAGAATTTTACGCCTCAGACGGCTTTGAATGACTTTTAAGGGGGTGTGTGAAAATGTCAGCACAAACGCAGGATAAATTAATGACTGATACAGAGGTTCAGAGCGCGCCGCAGCCCGGTTGCCGGCAACTGTTTATGGGTTTTTTCATCCTTGGCCTGACCGGTTTCGGTGGCGTATTGCCCATGGCGCGGCACATGCTGGTGGAAAAACGCCGCTGGCTGACTGCAGATCAGTTCACCGAACTGCTCGGACTGTGCCAGTTTTTACCCGGCGGTAATATTATTAATCTGTCGGTCGCCCTGGGGATGGAGTTTCGCGGGTTACGTGGCGCATTATCGGCGCTGCTCGGGCTGATCCTCGCACCGACGATTTGCGTGGTGCTGCTCGGCCTGGTGTATGCACGTTATCAGAACCAACCGCTGGTGGAACATCTGTTCGCCGGGATGGCGGCCGCCGCCGCCGGTTTACTGCTCTCGACCGGCATCAAAATGCTCGCCCCGTTACGGGGTAAATGGTTGCAACTGGCGCTGGTCGCTGTCGGTGTGATGGCGATTGCTGCGTTCCGCATGCCTATGCTGCCCGTCATGCTGGTGCTGGCCCCGGTCAGTATTTTCATCTGCGCGAGGAGTAAATTCTGATGCCGGTTCTGCTTTCTCTTGCCCTGTTATTTACCGAACTTTCCGTGCTGGCATTTGGTGGCGGAAATACCATTCTGCCTGAGATGCAACGGGCGGTGGTACAGGTGCATCACTGGATGAGCGCGCAGGAATTCAGCGCCCTGTTCGCTCTGGCGCAGGCCGCTCCCGGCCCGAATATGATGATCGTGCCGCTGATTGGCTGGCAGGTTGCCGGATGGTCAGGCCTGCTGGTGTCCTCGCTGGCAAAATTTGGCCCGTCCTCGATTATTACGCTTATTGTGATGGGCGGCTGGAAACGTTACAAAGACCGTCCCTGGCGGCAAATTGTGCAGCGCGGGCTGGTACCGGTAACCGTCGGGCTGGTGGTATCAAGCGGATTACTGATCGCCAAAGCGTCAGCGACCACACTGCCCCTGGCTGGGGTGATCGCGCTGTGCACGCTGCTGTCGCTGAGTAAGCGAATCCATCCGTTGTGGGTACTGGCCGTTGGCGCGGTGCTCGGACTGGCATTCGGCTGACATCATTGCGAAGCAGATCGCAACATTCAGCAGGCAAATAGGTTATTGATTGGGAATTGAGTTCTTCTATAGTTATCAACCATTAAGGACGATGATGAAAATCAAACCTCTGAGCCTTGCTGTCGCTGCCCTGCTGCTTTGCTCACCTTCTGTTTTTTCCGCCGATAAACAACCGGAACTTAGCCAGCGCGAAGTAACGCTGCTGACTGTCGACGGTTTACAGTTCAAGGATCTCAATCATTCCGGGAAACTGGAACCTTATGAAGACTGGCGGTTGACGCCGCAGGCACGCGCAGCGGATCTGGTGAAACGCATGACGCTGGAAGAAAAAGCCGGTGTGATGATGCACGGTTCCGCACCGACCGCCAGCAGTCCGGTTGGGGCCGGGACGTATTATGATACAGATGCGGCGGAAAAGATGATTGCCGGCACCAAAGTGAACAGTCTGATCACCCGGCTTTCTGCGGATGATCCGGCCGTGATGGCCCGGGAAAACAATAAACTGCAACAGATTGCCGAAAACACCCGACTCGGCATTCCGGTCACCATCAGCAGCGATCCGCGTAACTCATTTGAATATCTGGTCGGCGCGAGTACCTCTTCCGGTAAATTCACCCGGTGGCCGGAAACTTTAGGACTGGCAGCGATTGGGGATGAAAAACTTACCCGTCGTTACGCCGATATTGTCCGTCAGGAATATCTGGCCGTCGGCATTCGTGAGGCACTTTCACCGCAGGCTGATCTGGCAACAGAGCCACGTTGGGCACGTATCAGCGGTACCTTCGGCGAAGATCCGACGCGGGTGCATAACATGGTGCGCGGTTATATCGAAGGGATGCAAAACGGTGCCGACGGGCTCAATCAGGGCAGCGTGATCGCTGTGGTCAAACATTGGGTCGGGTACGGTGCGGCTGAAAACGGTTTCGACAGTCACAATGTTTACGGCAAAAACGCCGTCTTCCCCGGCAACAATCTCAAAGAACACATTTATCCTTTTACCGGCGCGTTTGAAGCCAATGTCGCCAGCGTAATGCCGACGTATTCGATCCTGAAAAATGTCTCCGTGGACGGTAAACCGCTCGAACAGGTCGGAGCCGGATTCAGCCATCAGTTGCTGACCGATATTCTGCGCGGACAATACGGTTTCAAAGGCGTCATTCTCAGCGACTGGCTGATCACCAGCAATTGTGAAAATGATTGCCTGAACGGTTCGCCGCAAGGCAAAGAACCGGTGCCGGGCGGCATGTCATGGGGCGTTGAAAACCTGACGCCGCAGCAGCGTTTCGTGAAAGCCGTGCAGGCGGGTGTTGATCAGTTTGGCGGCGTGACCGACTCGCAGTTGCTGGTCAATGCGGTGAATGAAAAGCAGCTGACTGAACAGCGTCTGGACGAATCTGTCGTGCGTATTCTTGAACAAAAATTCAGGACCGGTCTGTTTGAAAATCCGTATGTCGATGTGCAGTACGCCACCCGGACCGTCGGGCGGGCTGACTGGCAAAAAGAAGCCGATGCGGCTCAGGGACATTCGCTGGTACTGTTGCAAAACACCGGAGACGTGCTGCCGCTGAAAAAAGGCAAAAAAATCTGGCTGTATGGCATCGGACCGCAGGCCGCAAAAGCAGCCGGTTTTACCGTGGTGGATACGCCGGAGAAAGCCGATATTGCGCTGATCCGCGCCCATGCGCCGTATGAACAACCGCATAAAGCCTGGTTCTTCGGCAAACGCCATCATGAAGGTTCACTGGCCTTTACCGGCGACAATGCGGATTATCAGGCCATTGTGAAAGCCAGCAAAGCGGTGCCGACAATCGTGACTGTTTATCTCGACCGTCCGGCGATCCTGACCAATGTGACAGACAAAGCGAAAGCGGTTATCGGTAATTTTGGTGTCAGCGATACCGTGCTGTTTAGCCGCCTGACCAGCCCTGAAGCTTATACCGGAAAGCTACCGTTTGAACTGCCATCGTCTGAGGAAGCGGTGCTCAGACAACAATCCGATATGCCGCATGACAGCGAAAACCCGCTGTTTGACATTGGCTTCGGGCTGGCGCGTTAAGCCCGGTTAACCGGTGACCCGTGCCAGCACAAAACCGTCCCAGCCTTTGCTGCCGACGGTTTGCAGCGCGGTCGCAGATAAACGCGGCTCCTGTTCGATCATCTCAATGAAGCGACGCACGCCCTGTACCCGGGCGTCGTCGCTGTGCGGATCCACCACCGCACCCTCCCGCACCACGTTATCGCCAATAATCAATGTACCCGGTTTCGACAGTTTCAGCGCCCACTCGAGATACAACGGATTACCCGGTTTGTCTGCATCAATGAAAATCAGATCAAACGGGGCTTCTGCCTGAAGCCCTGGCAGCGTTTGGGCGGCAGGACCGACGTGTAAGGTAATTTTGTCCTGCAAACCGGCCAGTTCAATATTGGTTTTTGCGACACGGGCGTGATGCGGATCGGCTTCCAGTGTCACGACTTTTCCGAGCGCCGGTAATGCCCGCGCCAGCCAGAGTGTGCTGTACGCGCCGAGCGTGCCGATTTCCAAAACTTTTTGCGCGCCGGTAATTTGTGCCAGGAGCGCCAGTAATTTCCCCTGATTGGGTGCCACATCGTGCGCGGGTAAACCGGCCTGATGGTTATTTTTCAGCACCTGTTCCAGAACCGGATCGCTTTGCACGAGATGACTTACCAGATAATCATCGACCGCAGCCCATTTCCCGTTGTACTCCTCCTGACTCCCCTGACTCATTTTCGCCTCCCGGCAGTGAATTTTAGGTAATGAAAATATTTAAAAATGCCCTATTAACCGTAATCACTCGCGGCCATTTTTGCCCGAATTTTTAGTGCCCCTCTCAAAATACCCTCGTTTTCATCAGGTTAAAACTGCGTCATTTCACACTTTTTGAAGTAAGTTCCCTTGAATTTACAAAATAATAATGATAACAATTATCATTAAGTTTAACATTTGCCAGGTTCGGTTACGTTACCGTCTGTCACGTATAGCCGTTTTTAGGCGGAACAAATGTTGGCTTTTGGGTTTATTACACATGCATCAATTAATCACTCAATAATTTATTGAGTTATTTATAGGGATTATGAATATGTTGTTGGCTTTCCCCCTCAAACGCTCGGTGCTCATGTGCGCGCTGGCAATGCCGGTTGCCTCAATGGCAGCTGAAGACACCGTCATTGTCAAAGCTGCGCCTGCGGATACCGCCGATGCGCCGACCCAGGGTTACAGCGCGAAAACCAGTAAAAGCGCGACCAAAACGGATCAGCCGCTGATTACCACGGGCCAGGCAGTTTCTGTCGTGACCCGTCAGCAAATGACGGATCAGAATGCCACCACCGTCAACGCTGCGCTGAACTATACACCGGGCGTATTCACCAACTTTGCCGGCGGCGCAACGCGTTATGACACCATCTCCCTGCGCGGTTTCCATGGCGGTGACGTCAACAACACCTTCCTCGATGGCCTGCGTATCCTCAGCGATGGCTCGACCTACAACTCCATCCAGGTTGACCCATGGTTCCTGGAACGTATTGATGTGGTGAAAGGCCCCTCTTCTGCCCTCTACGGTCAGAGCATTCCTGGCGGCGTGGTGGTGGAATCGACCAAGCGCCCGCAGTTTGCTGAAGAAGGTCATTTCCAGCTTTCCGGTGGCACGCAAAATACTAAAGGCGGCGCGTTCGACTACACCAACGCCATCAATGATCAGCTGGCGTTCCGTCTGACCGGTATGACCCGCAGCAGCGATACGCAGTATGATCATCAGCGTGAAGAGCGTTACGCGATTTCGCCACAACTGTTGTGGACGCCGGATGAAAACACCTCGCTGTTACTTCGCGCGTATCTGCAAAAAGATCCGTCCGGTGGCTACCATGCCGCCGTTCCGGCTGACGGCAGCCTCTATGGACAGAAACTGAGCCGCGGTTTCTTTGATGGTGAAAGCACGCGCAATCAGTTCAAACGCTGGGAACAAATCTACAGCTACGAATTCCAGCATGCATTTAACGATGTATGGTCATTCCGCCAGAACGCCAACTACACCCATTCCAATACCGAACTGGATCAGGTGTATCAGGCCGGCTGGAATGCGGATCGTACCGAGATGAGCCGTTATTATTCCGGTGAAAAATCATCCCTGGATACCTTCGCGATTGATAACCAGCTTGAAGCGGATTTCGCCACCGGCGAACTGGCGCATAAAGTGGTGCTGGGCTTTGACTATTCCCACTTTATCAATGATGTGAAATCTGACGCTGCTTACGCTGAAAACCTCAACCCGTACACCGGCGTGGGCGGTGATGCACTGGATTATTACAGCCTTAAACGCGGTAAAAACCGTTATGAGCAGATGGGTACCTATCTGCAAGATGAAATGAACTGGAACAAATGGTATCTGACCCTGTCAGGCCGTTACGACACGCTGAAAACCTCCAGCCGCAGCTACGAAAGCATTTACGGCACGCAGAGCAACAGCGAACGTAAAGACAGCCACTTTAACAGCCGCGCTTCCCTGCTGTACGCCTTCGACAACGGGATTTCTCCGTACGTCAGCTACAGCCAGGCGATGACGCCATCTGCCCTGCCGGGCGCTGACGGCACGCTGCTGAAACCGATGCAGAGTGAGCAATACGAAGCCGGGATCAAATACCAGCCTGTCGGTACTTCTGATATGTACACCGCGGCGCTGTATGATCTGACTCAGAAAGATGTGGGTAACCGCGTGGTGGTCGGCAGCTACTACGAGCCGGCGGGTAAAATCCGCTCACAGGGGCTGGAGCTGGAAGCTAAGAAACAGGTTACCGAACGCTTCAACGTGATGGCCGGTTACACCTACAACAAAGTGCGTATCCGTGATGCGGCTGAGAACAACGGTAACACACCGTATGTGACGCCAAAGCAAATGGCTTCCATCTGGGGTCAGTACAACACGCCGATTGGTGTGGATATGGGTGCAGGTGTTCGTTACATCGGCACCCAATGGGCGGATAACGAAAACACCCGCCACATGCCTTCCGCCACGCTGGTTGACGCGTCACTGCGTATGAATCTGGTGCAGTTCAATCCGCAACTGAAAGGCGCCTATGTGCAGCTGAACGCTAACAACCTGTTCGACAAAAAATATGTCGCAGCCTGTTACGGCACCAGCTACTGCTACTGGGGTCAGGAACGGACGGTGGTGGCTACAGTAGGTTACGATTTCTGATAGATTTTTCAGCTCTTCCCCCTGCGAAGTAATACCC